>DASTLJ010000203.1:0-2387 GCA_035715125.1 Verrucomicrobiia bacterium
AACGACAACGCCCGCAGCGACTTGATGAAACAACACGCCGGGTCGCATCAGCTTTCACGCACCACGCACCACGCACCACGTGACGACGCTTCGACGCTTCAACGCTTCAACGCTTCAACGCTTCAACGATTTAACGATTCACCGTTCACGCCTTCAGTTTTCCACCGCTTCCCCCAACGCATCCCCGCCGAAATCACACCGGAATTCGTGCGGAGCGAAGTGGCAGCCGGCCGCGCCATCATCCCGGCCAACATCAATCACCCGGAATCCGAGCCGATGATTATCGGCCGCAATTTCCTCGTGAAGATAAACGCCAACATCGGCAACAGCGCCGTCGCCTCGAGCATCGAGGAGGAAGTTGAGAAAATGCGCTGGGCCACCAAGTGGGGCGCGGACACCGTCATGGACCTCTCGACCGGCAAGAACATCCACGCCACGCGCGAATGGATTCTGCGCAACTCCCCCGTGCCCATCGGCACCGTGCCGATTTACCAGGCGCTCGAAAAAGTCGGCGGCAAGGCCGAGGAACTTACGTGGGAAATCTACCGCGACACCCTCATCGAACAGGCCGAGCAAGGCGTGGATTATTTCACCATTCACGCCGGCGTGCTCCTGCGCTTCATTCCGCTCACCGCGTCGCGCATGACGGGTATCGTCAGCCGCGGCGGCAGTATCATGGCCAAGTGGTGCCTGGCCCATCATCAGGAAAGTTTTCTCTACACCCACTGGGACGACATCTGCGACATCATGGCGGCCTACGACGTGAGTTTCAGCATCGGCGACGGCCTGCGCCCCGGCTCGATTGCCGACGCCAACGACGAAGCGCAATTCGCCGAACTCAAAGTGCAGGGTGAACTCACCGGGCGCGCCTGGGCGCGCGGCGTGCAAGTGATGAACGAAGGCCCCGGCCACGTGCCCATGCATCTCATCGAGGAAAACATGCACAAACAACTCGAGTGGTGTCATGAAGCCCCCTTCTACACGCTCGGCCCGCTCACCACCGACATCGCCCCCGGCTACGATCACATCACCAGCGGCATCGGCGCGGCGATGAACGGCTGGTATGGCTGCGCGATGCTCTGCTACGTTACGCCCAAGGAACACCTCGGCCTGCCGAATAAGAAGGACGTGAAGGACGGCGTCATCGCCTACAAAATCGCCGCCCACGCCGCCGACCTCGCCAAAGGCCATCCTGGTGCCCAATATCGGGACAACGCGTTGAGCAAAGCCCGCTTCGAATTCCGCTGGGAAGACCAGTTCAACCTCAGCCTCGACCCCATCACCGCCCGCGAGTTCCACGACCAGACGTTGCCACAGGAAGGCGCCAAGAGCGCCCACTTCTGCTCCATGTGCGGCCCACACTTCTGTTCGATGAAAATCACCGAAGACGTCCGCAAATACGCCGCCGAATTGGGGATTGCTGAAGAAGAAGCCCTCAAGCGCGGCATGGAAGAAAAGTCCAAGGAGTTCGTGGAGAAGGGCGCGGAGGTTTACGCGAAGGCGTAACCCGGTGGGGCTGCGCTGCTGCGCAGCCCTGACTTCAAGTGCCCACACCCACGATTTACCTCATCGCCGGCTGCAACGGCGCGGGCAAAACCACATTCGCCTTTGAGTATCTTTCCAAGGAAGTCAAATGCCTTAGATTCCTCAATCCAGATGAAATCGCGCGAGGGCTTTCTCCGCTGGCGCCTGCGGCGGCGGCATTCAAAGCCGCGCGCCTGTTGCTCAAGGAGGTCCGGGATTCCATCCGCGCCCGCGAGAGCTTCGGCTTGGAATCCACTTTGAGCGGCAAGACCTATCTGCGATTGCTCCGACAGGCCAAACGCCTTGGTTTCCGCATCCAGCTCCACTATCTCTGGCTGCCGACGCCCGTTCTGGCACTGCGCCGCATCCGCGAACGCGTGCGCAAAGGCGGACACAACGTCCCTGCGGCCGACGTTCGCCGGCGATTCGGCCGCAGCCTCCGGCACTTCGCCAAAGATTACGCGCCCCTCGCCGACCGCTGGGCCTTGTGGGACAACCAATCCAGCCCGGCCCGCTTGCTGGCCGACTCTGAGACTTGCTCGCCGGCCGAACTGCGCGATATGCTCTTGGCAAAATGAGAAACGGAAAAAAGAGCCGCGAACGCGGCGCCTTCATTGCTCCCGCCCAACGAGCCTTCCGTCGTGTGGCTCGCCGACTCCGCGCCGAGAACGCCCGCCTCGGATTACCCCTCATCGTAGGGGAGAACGGGAAGATCCGACTCGTGAAGGTACAGGCGGCCCGCAGTCCTGCTCGATGAAGATCACCGAGGACATGGAGGTTTACCCGCAAGTTTAATTGCGATGCCATCCACACCATGACACAAACTGAAAAAGCCAACCGGTTTCGCGCCCTGCACCAGAGGG
>DASTLJ010000204.1:0-2420 GCA_035715125.1 Verrucomicrobiia bacterium
CCTCCGACCCAACCCCCCTCCTCCACGTCCCCCTCCGTCTCGTCGGCGTCATCGGCCGGCTCTACGTGGTGCTCGAAAGCGACCGGGGGCTGGTGCTCATGGACCAGCACGCCGCGCACGAGCGGATCCTTTTCGAGCAAATGCTCGCGCGGCTGGAAAGCGGCCGCGTGCCGGCGCAACGGCTGCTGCTGCCGGAAACCGTCGAGTTGTCCGCGCGCGACGCGCAGTTTCTCCGTGAACAACTCGCGACGTTGAATCGCCTCGGCGTCAGCCTGAGCGAGTTTGGCGAGCGCACCTTCCTGCTCGACGGCCTGCCGCCGATGGTGAAGGCGCCCGACGCGCGCCGCTTTGTGTTCGAAATGATCGACGAACTCAAGGCCGCCGGACAACAAGTCAACGCGCAACGTCTCGGCGAGCACACGATTGCCAAGACCGTCTGCCGTCACGCCGTGAAGGCCAACGATCCTCTACGCGGCCCGGAGTTGGAAAACCTCGTGAACGACCTTCGCCACTGCGCGATGCCCTACACCTGCCCGCACGGCCGGCCGACGCTCATCGAGATGAACTACCGCGAGCTGGAGAAGAAATTCGGGCGACTGGCGTAGGCCGGGGACCCGTGACCATGAGGTATCTGCTTGGCGTCGCGTGAGGGACGTTTTGAAAATAGCCGCGAGGCTGAGAGGATGTTCCAAGCTGGCTGCAAACCGAGCTGGGGCTGGCTCGTCGATTGACGCAATTGCTTGCTCGACAAGCATGCCCGGCTGAGATACACCATCCCACCGAACAGCAAATCCGCAGGATTGCGGGTCACTTAGAGGTTAGACGGCACCGAGCGTGTCGCCATGAATCTCGCACACCAAACCAAAACAAACCGAAAGGAGAATCGTATGAGCAAAACCATCAAGACCATGATTGACCCCGACGACGCCGTCATGCTGCTGGTTGATCATCAGAGTGGGCTGTTTCAGCTCGTCAGGGACATTGAGTTGCCAGTTCTTCGCTCCAACGTCACGGCGCTCGCCAAGGTGGCCCGCCTCGCCAAGATACCCACCTTCACGACCGCCTCCGTCCCGGACGGCCCCAATGGGCCGCTGATTCCAGAGATTCACCAGCACAACCCGGACGCGGTTTACATCCCGCGCACCGGGCAGATCAACGCCTGGGACAATCCTGCGTGGGTGCAGGCGATTGCAAAGACCAAACGCAAGACGCTGATCATTGCCGGCACGCTGACGAGCGTTTGCATGGCCTTCCCGACCTTGAGCGCGTTGGCCGCGGGCTACAAGGTTTTCACCGTCATTGACGCCTCGGGCAATTGGAGCAAGATGGCTACCGACCTCACGCTGGCGCGTGTGGTGCAGGCGGGGGCCATGCCCATCGACACGTATGCCGTCCTAGCCGAGTTGATGAGCACCTGGAACCGCCCGGATGCGATGGAGTTTGCGGCGGTCATGGTGGACCACCTTGTCCCGCCTTACCGCGCGCTGATGGAGAGCTACGACAAGGCGCAGAGTGTTCAGCGGGACGGACACGAAACCAAATTGGAGCGCTTGGAGGCTGGCAAGACGCAAGCGCCTGCGTCGGCACGGAAGCGCGGGATGCAACCAGTCGGCATGTCGAAGTGAGAGGAGAGTCAGACGGGTAGCGCCTGACACCGCGTTGGCATCTACCAGCGGCCCCGCTTCGGCTGGGCTTCGCCACAGCGGCGCTCCAGCCCTCGCCTTTTCTGGCTCGCTTCGCAGTATCCGAATGCTCTCGGCGCTTGAGGGTGGCAGTACTTTTTGGTTTATCACGGAATTTCGGGGCACACGGGGACGAGGACGAACGCCAACGGCGTTCCATCACTCAGCCCAGGGTTGGAGCGGAGCGACTACCCTGGGTCTGCGACACGACTATTCCCACAACCCTGAGGGGGTTGTATCAGCCGCACTGTGCGGCCCGTGATTCAACCCCGTCGGGGTTGCGGCCCTCTTTGGACATGTCCCAGGGTAGCCCGCTGTCGCGGGCAACCCTGGTCTGGAGGATGGAACGCCGTTGGAGTTCCCTGGAATTCGGCGATGAACCTACGTTTTGTCCCGTAGGGCGGAGCGCCGGGCATTGCTCGGCTGGGGAGACCAAAAGTGTCCGTGCAGAGCGAGGACGTGTTGAGCGGGGAGCGCATGCCGCCGGCATGCAGTTTTCGGCGGCCCGCCGAAAACTTCGTTCCACATTCTTCATCCTGGAGCGCGAGGGAGTTTGTGGAACGAGAATCCGGCGGGCCGCCGGATTCGGCACGCGGGCCGCGTGCGCTCCCCGGCGTGCCTCGCGGCACGCTAAACAAACGCGCAGGGCGATGGGTTGCTCTGTTGTTCGCATTCACTGGCTTCCTCGCCACAGGCGCCGAGCCGAAGCCGCTGGTGAACGCGCACGCGCATAATGAC
>DASTLJ010000205.1:0-10377 GCA_035715125.1 Verrucomicrobiia bacterium
TCAACAGCGACTGATACTCGTTTAGCTGCGCCGCGGCGGTCTGAATACGCTCGGTCGTCATTCCGTTCATCAGGGCTGGCGCCCGCTCCGGGCCCAGCGGCACCTGCGGCGACGTGAGCTGACCATCCGGACTCAGTTGGAAATGCAGCAACACGTTGCTCGACGAGTAAGCGAGCAACGGCGACGGTGTGAGCACCTCGCCCGGCTTGATCGGGGCGTAGCCCTTGGTAAGCGCCGGCTCGCTGCGGGAAAACGCTTCCCACGCCGAGAATGGCCGCGCACTTTCCTCGACCATAATCGACGTCAGCAGTGAATCCATCCGCCAGAGCGCGAGCCGGACTTTCTCTTCCGTCTCCGCCTGCTGCGCCGCGAGCAACTGCGCGCGGTCGAGCCTCAGCGTTGTCACGCTCACTCCAGCCATAGCCGCCAGCAACACCACGAGGCACGCGGCGAAGACGAGGCGGATGTGGAGAGGACGGGTCATCCTAATCAGGTAGCAGCCGACGTGAGGAGAACCCGACGGCGGCACGCCGAGCTTCGCGACCATGACGCGGGCGGAGCGCCGAGCTCCCGCTCGGCGCGATCCAGTTGCAGCCTTCCTTGCCGAGCAGGAGCTCGGCGCTCCGGCGTCATGGATAGGCTCTGACTTCCCATGGAGTCGGCGTAGTGCATGTTGAGATCAGAGCCTCCTTACGTCGGCTGCTACGTTGGCTGCAATCATGTACCCCTTCCCTCGCACGGTGAGCAGGACTCGCGGATTCTCCGCATCGTCGCGCAGTTTCTCGCGGAGGTTGGCCACGTGCATGTCGATGGTGCGGGTGGCCATGCGCTTGGGGTCGAGCCGCCAGACGCGAAGCAGGATTTCGTCGCGCGAGACGGCGCGCCCGGGATTCGTGGCGAGGTAGCGGAGCAACTCGACTTCGCGTTCGGAAAGCTCGGCGCGCTTGCCGTTCTCGAAGCGGACTTCGCAACGGGACAAATCGGCGACGCCGTGAGGCATCTCGATCTTGTTCACCTTGCTCGGCCGTTCGGGCGAGCGGCGCAGCACGGCTTCCACGCGCGCGAGCAATTCGCGCACGCTGAAGGGCTTGACCACGTAGTCGTCCGCGCCGAGCCGCAAGCCCTGCACGCGGTCGGCCTCTTCGCCGCGCGCGGTGAGGATGATGACCGGCAGCGTGGGCCGCGCTGCGCGGACGGCCTTGAGGATCTCGAAGCCGCTCGGGCCGGGCAGGATGAGGTCGAGCATGAGCAGGTCGATGGTCGCCCGAAGCCCTTGCGCCATGCCTTCGTTGCCGTTGGCCGCCTGCAACACTTCGTAGCCGGCGAAGGTCAGCGCGTCAGCGATGCCCCGCCGGATAGCGGAATCGTCTTCGACTACAAGAACGCGTCGGGTGTCCATGTGTCAGTAGGTTGGCAGGGTAGCAAAGTCTGCCGGGAATGCCACGGTGGATTTTGCCTCGCAGAGCGAGGCTGCGAAGGTAGCCGTGGGCTTCAGCCTACGGAACAAGGACACAAGAAGACGCGCGTCGCGAAGCGACGCATGAACCTTGGTCCTGCCGCCGGCGTCAGGCGTCGCTCCGCGACGCGGGCCTTTACGCTCGCCCATCCGTGGGCTGAAGCCCACGGCTACCATCGAGTCATCGCTCCGCGATTTATTTGAAAGTGGCATGCTGAGTTCACTCAAACCTGTAGTTCCTCTTCATCGCCTGCTCGCGCACCGCTGTGACCACCACGGTATCGAGCGTGTTGGATGTGCTGTGTTTCTTCGATTGCTCGGCGACGAATTTTGTGCGGTCGGAGTTCAGGAGGTTGATCTCCTGCTGAATTTTCTCGCGCTCCTTCGTCCTGGTTTCGACGTAAGTTTTGCGCTCGGTCTCGGTCATCTTTTGCATCTCGACAGGAAGCTCCTCTTTTTTCAGCGCCGAGAGATTGAAGTTGGTGCCCTTGCACGCGTCCACGAGGTCCCACGAGCTGTTGCAATAGTAGGCGGAGGACTTGGACAGGGCGCGCTGGACGGAGCTGCCCTGCGGGGCGAGCGCGGCCGAGTTGGCGTCTTGCGCGCTTTGCCGGGCGAGGTTGGCCTGTCCGGCGTGGCCGAAGGCGATGTATGTCTTGTTCAACTCGACGCCGAGCCGGGCGATTTCCTTGTCCTGCGGCGCCGCGAAGTGGACGACCGCTTGATTGTGATCAATGACCATGTATTTGCCCTCGGCCAGGAGCGCGCCGTCCTGCCACTTTGTCTGGATGCCCTCACCCTCGCCACCGCAATGAATCGTGTTTACGATGATGCCCTTCTCGATGGCGGCCTTGCACGACTTCGCGTAATCCACCGGCCCCTGCGTGAACGGCTCGTTGCCGGCGATGAAAATGGCTTTGAAGGCGTCCGGCGATTTGCTCCACGCGAGCTTCTCGACCGCGTCCTTGATCACCCAGCCGCAATACTCCTCGCCGCCGTTCGTGGTCAGCTTGAAAAGTTCCTCGGAGATTTTGTCGAGGTCGTTCGTGAGCGGGACGATCTGGCGGATCCAGCCGCTGGAGGCGGACAGACTGCTCTTGCCGTATTCGTACAGGGCAACCTCCAGTTCGGGCCGCTTGCCGTTCTGTTTCGCATTGATGAACTCATTGACGATTTTCCAAAGCTGGCCCTTGGCCTGTTCAATCAGACCATCCATGGAGCTGCTCGTGTCGAGAAGAATGGCGAGTTGGACGATGGGCGCTGCCTCGGCTTTTGCGGGAGCGGCAGGCGCAGCGGCTTGGGTTGAAACAGAGCCAACGAGGAGCGTCAGCGAGGTGGCAAGGATTGGGATGCTTGTTTTCATAGAATGAAGGTTTCGTGTTTGGTTTGACGATGTCTGCTTGAGAAGTGCTCCGGAGTGGTCAACGGATAAGTACGGTTTCACCATCCACATTGAGGAGAATCTCGCCGTTCAAGGCGACGCAGCCCTGGCGGCTTTGCGCGGCGAGGTGGTGGGCAAGTTGGCGGAATTCGTCGGAGCCGACCTCGACAACTTTCTTCGGCGTCGCGCCGGCCTTGTCCACGAGCGAGCTGTCCACCCAGCGGTTGCCGCGCTTGTAGAATGCCCGGTCGTTGACCTGCTGGACGGTGCTGATGGAGACGCGGTTCATGTTCGCGTCCCAGTAGCCGTTGCGGCTGTTCACGCAGGACTGGGAAAGTTGCGCGCCATTGTTGAAGGACTGGTTCACCGAGCCGTAGCCGGACCGGACGGCCATCGCGCGATTCTGGAAATTCGTAAACGTCTCCATCGTCAGGTGGACGGGCTGTGTCAGGTCGGTGCCTTCGCGGGCGAAGAACGCGGTGTATTCGGTGAGGATCCCGAACTCTTTCGACAGCCGGACGACCTCGTCCACGAGCTCCTTGACCTTCGGATCCGCGGCGGCGGTCGTGGCCGCGCCGTCGGCGCCGAGGTCGCGGATGGCATCGGTCAGCGTGGCGATTTGGCGGCTGGCCCAGAGGCGCGGGACGAATGCGTTCTTCGTCGTGGCCTTGTCGAGGGCGAAGTTGAATTTGAAGCTGCGCGGCTTGCCGAAAAAGTTTCCATCCAGCACGAAGGTCAATGGATCGTCGCCGATGTATTGGCCGAGCAAGACAAGCTGATCGCCCTCGAACAAGTCCGGCAACTTCGCCGGGGTAATTTCGCGGACGCGCCCGAGCGCCGGCTTGCCGCGCTCATCGAGCGTCTGCAGTTTCGGCCCGGCCAGCACGGGGCCGACGAGGCGCTTGAAGACCTGGCCGACCTTCACCTCCACGTCCTCCTTGGGCAGCACGAAGCTGGCAGTGGCGCGCGTCTCCAGCGCGATCTTGTCCAGCAACGGCGTGTTGACATCCACACCGACGCCGAACGTGAAGATGCGGCGCTCGTGCGGGTTGGACTTCGACGCGACATCGCGGATGGCCTTTTCGGAAGTCTGCCCGACCGTCGGCAGGCCGTCCGTGAGGAACAGCACGATGGGGAGGCAACCTTTCGTCGGTTTCATGCGCAGCGCCTCGACGAGCGCGTCGTGAATGTTCGTGCCGCCGCGGACGCGGAGGCCTTTGATGTAAGCGCGGGCGGCGCGCATCGTTTCCGCGGTCTTAATCACCGGCTCGGGCGCGAACGATTCGACGGCTTCGTGATAGACGATGATGTTGAACGCCTCGCCCTCCTCCAATCCTTCGAGCACTTGCAGCGCGGCGGCGCGCACCTGCTCCAGTTTCTCGCCGGCCATGCTGCCGGAACGGTCGAGGACGAGAATGACTTCGCGCTTGAGGGCGTTATTTGAGGGCGCTTTGACTGGCGCGCCGGCGAGCAGCAGGAAGTAGCCGCCGCCCAGCTTCGGGTCTGGATAGGCCAGCAGTGACGCGGTGATGCCTTCTCTTTCGAGAAGGTACGACAGCCGGAAGGCGCCCGGCTCAGTCGTCGCGTCAGCGGCGATGCGAGCGGCGATCTGATTTTCGCCGGCGCGGGTCGTCTCCAATTTGTGGCTTGGCGAATAGACGGTCGAGATGGGCGACTTGGCCTTGATGCGCACCGCGATGTTCCACGGAACATGGTAGTCGATGGACTCGGTGCGGGGCAGCGCGTAGTCGATGCGGTCACCGTCGGCCGTGAGCAAATGTTCGTAGGTGATGCGGACTTTTTGCGCGGCGCGCGGCTCGACCGGGAAGACGCTGGAACGGATGAGGCTGTGGCCGATGAATTCGAGCAGGGCGGGGTCGCGGGTCTTGGCCACGATTTCGTCGTAGAGCTTCCGTGCTTCTTCCCTGGGCAGAAGCTGGGCCGTGGGTTCGCTGGCCGCGCCCTGAAAAATGAAGCCGCGCAAGGCCGCCTTGTCGGGCACGGGGACGATCATCTGCGCTTCGAGCCGAGCGCCGGTGGCGTTGGTGAGGCTGATGTCCATCGTGGTCGTGGCGACCTGCTCGACGATGTCCACCGCGACGTTGACCGCGGAAATTGTCACCGTCCCGGCCGGTTGCGGCGCGATGGGCCGCGCCTGGGGGACGATGATGTGTGAGGCGTGGAGGTGAGGATGGCCGGGAGCGGCGACGCTGTGCTCGGTTTGCGCGGGCGCGCCGAGGCGGGCGGCGGTGAGAAAGGCGAGGACACCAAATGGAAGCAATTTTTTCATATCCTCTCGACGCTATCACGCCGGTGAGTGTCGTGTGTAAATGGGCTGTAAATTGGACGCGTGCGCCAGGTTATCGACCGGGCGTTGCGCTACTTGATTGGGGGGCGGGTGGCGCGGTCGCTCGCGGAGGAGCAACGCAGACGTCTCCCATCCGAGGAGCCAGTGGCGGCGGGTTGACCCAGTTCCTGATGGCGAGCAGCGTCGCGTCCCAGGTCTGGTAGAGCTTGCTGCGTGTGGTTGGCTTCGGACCGGGTGAATGGAACCAAAGCGGCGCGGCCAATGCGGGCACGAGCACGCCGACGCCAACGGCGATCAATCTCTTCACGCGGCGCGCGAAGGCCCAGGCGCCGACGGGGCAGTCCGCCGTGAGGACAGTGCCGTCGGCTCGCTGGTAAAATCGCACACAGAGCTTGCCTTCCTTTTTGCGGATGAGGTCGACGGCGGCCTCGGCAGTCATCTCGGACAGATTGTAAACGTGCTTCTGGCATTGCGCGCAGAAGCGGGCGCGATTGTCGCCGGTCATGTCCGCCCAGCGGGCCGGGCAGGGCGAGGCGACGAGGATGTTGGTCAGCAAGGCGTCGGCGTTCATTCGTTGCGGGTCGTTGGACGGGAATGGGCGGCGGATGCTCCGACGGGCAGGTACCTCGTTGTAATGTTTCGTGCGCCGCTGTTCCGCCGAGGAATCCTTTCAACTTTTGCCCTGTGCGACGGAGGGATTGGCTGGAGTGATTCTTGAGGTGCTTGGCAGCAGAGTGGCTGTCCTTATTCGTCTGCCCCCATTCCCCTGCCGACTTCGGAAGAGCTTTTTGATGATGAGCCCAATCTCGTGGCAAGGGAATGGGGGCAAGGGAATGGAGCAGTGAGAATCCGCCATCTCAATTGCCCGGGCGAGTGCCTCGGTGCCGACGGAAAGCATTTACAATCAATTGGTTACAAAAATGTAACAACCCAGAAACCGTGCTCGCAAGACGTTGCGCGCCAAGGTCACGCAGGCGTCAAATCCCCGGCGCCACCCGGTCTGAGTGAGAAAACATCGAACCGATTCGCACCAAATCAGTCCAATTGGTGTAATTTAGGATAGTCCGTCTTGATGGATCGCCTTTATGAAGTATACGCTGTCAAGCTTCACCGTGAAACAGGAGAACGTGAAACCTGCAAAACGGGCTTTGGCCGAATTGGTTGCCGAAATCCGCCAGAACGAGCCGCGCACGCTTTATCTGGTGTTCCGGGAGGACGGTTCGTCGACTTTTTTCACGCTGATGGCCTTCGAGGACGAGGCGGCCGAACGGCGCCATGCCCAATCCCGCCACGTGGCGCATTTTGCCAAGAAATTGCTCCCACTGTGCGACGGAAAGCCATATTTCACGGAAATGAGTTACTTCGTTGGAAGCAAGAAGCAGTGGCTGTTGGACCGGGGCGATTTGCCCAACCAACTGGTGGCACTGGCCGTCTCGCATCCACGCCGCGGCAATGGCGTATCGCCCCGGCGCGCCGCGAAACGCCGGATGGTGACGCCCGCCTGCTGAGACTTCGCCCCTTCCATTGGCCGTGATTTTGTCATTTACCGGCCCCGAAAGGAGCCGGTAGCATGCTGCCGGTCACAATCCTGAACAAAAGAATTATGAACCCTTCTCGTTCCTCATTCGGCCGCGCCGCGGCCGTCGTCGCTTCCGCCATCACGCTGGCCGCTTGCGCCGGCGCGGAAGAAGTCCAACTCAAGTGGCAGGCCTCGGAGGCCCACCAGAAATTGGGCAACTACAGCCCACAACGACTCCAATTGACCGCGATGAAGCCCGACTCGGTCAAAAAGGCGCCCGTCGACCTGGCCGCGCCGCTGTATGGAGAACTCAAGCTCGGGCCGAAGGACGCCCAGGGCACTATCCTGATCATTCTCGACGAACCGGAGGGCAAGCCCGCCCGCCTCTTCGTTGACGCAAATAACAATGGCGACTTCTCGGACGATTCAGCGGCCAACTGGAAGTCCCGCAAGACCCCCGGCCCTGATGGCAAGGACCTGACGAGCTACAACGGCGACGCCACGGTGAAAATTCCCTACGCTGGCGGCTCGAAGGACGCGCACCTCTTTTTCTACCGGTTCGACAAGTCGGACGAACGCCGCACCGCGCTGAAGGAATTTCTATTCTACTACCGCGACTTCGCCCTGAGCGGCGATATCAAACTTGGGGACAAGTCCTACGCCGCCATGCTTGTGGACGAAATGTCCTCGGGCGACTTCCGCGGCGCCGAGGGCAAATCGTCCCGCGTCCGGCTCCTCATCGATTCGAACAGCGACGGCAAGTTCGACTCGCGCCGTGAAGGCTACGACATTCGAACCCCGTTCAACATTGGCGGCACAACGTACGAAATCTCCGGGATGACGGCCGCCGGGAGCTTCCAGATCGTCAAGTCGAAGGAAACCGTCGAGGAAGTCCAACCCGCCCCGAATCTTGGGAAGGGGGCCAAGGCCGTGCCGTTCGCTGCCAAAACGACCGCTGACAAGGAAGTAAAGTTCCCTGACGACTACAAGGGCAAGGTCGTGCTGCTGGATTTTTGGGCCACCTGGTGCGGCCCGTGCATCAAGGAGGTGCCAAACGTCGTCGCCAATTACGAGAAGTACCACGCGAAGGGCTTCGAAATCCTTGGCATCAGCCTCGATCGAGCCAAGGCCGAAGAGACACTCGCCACGTTCACGAAAGAAAACAAGATGACGTGGCCGCAGGTTTACGATGGCAAGTGGTGGGAGGCTCGAATTGGGAAGACCTATGCGATCGAAAGCATCCCGGCGATGTTCCTGATCGATGGCGACAACGGGGCCATTCTGGCTTCCGGGGGTGAGTGCCGCGGCGAATTGCTCGGTCCTGCTCTGGAAAAAGCGCTCGCTGCGAAGGCTGGGAAAACTTCCGGCAACTGACTCACTCCGGCCGCTCAGGCCCAGCGGGTGACACGAACGCAATATTCACACGCGGCATGACCGCACGGGACAACCGCGGTCCGTTTCTCGCGCCATTTGTACTTGCGGCGCTTGTCATGTGCATCCGGAGTGCGGAGCCGCCCCCTCTTTCCACGTCGACCAATCCCCTCGTCATCCCCTTTGAATTCCGCCGCGGCCACGTGATGATCCCGGTCCGCGTGAACGACACCAACTCGAGGCCGTTCATGCTCGATACCGGCTATGGCATGACGATGCTCGAACCGGGGCTGGCGGAGTCGCTCCAACTGCGGCGCACGGGACAAATCACCATCGTTGGCATTGCCGGTGAAGCCCCTGCGGGTGTCTACGAAGGACCACGCCTGGATTTTGGCGGCGTGAGCTGGACCCCGCGCCGCGTGGCCGCCTTTCCGGTGGACCCCGGGGGCCGGCGACGCAGTGGCATCCTTGGCGCCGGCTTTTTCCGGCGATTCGTGGTCGAGATTGATCAGCGTACGAAACGTGTGACGCTGCACGAGCCCGCGAGCTTTGAGTATTCCGGGGATGGCGAAATCCTCCCGCTTCGGTTTCTGCGGGACACGCCGATTGTCAGCGCGTCCCTGGGCGCCGCGGGCGGGAAGACCATAGAGGGAGAGTTCGAGCTGGATACCGGGTGCGACAGTTGCCTGTGTCTGGCCCGTGACTTTACCGCCAAAAATGGACTGGCGCCCGCGTCGGGCGACAGTCGCGGCGGCGGTCGTTCCGGTGTGGGCGGCGGCGCCGGTTCGCGGATCGGACGCCTTGAATCGCTGCAGTTTGGGCGGCTGCGCGTCGAGCAGCCGGAGGCGAACTTCTTCCAGCAAGGTTCGCCCGCTGCCGAAGGGCTGGCAGGACACATCGGCATTGAAGCGTTGCGCAACTTCAGGGCGATTTTCGATTACTCCCGGCGCCGACTCATCCTCGAGTCGAAACCGTCCCCCTGAGCCGGCACGAACTGCCGGGAAGGAACTGCCCAGTTTGGCCGACGAGCAGCCGGAAGGCCGATGTTCCGGACTGAAGCGGCCAAGGGAAAGTAACTCCTGAGCTTCGCCCGGCTGCGTCACGCTCCACGATCAACGTCCTCTGGTTTTAGCCCTGATTTTCGAGATCCACTTCGATTCAGCGGCCGACTGAACTCCACCGCGCCCTCTACGATCCGTCGGTTCGAGCGTTGTCACGCACTGTCCGGCGGCAGACCAATCGCAAGTTGGCAAGGCTACTGCTCATTAGGCGCCGACGCATGTGGCGAGCAAAGAATCGAGCTGTTCCAATCCGCGACGGGATGTGGAGGCCACGGTCGGCCGGGCTGTCTCTGCCTGCGTGCGCCAGATTCCATCACTCCCCGGCAGGCCCGACCGCGCGCACACGACGCAGCGACCGGGAGGGAAGGCCGGCGGTCAGCCCCGCTAACCTAGATTCGATGAAGCACCCTACCCAACGCGTATTTAGAATGAAAATCCGCAAGCTCCGCAAGGAAACCCAAGCCGCCAATGAGAGTGTCGCTCTGTTTCTCGGACCGAAACTGCTCGGCGAACTGCGCATCCTGATGCGCCTCGTCTCGAACGGGCGCAGCGCCCACGGCATCGCCAAAGACACCCCGCTGAAGTCTTACTAGCGCATCGGCCTCCCCACCGAGCAAGCCTGGCCAGTGTCTCAATGCTGGCCGGGCTTGTCTTTTTTTGGGACAGGTCAGGCAGGGCACGGCGTGCGACCGTGAAGGGGGACGGGACTATTTCACAAGATCGTCATGAATCTTAAGGACGATCTCGAAAACCAATTTTGACACCTTGCGCAATGCCGCGTGTCCAGAAGTGGTTGGCCGCGCCCCGGGGGCAGTGTCGAGAGATGCGGCCGCAGCGGCCGGGCGCATCTTGGAAGCACCACCACACTCGAGCTTGCGCCGGCAACGTAGGGCAGGCGTCCCGCCTGCCCGGCCGCGCCGAAAGGCGCGGCGTTCGCACCACGAGGCCTCGCTTCGCTCGGCCGGGCAGGCGAGACGCCTGCCCTACATTGGCGGTGCTTGCAAGATGCGCCCGCAGCAATCGGAACGGGGAGTTTTGACTTTCCGCAGCGGCGCCCTGCGGCCATGCTGTTCGCAGCATGAAAGCTCGCTGGTTCATTGGCGTGGGACTCAGCAACGCGGCTCGTTGCGGACTCGTCATCGCATTGTCAGCGCTGCTCGGCTGCCAGACTCAACGCAGTGCCGACCGGCCTTACACGGCGGCCCATCCGCCGCCCCCCATCGCGATCGCCACACCGAATTCTCCCGCGGCGTCGAGGCCCGCCGCGCCGCCTGCGCCTGA
>DASTLJ010000206.1:0-7277 GCA_035715125.1 Verrucomicrobiia bacterium
CCGCCCTACATTGCGGCTCGTGAGGCTTACGCGCGGAACAACTGCCCCATCTTCTTGCCGAGCAACTTGCCGGCGATGAACAGGCTGGCCGTCAAAATCCCCATGCCCACCACGCCCAGCGCGCAGGCCACGCTCGGGGCGTTCGGCTCAATCCGCCCCATAAGCTCGTAAATCATTTTTGTGATTGGGAAGTACCGTTCCTTCATCGCCAGGATCAGGCCGTCGCTGACCTCCAGCATCGCGAAGGAAAACGTCAGGAGGGTGCCTGCGATCAAGTTTGCCATCACCAGCGGCAGCGTGATCCTCCGCAACGTGCGCAACGGCGACGCGCCCACGTTCGCGCTCGCCTCCTCCAGCGTCACGCTCGTCTGCTGGAAGCCGGCGTAGGCCGAGCGCACGATATACGGCAGCCGCCGCACGCTGTAACTGATGATCAGCAACAGCGTCGGATTGTTGCGGGGATTGAACCATTCGTTCAGCCAGGCGTTCTTGAAATTGTCGAAACCGGCCACGTATCCGAACGCGAGCACGATGCCCGGCAACGCCAGCGGCAGCATCGCCAGCGCGTCGAGCAGGCCCGCCAGCGGAATCCGCCGCCGCGTCAGCAGCCACGCGATCATCACCCCCAGCACCAGGTCGAGCAGGGCGCTGCAACTGGAGAACAACAGGCTGTTGCGGATGCTCGTGCCGGTGAGCTTGTCGCGGAAGATTTCGCCGTAACTCGCCCCGGTCCATTCGCTGGGCAGCACGCTGAAGAACCACCGCTCGCTGAACGACTGCGCGACGACCATCAAGTGCGGCAGCAACGCCACCGCGATCAGTCCCCCGAGCCCAAGCCAGACCAGCACAGCTTGCCTGCCCGTCGCCGCCGTCTCCGCCCCGAGGACGTGTCCGCGGGCCATCATCTCGTAACGCCGTCCCGCCAGGAACCGTTTGCTGGTCACGAACAGGGCCACGGTGAGCACGAGCAGGAATACCACGAGCGCGTAGCCCATCGGATTCGTGTTCACCTCCCGCGAGGCGTCGAAAATCTGCACCGGCACGACGCGCGAGAAGCCGAAAATCAATGGCGTGCCCAGGTCCGTAAACGCCCAGATGAACACGATGATCGCCCCCGCAAAGTACCCCGGCAGGATGAGCGGCAGCGTCACCGTGCGAAACAGCCGCCCGCCGGTCGCCCCGAGGTTTTGCGCCGCCTCGCGCAAGGCCGGGTCGATGTTGGCCATCGCCGCCGACACATTCAGGAACAGGATCGGGTACAGGTTCAGCACCTGGAGAGCGACGATGCCCCAGAAGCCCCCGCCGCCCAGCCAGTCCACCGGCTTGTCCGCCTCAAGGATGCCGAGCCTGGTCAGAAGGAGATTGAGCGACCCGAACTTCGAGAGCAACTGGCGCAACCCAATCGCCCCGACGAACGGCGGCATGATCATCGGCACCAGCAGCAGGCCCCCGGCCAGCGCCTTGCCCCGGAAGCTCAGGCGGGTCATCACTTGCGCCAGCGGCAGCGTCAACACGGTCGTCAACGCCGTCGTGAGCAGCGCGATCGTGAAACTGTTCCGCAACGCCTCGCGTTGCAACGGGCTGGACATCAGCAACTCGAAGTACCGCAGCGTGAATCGTCCTTCGGTCACGAACGCGCCCTTGAGCAGCAGCCCCACCGGATAGAATAGAAACAGGCCAAAGAAGACCGCCAGAAAGCCGAGGAACGCGCACGTCGTAGTGTTCAGGTCGTATCGCTTCACCGTCGAATCAAACGTGGACGGCCTTTCCCGGCTCGGGCTGGAAGATCTTGATCCGGGGATGACGGGCGTGAATTTGCTGCTCAAACCACTTCCGCGAATCCGCTTCGCCGTGGCCCAGCAACACCGCGCGCGGGGCAACTTCGCCGACGAAATCGAGCAATTCTTCCCGGTTCGCGTGCGCGGTCAGGTCGAAGTCCTGCACTTCGCATCGGCGCGACACCTGGCCGGCGCCGGCGCTGAAGATAAAGCTCTCGCCGTCCCGCGCCGCCTTCAGCCGCCCGCCCGGAGTGTCGGGATCCGCGTAGCCGACGAAGAATATCGCCTGTCGCGGGTCGCCCATCATGCGCACCGCCAGGTCGTGCGCGGCGGTGTTCTCGCTCATCATGCCCGCGGTCAGGACGAAGATGCGCCCGCCGGCCAGCTTCATTTTGTCGACCTGTCCCTTTTCCATGACGACGAGGTTGAGCGCCTCCGTGAGCCGCAGGCTGGGATGTTGCCGGTGAGTCCGATGCGCTTCGAGGTCGTAAATCTCCGTGAACACGCGCCCCAGCCCGCCAATATAGATCGGCTGGCGCTTGAGCTTGCCCGCCTTCATCAGCAGCGCCAGGAGCGCGAGAATTTCCTGCGTGCGGCCCAGGGCGAAGGTGGGGATGAGCACCGAGCCGCCTCGCTTGAGCACGCGATGGAGTGCGGCGGTGAGGCGTTCGATCTCGCCCTGGCGCGTGAATCCGGGCGGAGTGGGGCGGTCGCCGCGGGTGGTCTCCATGATGAGCACGTCGGCCTGCACGTCTTCGAAGCGCGCGCCCCGCAGTATGGTCTGATCATGAAATGAGACGTCGCCGGTGTAGAACAGCGTCTCCTTTTTGCCGCGGAGCATGATGCCCGCCGAGCCGAGCGCGTGGCCCGCGTCATAGAATTCGAGCACGGGCGAATCGAAGCCGGCGCGGGACTTGTGGTGCGCGGCCCACTCGACTTCGCGATTGTAGCGGAAGCCCTGGAAGCACGATTCGATGTCGTCCACTTCCGTGTGGGAGTAGAGCGGGTATTCGCGGATGCCGAGTTCGTCGCGCTGGCGCATCATCACGTTCACCGAATTGTGCAGCACCCGTTCGGCCAGGAAGTAGCTCAGGTCGGTGAGCAGGACGTGCGCCTCGGGAAAGTAGCGCATCGCGACGGGCAGGGAGCCGACGTGATCATGATGGCAGTGCGAGATGGCAATGGCGTCGAGGTCCTCCCTGGCGATGAGCTTGTAGAGCGGCAGGCTGGCGTGGCCTTCGAGTTTCGGGTGCGTGCCGGCGTCGAGCAGAATGCGATGGCCCTCGAGTTCGACGAACCACGCGCTGGCGCCGATGCCGGTGTCGGGATTGAGATTGAGGATGCGCATTAGCGGCGGCCGGCGGCGGCGAGCCAGGAGTTCAGCCTGCATTTCTCACGAACCACGGTAGCCGCCGACATGAGGAGGCGGATGGAGCGTGTGTCCGCGTTCTCCGCGTCCTCACGTCGGCGGCTACGGACCGTCGGGTCCTAAAGCTCATGGTGAGAAATGGCGGTCAGGCCGGGCGGAGGACTCTGCCGATCAGGGATTGCTCGTGATCTTGTTCCAGTTGATTCCCATCACTTCCGCGTATTTGGCGAAGGACTTTTCGTTCTGGATCAATGCGGCGCGCACGACGCTCGAATCGTCCGCGCGGCCCAGGTTGGGCATCAGGTCGGGAATCACATCGATTTTCTTGTGCGCGTAGGTCAGGGCGAACACGGCCTGAGCCACAGCGCAGAAGGGCAGTTCCTTGTAGGCGCCCTCCGCGAAGTCCTCGACGGCGTCGGCGAGGAATTCAAGTTGATCGACCAGGTGAGGATACCTCGGCGCATTGATCTGGGTGAACTCCATCTTCCACATCGGAAGCTGGCGCACGACCGTCTCAAGTACCCGCGGCGTCACCAGCGCGGCGCCGTGGTTCACGTAAGCGACAAACTCTGACATGGGCGCAAGCTAGCCACAGCCGCCGCCGGATGCAAAGCGCAAAACCGGCCGGATCCCTAATCATTCGCCATCGCCTGGCTGGGCAGGGCGGGTGGGCTTGGGGCGCGGGCCGAACAGCGCGGTGCCGAGGCGGACGATCGTCGCGCCTTCCTCGATGGCCACCTCGAAGTCACCGCTCATCCCCATGCTCAGGTGCGGCAATGGCGCGCCCAGAGCCTGCTCGCAACGGGTCTTGAGCTCCCGAAGCTGGCGGAAGATCGGCCGGACTTTTTCGGCCTCCGGCGTCCAGGGCCCGAGCGTCATCAAGCCGTGAATCTCGACACGGGGCAGTGAGTTGATTTGCTGAAGCGCAGGCAAAACGGCGTCGGGCCGGAAGCCAAACCTGGCGGATTCGCCGGCCAGATTGACTTCCAGAAGGACCGGCATCGTCCGGGCCTGCCGGTCGGCGCATTTTTGGATCTCTTCCGCGAGCGGGACGCTGTCGACGCTGTGAATCATCGCGAACAGCTGGACGGCGTCGCGGCATTTGTTGGATTGGAGGTGGCCAATCATGTGCCAGCACGAGCGGTCGGGGCAGAGAGGGATTTTTGCCTTCGCTTCCTGCACTTTGTTTTCGCCAAAGAGCGTCAGCCCGGCGTCCGTCGCCTCACGCACGACTTGGGGCGGCATCCCCTTGCTGACGGCCAGGAGGGTGACCGCGGCGGGATCGCGTCCGGCGCGGCTACAGGCCGCGGCGATGCGTTGGCGAATCGAAGCGAGGTTTTCGGTGAGTGCCATTTTTAGGAATCAGTTTTCAGTAATCAGTAATCAGTAATCAGTATTTAGTATTTCTGATGGCGCTGCATGGCCAGTGACTGACCACTGATTACCGATTACTGATTACTGATTACTGATTACTGATTACTGATTACTGATTACTGAAAACTTCCGCCAGCCTTCCGAACGGCCCTCAACTCACGACGTTTTGCGCCTTCCCCTCGAGGAAGGACTTCACGTTGGAGACGGCTATGCGCATCAACCGGGTGCGTGCGGCCTGCGTAGCCCAGGCCTGGTGCGGCGTGATGATGCAGTTCCTGGCGGTGAGGAGCGGGTTGTCCGGTCGGGGCGGTTCGGTCGAAAGCACGTCGAGGCCGGCGCCAGCGATGTGGCCGGCGTTCAGCGCTTCGGCCAGCGCGGCTTCGTCCACCAACGGGCCGCGGCTTGTGTTGAGGAGGAAGGCGGTGGGTTTCATCCGCTCCAATCGGGCGGCATTGACGAGGTTTTGCGTGGCGTCGGTCAGCGGGCAGTGGAGGCTGACGACGTCCGCGGCGCCGAACAGCGAGTCGAGCGACAGGATGGTGACGTAGTGAGGCAACTCTCTGGCCCGCGGAGAAGCAGAAGTCATGACATGCATGCCGAAGGCCCGCGCCAGTTCGCCGACCGCCTGGCCAATGCGTCCAAAGCCGACGATGCCCATCGTCAATCCGTCCAATTCGATCAGCGGATGCTCCCAGAAACACCAGTCCGGGCTGCGAACCCAGGCGCCGGCGCGGACGCTTTGAGAGTGCTGGCCGGCGTGCTGGGTGAGTTCGAGCAGCAGGGCGAAGGTGTGCTGGGCGACCGAGCGGGTGCCGTAAGCCGGCACATTCGTGACGGTGATCCCGCGCTCCCGCGCCGCCGCCACCTCGATGATGTTGTAGCCCGTGGCCGTGACGCCGATGTAGCGCAGCTTCGGCAGCGCGCGGATTTGTTCCCGGCTGAGCGGCACTTTGTTCGTGATGAGGAGCTCCGCGTCCGCCGCGCGCTTGAGCACCTCTTGCGGGGTGCTGCGCTCATAAATGGCGCACGGCCCGAGCGCCTTCAACTCCTCCCAGCTCAGGTCGCCGGGGTTCAGCGTGTGGCCGTCGAGGACAACGATGTTCATAGTTTGGTTGAGAGCAATTTGAGTTGAGAGTTGAGAATGCAGGAGAGGATGGCCAGTTTCTTCGGATCCTCAAGTCATGTTCGGGCGATCAGGTTGAATGGCTTCACCTTGATTCCCGCGTTGGCTGCTGCCAAACTGCTCTCATGACAACGAACGCGTTCAAAGACGCGCTGAATGCAAAGCCTTTCCGGCGTTTCACAATCCACCTGCCGGGGCGAACGGTGGAGATTACCCATCCGGAACAGGTGGCTTTTGCGAACGACAAAGCCAGTGCCGTGCTTCTCACGCCTGACGGCCACATTCACATTCTGGACGTGCGGGAAATCAACGGCTTGGAATTGCGCCCTGCCCGTCGCGGCAACGCGGCCTAGCCCGCATTCCCCACCAACGTTCGTAGCCGCCGACGTGAGGAGGCGGATGGACCGTCCATGCACGTTTTCCGCCTCCTCACGTCGGCGGCTACAGACCGTTGTAGAGCTCGGCGCTTTATTCGACGGCTCGTCAGATTCTGGGCCCCCCCTGCTAATACTTCGCCACGGCCTGGCCCTTGCCCAACCCAAGGGCCTTCGCGATTTCTCCGGCTTTGGCCAGCATGAAGCCGGCTTCGCTGGCCACCGCGATGAATTGCCAGCCTTCATTGATGCGCCGCTGCGCCTGGGCGGTATCCAGAACGTGGATGCCGGCGGCGACGCCGCGCGCCTTGGCCGTCGAGAGGATTTTCTTCAGGGCGGCGTTGAACTGCTTATCGTCGCTGTCGAACATCGGCGGCAATCCCATCGAGGCGTGCAGGTCGTTCGGGCCGACGAACACCACGTCGATCCCCGGCACGGCCAGAATCTCGCCAATATTCGCAACGGCATCAACGTGCTCGGCCATTACGACCACGAGAATTTCCTCGTTGGCCCTGGCGTAGTAAGTCGAGGCATCCGTGGCAAAGTTCGCCGCGTGCAACTGCCCGCCAATGGTGCGCTGGCCAATGGGCCGGTAGCGCGCTGCCCTCACGACGGCCTCGGCCTCCGGCCCCGAGTTGACCATCGGCACGACGATACCCCAGGCGCCGGTATCCAGGACGCGCTTGATGTTCTGGACGTCGTTCCAAGGCACGCGCGCCAGGGGCACGCAACCATCGGCGGCGATGATGGCAAACATTTGCGCGGCGGTCTCGTAGTTCGTGGACGTGTGCTCCAGCTCGACCGTGAGCCAGTCGAAGCCGGACTTGCTCATCAGGTGCGCGGCCACGGGATCGGGCAGCGTGAGCCAGGTGCCGACGGCGGGGACGCCGCGTTTGAGTTGGGAGCGGATGGGGTTCTGTTTCACGGTTAAATGGGGAATCTACAGCCCGCGGAGTTCGTTGGCGTTGATCTGGACGCCGGGATCCTGGGCATGGTTGATGCGCTCCGCGTGCTCGTAGTATTTGAGGGCCCGATCATTCTTGCCGCGGTCCCGATAAAACTGGCCGAGTTTGATGTGAACGAGCGCCGCTTCGGGTTCATTTTCCAGCGCGCGAAGCAGCGTTTTGAGCGCCCGGTCGTCGTCGCCGGCCAGTTCGTAGGAACGGGCGGCTTTCAGCAGCACGATGGTGTTGAACGGATTCAACTGTAGCGAGGCTTCGAAAAGTTCGACAGCCTGGCGAGCCAGGGCCTGGCGGTCG
>DASTLJ010000207.1:0-2889 GCA_035715125.1 Verrucomicrobiia bacterium
TTACCTTTTCTTTGAAGGCCATTCCCAGGTTCAAGCTCGGAGAAGATCAAAACAAGCCGTCCCTGCTGCTGGGAAGTTAGACTTGCTGCTTCCGATCCGACAGAACGCGCCCCGCTGATTTCGGCCGCCGCCAATCATTCACAGCGGTCGCAACGGACTGACTGATCGCTCAAAGGTCTCGGATCGAATGCGCGATGGCGTAGGCGAGGGCGTCCTTCATGGGGCGGTGGCTTCCCGCCGATTCCAGCTTCGACGCCAGGGCGAAAATGTCCTCGCACGAGGCGAGCAGTCCGTCATTTTGCAACGCCAGTTTCAGGTCGGCAAGGTTGATCCAGCGCTCATCATCCGCGGTGTTGAGCGTCCGCACAAGCGGCATCCGCTTCCGCGCGTCCGCTATCCGGCGCAGATAACGCAATTGGTCCGCGACGAGTCGGCGCGATTCGCGGCGGGCCTTGCGACGCGATTGCCCGCCCGCAACGAACTGCTTTTGCAATTCGAGCACTGCTGCGCTCGTGTCCGCGCGCAGCTTTTTCGCCTTCGTCCTCACGACAAGCTTCACTCAGGAAAAAGTGTGCCGGTCGCACGGGTGAGAATTGCCGGGGTCCGTTCCAAGGCTGGAAATCTATCAGAAAGGGAACGAACATTGCTGCGCCCGAAGACGGGCACTCCACTTCGATTCCGGTTGCGCCGCGCCGGCAAAGATCCGGGCTAGAGCCCCACCGCCTTGAACCGCGCTTTCACTTCCTTGAGGTGAAAGTCGAGGGAGCACAGCTTCTCCAGTTCGCCCGGTCTGAAATGCTTGGCCACGTCCGGGTCGCTCTTGAGCGCTTCGAGAAAGTCGGCGTCGTCGCGGCCGGCGTGCTTGGCTTCCCACGTTTTCATCGCGTTTCGTTGCACCAGTTCATACGCCTCCTCGCGCGTAAGGCCCTTTCGAATCAGGGTCAGGAGAACGGTCTGTGAATTCCACATCCCCAGGCTCAGGCCGAGGTTCTTCTTCATGTTCTCCGGATAGACGTTCAGGCCGTCCATCAGCCGGAGGAGCAGGCCGAGCATATAATCCAGCAGCGTGCAGGAGTCCGGAAAGATGATGCGCTCGACGCTGCTGTGGCTGATGTCGCGCTCGTGCCAGAGTGCAACGTTTTCGAGCGCGGCCAGGGCGTTGCCGCGGAGCACGCGTGCGAGGCCGGTGAGCCGTTCCCAAGTGATGGGATTGCGCTTGTGCGGCATGGCGCTGGAGCCTTTCTGACCTTTGGCAAACGGTTCCTCGGCTTCGAGCACTTCGGTGCGTTGGAGGTGCCGAAACTCAACCGCCCAACGCTCGATGCTCGCGCCAACGAGGGCCAACGCGTTCATGAACTCGGCGTGGATGTCGCGCTGGACAATTTGCGTGGCAATCGGCGCGGGGCGCAAGCCGAGTCGCTTGCACACGGCTGCCTCGACCGCGGGAGACAAGTGAGGGTTCGTTCCCACGGCGCCACTCAGCTTGCCGACGGCGGCAACTTCTTGGGCCCGCTCGAGTCGTCCCTGGGCGCGGCCGAACTCATCGAACATCAAGGCGAGTTTGAGGCCGAAAGATGTCGGTTCGGCGTGGATTCCATGGCTGCGGCCGATGCAAGGCGTGAGCAGGTGCTCTTTCGCACGACGGGCAATGACCGGACGCAGTTCCTTTACGTCGCCGATCAGGAGATCGGCACTCCGGACCATCTGAACGGCGAACGCGGTATCCACGATGTCGGAACTGGTGAGCCCGAAATGGAGCCAGCGGCTGGCGCGGTCGTTGATTTTCTCCGCGACGGCGGTGGTGAAGCCAATGACGTCGTGGTTGAGCGTCTTTTCGAGTTCCTTTTGGCGTTCGACCAACCATTTGAGATCGGCAAAACAGGCGTCGGCGCCGCGCTGGATGATCGCAAAATCGTTCTGCGGCACGACCCCTTCCTGGACCAGCGCCTCGCTGGCGAGGAGTTCGATTTGCAGCCAGACCTTGAGCTTGTTTTCGTCGGTCCAGATTTCCCGCATCTGGGGGCGGGAATAACGTTGAATCATGCCCGGACTCTAAGGAAGCGGCGAACGATTGTCGAGTGAGGGGATGCCGAGCGTGTCAAAGAGTGGAAGTGCTGAAAGGTTCAAAGGCCGTATGGCGCGGGCGCAGAGGCTGCTTGGTTTGCTCCGTTTCCGGCTCGACGGTTCAACCATTTAACGCTTCAACGATGCGCGTCAGCGCCGGGCCATTTTTGCGCGGGCAGCTTCGAGGATCTTGCGTTCGCGTTCCGTGAGGCTCTGGATACCATAGGCGGAGATCTTGTCCAGAATCGGGTCCACCTCGCGGCTGATAAATTCGGCCGGAGGCAGATCGTCGATCGGCTTGGAGCTTTCTTTGCGCCAGAAGGAGCGTTTGATCGACGGCGTACGGACGAGTTCACGCCGAGGCAAGGCTCGACGCATCGGA
This sequence comes from Verrucomicrobiia bacterium, assembly GCA_035715125.1. GTDB lineage: Bacteria > Verrucomicrobiota > Verrucomicrobiia > Limisphaerales > JADJPG01 > DASTLJ01. The sequence goes on from DASTLJ010000207.1 coordinate 2,447, forward strand.
CGCCAGTTGAAAAGCGGCCGGACGGCGGCGTGGAACAACTTAAGGTAGGCAATTCCTCCCAAGGTTCCGCCCAGATGGGCCGCGTGCGCCACGGAAGTCTGCGCCGAAGTAAGCAGGAGAAACAGCGGCAGAATCAGCATGGCCGGCAGCAGGTACTTCGCGCGAACCGGCAAAACGAATCCGAGGTAAATTTCACTTTCCGGGGCGAGCAGCGCGAACGCGGCCACCAAGCCGCAAATCCCGGCCGACGCTCCCACCATCGGGCCGCCGAATTGTGGGGCCACGAGGCCAAGCAACGCCTGCACCACGCCCCCGAGCACGCCGCTGAACAGGTAGAGCTTCAGAAATTCACGCTTGCCGAGCTGTCCTTCCAGGGGCCGGCCAAAGAAGTAAAGACCGAGCGAGTTAAGAACCAGATGCGGCAAACCACCATGCAAAAACTG
>DASTLJ010000208.1:0-13758 GCA_035715125.1 Verrucomicrobiia bacterium
CTTCCAGCACCTTGCTCAGGCCGGCGGATGATTCCTTGCACGACCGGGAAGCGTTCCGTCTAATCGCGCGCATGCCGACTCGCGTTATCGCCGTGGCCAACCAAAAGGGCGGCGTCGGGAAAACCACCACCGCCGTCAATCTGGCCGCCTGCCTTGCGGCGCTGGGCAAGCGGGTGCTGCTGTTCGACCTGGACCCGCAGGCCAACGCAACCAGCGGACTGGGGCTGGAAAAAACCGAGGGCGCCAGCGCCTATCGCCCGCTGCTCGGCGAGGGCGCGCTGTCCGAGAAGATCCAGAAAACCGCGTGGGATCGGCTTGAAATCATCCCCAGCGAGCTGGACATGTGCGGCGCGGACATTGAGATCGCGCGGCTGGAAAACCACATCCATCGTGTGAAGAACGCGTTGCGGCCCATCGTGGATTCCGGCCGGTTCGATGTGGTGCTGATCGACTGCCCGCCCTCTTTGGGCACGCTGACTTTGAACGCGTTCGCGGCGGCGGACGATTTGCTGGTGCCGTTGCAGTGCGAGTATTACGCGCTGGAGGGCATTTCGATGATCACCCGGCTGACCAACCAGCTTCGGGATACCGGGGTGAATCCGGGACTGCAACTGGCGGGCGTGGTGATGACGATGTTCGACGGGCGCACCCGGCTCTCGCAACAGGTCGTCGATGAAGTGCGCCAGCACTTTGGCGAAAAGGTGTTCGAGACCCTGATTCCGCGCACCACGCGGCTGGCGGAGGCGCCCAGCTTCGGCAAGCCGATTATCTACTACGACAAATACAGCGCGGCGGCGGCGGCTTACGAAGTGCTCGCGCAGGATGTGGCCAAGCGGCTCGGGCTGTGAGGCCCACTGGGGCTGGGACCGCCGGCATCCTGCCGGCGAGTTTCTGGATTCAAATCCAAGCCAATCGCCGGCAGGATGCCGGCGCTCCCAGCATCGGCCGGCGAGACGCCTGCCCTACGATTTGCCGTTGGCGGCCTCGCCGATGCGCAGGCTCATGCCCATGGCCGAGAAGATGCGGTCGCGTGTTTCCAGGTAGCCGGGCGAATCGAGGTCGCGCGGGCGGGGCAGCTCGACGGGCACGACAGTCTGGATGGTCGCCGGGCGCTGGCTCATCACCAGCACGCGGTCGGCGAGCTGCACGGCCTCCTCGATGTCGTGCGTGACGAAGAGGATGGTCTTGCCCTCGCTCTGCCAGATGCGCGTGAGGTCCGAACGCATCTTCAGGCGCGTGATGAAGTCCAGGGCGCCGAACGGTTCGTCCATGTAAATAATGTCCGGGTTGGCGGCCAGCGCGCGGGCGATTTCGACCCGTTGTTTCATGCCGCCGGAAAGCTCGCGCGGATAGGCCCGCTCGAAGCCGCCCAGGCCGACCATCTCGATGTAGTGCGCGACAATCCGGGCCCGTTCGGCGTCCGGCCTTTGGAGCAGACCGAAGCCGATGTTGTCTTGCACGGTGAGCCAAGGAAAAACGCCGTTCTCCTGAAATACGAAAATGCGCCGCGGATCCGGGCCGTCGACGGGCTGGCCTTCGACCGTGATGTCCCCGCGCGTGACCGGGAGGAAGCCGCCGACGATGTTCAGCAGGGTCGATTTGCCGCAGCCCGAAGGGCCGACGAAGCAGACGAACTCGCTTTCGCGCACCTCAAAGTTCACGCGCTCGAGGACGTCGATCTGTTCGCCGGGTTGTTTTCCGGGAAAGCTCATCCACAAATCGCGCACGTGAACGGCGGGCTGGGGGGACGGGTTCAAAATTAAAAATTAAAAATTAGAAATGGCTCAAGCGGCGCCGGAGGGCGCAACGGAAGGGCAATCTATTTTGAATTTTTCATTTTTCATTTTGAATTCCCGTCAGCGGTTCGCATAGCCCCATCGCACTTCGTCGTAGTTCTCCAGTTTGCGCACGAGCAGGTCGAGAATCAACCCGATGAGGCCGATCATCACCATGCCGGCCACCACCAGGTCGTAGCGTTTGCCGGCGTTGCGCGCGTCGATGATGAGATAGCCCAGACCGGAGTTCACCGCGATCATCTCCGCTGCCACGACGACCAGCCACGCCACCCCGAGCGCGATGCGGACGCCCGTGATGATTTGCGGCAGGCTGGCCGGGAAGATGACGCGCCGAAAGAGCTGCCCGCGGGACAGGCCGAAGTTGCGCGCGGCCCGGAGATAAACCGGCTGCATGTTCTGCACGGCGGCGATGGCGGACACCGTGATAGGAAACACGCTGGCCAGAAAAATCAGGAAGATCGGCGCCCGGTCGTCCACGCCGAACCAGAGAATCGCCACGGGAATCCACGCGATGGGCGAGATGGGCCGGAGCATCTGGATCATCGGATTGAACGCCTGGAACGCCCGCCCGTACCAGCCCAGCAACAGGCCGAAGGGCACGCCCAAGGCCACCGCCAGCCCGAATCCGCAAGTCACGCGAAAGAGCGACGCGACAATGTATTTCAGGAGCAGCCCCTTTTCCGCCAATTCCAGGATTCCCCGCACGACTTCGATTGGCTTGGGGAACAGGTCGCTGCCGGATAGCCTGACCGAGCCATCCCAGCAGGTGAAGAACAAGCCCACCGTCGCAAGCGGGAGGGCGAGTCGGCTCCATAAAGGTTTCTTTGGCGCGGACGTCATGGGGAATCTTTCGGCGGGGCCGGCGAGTTGGAGGGGGATTCAAACGGATACGCCGATAGTGAGGCTGCCTTCTCAGCGAACCGGTCGTCCGCGTAGTCCTGGAAATGAGCCGTTCCGCGTAGTATGCCCGCCTCGAGGCCGAGCACTTCGATCTCCTCGAAGTCCTTTCGCAGCGGAGCGAGACGGGTGTACTTCACGCGATCGGGCGGCTTGCTGAGCACGAACTGCAGCAGGCGCGGATGCTGGTTGTAATAGTGTTTGGCCACGAAGCCAGCGGCTTGCATTCGATGGTCCATCGTCTGGTCGATCCACTTGCCGCTTTTGGCGATGCCGTCCACGAGCTGCTGCACGGCCTCGGGATGCTTTTGGATCATCTCCTCATGCACCGCCAGCACGCAGGAAATAAAATCCGGCCATACGTCCTTCGTAAGATATAGGATTCGCCCGTAGCCATCCAGCTCGGTTTGTCCCATGAACGGCTCGCCGGAACTGATGGCATCCACCGCCTTCGCGTAGAGTGCGGCGGCCATGTCGGGCGGCGGCATTTCGACCAGTTCGATGTCCTTGATGCTCATGCCGCGGTCCCGGAGCGCCTTGAAAACGAGCAGCCGCTGATTGGAAAAGCGGTTCGGCACCGCCACGCGCTTGCCCCGCAAATCCTCGATCCGATAAATCCGCGAATCCTTGTGGACCATCATCGCCGTGCCGTCGCGGTGCCCGAGATAGACAATCTTGATGGGCACGCCTTCCTCGCGCAACGCCATGGCCATCGGCGCAAGGATGAACGTCGCCGGGGTGTAGCCGGACAGGAACGCCTCTTTCAACTCCGGCCAGCCGTTGAAACGTACCGGATCGTAAATCCCTTCGCCCGTCATCTCCTTGTTGATGAAATCGGTCACGGGGCAGGTGAGATGGCAGGTCACGGGCAGGAAGCCGATGCGGTACTTCTCGGATCGGGCGGTATCGCGCGGCGCAAACCACCGCGGGCGCAGGTTCAGCGCCAGGTGCAGCGCGGTGATGAGCGCAATCCAGGCGATGACCACCGGAAGGAGGTTCCGTTTGAGTGACATGATGGGGCAATAGTTACCCGACAAGGAGGCGGTTGTCACTCAAAAAGTATGTATACGTATTATCTGGAGCCGGCTTGTGTTGGAACGCGAGTCGATCGCGGCGGGCTCTTTCCCTTCACCCGGTTATTTCCTGAGATTCTCCAGCCACAACACCGCGGCGCCGTTCGTGCGCCAGCGGGCTTCGAGTCCGGCAGGCACGGGTTGCGTCGTGGGGCCGCGCACGAAACTGCCGAGCGCGAGATCAATGTCCCCGTCGCCATCGAGATCGCCGGCATCGAGCGTCATCCACCGGCCGTCGGCGGATTCGGCCAGCGTGTGCGCGTCGAACTTCAGCGCGCCTTGGTTCTCGAGGTAAACGAAGTTTTCGAGAGTCGCGGCGGTGAAGTCGGGGTAGTAGGCGACGGCGGCGATGTCCAGGTCACCATCTCCGTCGAAGTCTCGGGCCACGGCGCGATAGGCGCCAGGCAACGCGTAGAAGAAGGCTTCTTGAAATCGGTTCGTTCCGTCGTTGAGGTAAATGCGCAGGCCGTGATAGGGCTTGGGCGGCAGGGCGAAGTCGCCGTTGTCGCCGTTGACGGCGAGGAGGTCGATCTTGCCGTCTCGGTTGAAATCGCCGACGTCGAATCCGGCAAAACCCCACGTGGGCGGCTGCTCGACGAGCGGCGTGAGCGCGAAGCGTCCGCGGCCTTCGTTGAGCAGGAGATAAATTCCTTCGCGTGCCTGGGCCATCATCACGAAAATGTCGGGACGCCCGTCGGCGTTGGCGTCGAGCACTTCGGCGTGCACGGCGCCAGGTCGATCGAGGAGAACGTGCTCGTCGAACTGGCCGTCGCCCCGGTTCTCGAACCAACTGAAGTGTCCGAGCTGATTCCCGAACGAAACGACGACGAGATCTTCCCGGCCGTCCTGGTTGAGATCGGCCGGGATGGTTTGGACGGGGCGATGGAGTTTTTCGAGCACGGGCCGGGGCTGTGAGACGCCCGGGCGTGCCGAATGCGAAACGACGCTGCCCTCGGCGAGATCCGACGGAAAGAGGCGGCCGATGAGGGTCAGGTAGCTGCGGTTGGGGGTGGCCGCGAGATGCACCGGCGCGCTGCCGAGGCGTGTGCGGTCAAGCACGCCGCCGGTTGGGTTCAGGGTGTAAAACATTCCAGCGAACGCGTCGCCTGCGAGTAATTGCTTTCGCGCTGGATCGATCTTCACGAGCGAAATCATCGGCGCGCCGATCGCCGGATTGATTTTGCGCGGGCGGAATTGCTTCAGCCCGACGCGGGGCGCGGGGCGCGGCGCGGCGGGCCGCAATACTTCGGGCGCGGCCTGGGCGTAATAGTTCCAAATGGCGGAGGCGTCGTTCGACGTGAGCAGCGGGGCGGTGGGGAAGAGTGCGGCGGAACGGACCAGTTCGCCGCCCGGCATTTTGTCGTAGTCCGGCTTTTCAAGGCCGAGCCACTTCGCCATCGCGGGCTGGATAATGTTGGTCCAGGCGGCCTTGGGAAGCGTGTCCGGGTCAGGAAAGAGATGACATCCGGCGCAGTATTGTTGGGCGAGCGCGCGGCCGGGTGTCGTGGCCCGCTCATCGGCAGCGCGGCTCGCCCACGCAACGGCGAAGAGCAGGAGAAGAACGCAGCGCATCGCGAACACAACGCGCAAAGTGCCAGCCACGCCGCGCCGTTGCCAAGGGCGTTCGCAACGACCTTGGGACTCTGGATCGAAGTTCTCGCCGCCAAGGTACATATCCTGCGACCCCAAGCGCGCTGTACGTAATGACCGCCTTGTTGCTCAGTAGAACCCACAATTGCCGGGCCGGCAACCCCTCCCTACCGTCTCGGGGTCGCGGTGACAGTAGTTGGCAACCCGAAGCTCGTGGAAATGCGATGACGTCTCTCATACTGCGCTGCCAGCGGCGCATTTCTCCTCTACTCATCCGGGCGCTTTTGCTCGGCTCATCATTCGGATTGCTGGTCCTCCCTTCCGGCAGCCGTGCCCAGGACACCGTCGCAGCCGCGGCGACGGATACCAATTCCATCGTCATGACCGCGGCGGCGGTGCGCAAACTGTCGGCCGCCGAGGCCGAGCACGGGCTGGCCGTGCGCCTGGGGGCAGTGGTCACTTTCTATGATGCGCAGACCGATTATTTGTTCGTGCAGGACCGGACGGGAGGCGTGCTCGTCCAAAATCCTCGCGGCACGAATCTGGGGTTGCGCGCCGGGCAGGCCGTTGAAGTGGAGGGGATCACTCGGCGCGGGACGTTCGCGCCGGTCGTGGCCGAGCCGACCCTTCGCGTCCAGGGCAAGGGCCGCATGCCCACCGCCCTGCCCTTGACGGCGGAGAGCCTGTTCTCCGGCACCGAAGAAGGGAATTGGGTTGAAGTACACGGCATCGTGAACTCGATGGTCGTCGCCACAAACAAGCAGTGGCTCGAGTTGGACGTGGCTGTACTCGGCGACAGTTTCAAAGCGAACATCCCCGGCTTTTCGAAAACCGACCCGCTGCCGACATGGCTGGTGGATGCCCGCGTCAGGCTGCGCGGAGTGGCGGGAACTGTTTTCCATCAACGCCAGCAGACGCTGGGGCTGGAACTGTTCGTGCCGTCGATGGAATCCATCAAGGTGGTGCGGCCCGCTCCCAGGGATCCGTTCGCCCTCACCGCCCGTCCGATCAAGCGCTTGCTCCAATGGGACACCAACACGCCGCCGGGCCATCGCGTCAAAGTCCAAGGCATTGTCACCCTCAAGTGGGGCGACAGGCAGATTTATCTGCAGGATGACACCGGGGGGATTTATGTTGAGTTGCTCCGATCGCTGACGGTGGAGCCCGGCGCCGTGATTGAAGTCGCCGGCTTCCCTAAGGCGGGCAGTTATTCCGCGATGCTCCGGCAGGCGGTCTGGCGAGAGGAGGGCAGCGTTCCGCCTCTCTGGACGACCAATGCGACGGTCAAAGACCTGCGCCAGGGAGATCTCGACGGCAGACTCGTGCAAGTGGACGCCATACTGCGCGGGCAGGTCCGGCATGGCAGCACCGACGTGTTGACGTTGCAAGAGGGGCAGTGGAGTTTCGAGGCGCACCTTAGAACCAACAAGACCTCCCAGGCGGCTCTGGCAGCGCTGCGTCCCGGCAGCCGGCTCCGCGTGACCGGCGTCTGCGACGTGACCGCCAGCGAACGCAATCGGCCGAACGCCTTCCGGGTGCTGTTGCGTTCGCCCGAAGATCTCACCGTGCTGGCCCGCCCGCCATGGTGGACGGTGTCGCGGCTGTTGACAGTGCTGGTCGGAGTCATTCTGGGCGGCGCGCTCTGGCTGCTGTTCTATTCGCGGCGCGTCTCGGCATTGCAGCGCAAGTACAGCCAATTGTTCGAGAACGCCAGCGACCTGGTTTGCACTCTCGATCTCGAGGGGCGTTTCACCGCGTTGAACAAAGCGGCCGAAAAGATTACCGGGTACGCGAAAGCCGAAGCTTGCGGTCGCAGCCTTGAGGACTGGATTGCCCCCGAGCAGCGCGCCAAGTTCCGCGACTGGTGGAGCCACTTGCTCGCCGGCCAGCAAATGCCTCACCCGGAATTCGACATCATCGCCCGCGACGGCCTGCCCGTCGTGCTGGAAGTCAGCGGGCGTCTGCTGCGCCGGCGCGGAAAACCTGTCGCCGTCGAAGCCATCGCCCGCGACATCACCGCGCGCAAACAGGCCGTTGAGCAACAACTGGTGCTGGAACGCAAGCTGTTGGACAGTCAGAAACTGGAGAGCCTCGGCGTGATGGCCGGCGGCATCGCCCACGATTTCAACAACCTGCTCACCGCCATCCTGGGCAATGCCGGCCTGGCGGCTTCCTCGCTCCCCGGAGATTCGCCCCAGCGCGCGTACCTGGGTAATATTGAGAAGACCTCACGCCAGGCCGCCGACCTGTGCAAACAGTTGCTCGCCTATTCGGGAAAGGGCCGTTTCGTCCTTCAACGGATCGACCTCAACGCCGTCATCGAAGACATGCAGCAACTGCTCCGGGTTTCCATCTCCAAGAAGGCCGCGCTGGAGACGGACCTCGCGCAGGAGCTCCCGGCCATCGAGTGCGACCCGTCGCAACTGCGCCAGGTGCTGATGAACCTGGTGATCAATGCTTCCGAGGCCCTCGACGATAAGACCGGATCCATCTTCATCCGCACCGGCGTCGAGCAAGTCGACGACGCCCCCCTGCCTGACGCTTCGTTCGCCACCGACTTGCCGCCGGGCGATTATGTGTTCCTCGAGGTTTCGGACAATGGATGCGGGATGGACCGCGAAACGCTCAGCAAAATCTTTGACCCGTTCTTCACGACAAAATTTGTCGGGCGCGGACTAGGCCTCGCTGCCGTGTCGGGCATCGTTCGAGCCCATCGCGGTGCTTTGAGCATCACGAGCGAGCCGGGGCGCGGTTCGCTCTTCCGTATCCTGCTTCGCTCCTGCAGCGCGCCAGCCGACCCGCTGCCCGCTCGCTACGCCGCACCGGCCCGATGGCGTGGCAGTGGCACCGTACTCGTGGCCGATGACGAACCGGCCGTCCGCGCCGTGACCGGACAGATGTTGAGGGGCCTGGGATTCGATGTGTTGCCGGCGGCCGACGGGGAAGGGGCGCTCGCCGCGTTTAGCGATCATCTGGATGAAATCGTCGCCGTCGTGCTCGACCTGACCATGCCGCACATGAGCGGAGAAGACACCCTTCGGGAGATCCGCCGCCTGCGGCCGGACATGCCCGTGCTGCTGGTCAGCGGGTTCAGCGAACAGGAGGCGATGAGCCGATTTTGCGGCCAGGCCGCGTCGGATTTCCTGGCCAAACCATTCAAGATCGAGGAACTTCAGGAAAAGATGCAGGCCATTCTGACGATGGTCGACAGCCCGGAGAGTGACTCGGACGCCGCGGCGTCGTTGCCGCGCCAGGACAGGCACAGCGCATTCCGTGCGGCTTCAGGCCTCTAGTCCAGGACCACTGGCAGCCCCCAGGCTCCGACGTAACGGGGGACCGGGCAGCGAATGTCCAAGGGAGGCTCGCATCCGCGCCATTGCGTCGGCCGGCGCACCGAGGTGCGTCTTTGTTGGCGTAGCTGCGACCGTGAGGTCGCGGGACGGAGGCGTTGAATGTCTGAATCGATTGTCACTGTTAGCGATTTCAGCCCGCGACCTCACGGTCGCAGCTACGATCAACTGAAACCGGGGCGCAGGTCGTTTCCCGGCTTCGAATGGAGAAGTATTACGCGGCGCCAGGATGCTTCCAGGGTGCGCGGTAAGGCTGGCGCAAAAGCCTGTTGGCTCCGGCATCGCCAACGACCACGCGCTGCTTCGGGTCGTAAATCACGGGCCGGCCGGTTTCCATTGCGACGTTCGCGAGGATGCAGCTTGCGGTTGAAATGTGGCCCTCCTCGATGTCGGCCACGGGACGGCTGCGTTTTTCGATGGCGGCCAGAAAATCGAGCATGTGCCGGCGCGTGGCGGGCGCGGCGTTCAGTTCGATTTCTTTCTCGGTCACGTCCTCGGGATATTTCTCGCGCTCGTAGAGGCACTCGAAGTGGATGGGTTTGGCATCTTTTCCCATGGGAATGAAGTCCGCGCGCATGGTGCTGGCTTTGAGCGTGCCGTTCTCCCCGTAGATGAACAGCGCCCACGGGTAGTCCGGATCGGGCGGTGCGCCCCAGGTCCGGTGCTGCCATACCGCGTTGAAGCCGTCGTACTCGAAGGTGGCGGTCTGCGTGTCGGAGATGTTCGACTTGCCCTCCTTCTGCACGTAGATGCCGCCGGCGGAGGTGACGCGTTTGGGCCAGCCGAGACCGAGCATCCAGCGGACGGTGTCGAGCATGTGCACGCACATGTCACCTACGATACCGTTGCCGTATTCCTTGAACGTGCGCCACCAGCGCTTGTGCGGCAGGCCGTCGTAAGGCCGCAGCGGCGCGGGGCCGGTCCACATCTCGTAATCGAGATGGTCGGGCACGGGTTGGACGGGCGGGTTGCCGCTGGCGCGCATGTGGAAGTAGCAACACATCTCCACGTGGCCAATCTTCCCGAGCAGCCCGGCCTCGACGACCTGCTTCTTGACGTCGATGAGGTGGGGTGTGCTCTTTCGCTGCGTGCCGATTTGCACGACGCGCTTGTGTTTGCGGGCGGAGTCCAGCATCGCTTCGCCCTCGCGCACGTCGCGGCTGATTGGCTTCTGGCAATACACGTCCGCGCCGGACTCAATCGCGGCGATGCAGTGCAGCGCGTGCCAGTGGTCGGGCGATCCAATGAGCACCACGTCAAGGTCCTTCTCCTTGAGCATCTCCCGGTAATCGTTGTAGGTACGTGGCGCCTTCTTCGACTTCTGTCGCTGGCTGGCGATTTCGACCGCCTCCGCGAGCATCTTCTTGTCGGGATCGCAGATGGAAACGATTTCCACGGGTGCGACCTGAACGAGCCGCCACAAGTCGCTCTTGCCATACCAGCCGGCGCCGATGAGACCGACCCGCCTGGGTTTGCCGTGGACGAGGTCGAGTGCGTCGGCGCCCAGCGCGGGCAATGCGGCGAGGGCCGTTGACGCGGACGCGGCCTGGAGGAATTGGCGGCGGTTGATGTTGAAGGGTGCGGGGAACTTGGAAGTGGCAGCGGCGGATTTCATGTCAAGAGTATGAGCCGGTTTCCGCGGCCGGCGCAATCCCTGTGTGCACCTCTGTGGGCGCAACTCGGCACACGCACCATGCGCGGCGATATGGACTGCAGCGGCAAGCGCAGCGCTACGCCGCTTTGGATAGGCGATCGCCAAACCAAAGCGCTGTCGCCGCTTCGCTCTGCCAGCGCGCTTCCGAAACCGGACCGCCGCTTCTATTGGGTCCTCGAACCTCCTTGGAAGCCCGTTGCAACAGTAGCAGCCGACGTGAGGAGGCTCTGACTTCCTATCATTTTCAGAAGAAATTTGAGCCTCGTTACCTCGGCTGCTACTCAAGGACGAGTTTTTGAACGGGCTGTTGGCCATCGAATCCATTGACTTCGGCGAATGGCGCTTCGGCGTCGGCAATCGGGCCGCGACGCCGGCCGTCGCCCAAGTGGATGGAGTTTTCACTAAAACGTTACATTTTCGCCAACGACTCGGCATCCGCCCATCCTACGCTTCGTCCGGCTAGTTGCCGTGCAGTTGCAAAACAAAACTCAACCCTCATACCCGTGAAGCTGCTTATGCGAACAAAACTTTACAATGCCATCGCCGCATTCACCTTTTCTGTGGCAATCGGTGTCACGCAGCCCCTTGCTCAAGCTGGCGACGATCGCGGCCATGACGACCGCGATCAGGTCATCCTGTCATTTTCGACCGTGGGCGATTCCCGTCAGGATCCGGACACGCCGGATCCACCCACCACGCCGCTCTCGGGTCAGGACGCGATCTGGCTTCAGAACACCAAGGCCTGGTCGCGCATCATTGATTCGATTGACGCCCAGCACTCGCACCTTCTGTTCTTCAACGGCGATATGATCATGGGTTACGGCAATGCGACGAATCCGCCGGATAACCAGATCGCCAGCGTCGTGAATTCCGACCTGATGAAGTTTTACCGCCAATATGGATTCTGGCGCGGCGTGGTTGCGGGTCTGATGGAAAAAGGCACCTACGTCGTGCCCGTTCCGGGTAACCACGAAACGCAATGGAAACGGGGCGGCAAGATTGCCCTGGAGGTCAACGAGAATGCATGGCGCGCCAACATGAGCGACTTGATCCTCGACGACGCCCGCTTCCAAAATCTCTTTGGTGAGCAACCATCGAACGAGAATGTCGGCAATAACGGTGCGTCCGACGGTCTCACCACCGACCAGAGTAAGCTCTCCTATAGCTTCGACTTCCACGGTTCGCACTTCGTGGTGATTAACACCGACCCGGCCGGCAACGATGCGCACGCCCCGGTCAATTGGTTGGCCGCCGACCTCGCCGCCGCCCAGGCGAGGGGCTTTCAGCACCGGTTTGTGTTCGGTCACAAGCCGGCTTACACCTACTACTATGGAGCGGTTATCCCCGCACCGCCCGCGACTCCACTGCCCGGTAAGCCGTCCGGGCTGGACAATTTCCCGGCCGCCCGGGATGACTTCTGGGACGTCATCGAGCAATACGGCGCCACCTACTTCTGCGGTCACGAACATGTCTTCGACATGATGCAACCGCGCGCTGCGCTAGGCGGAAAAGCCTGGCAGATTCTGGTGGGTTCCGGAGGTTCACCGTTCGAGGCGGCTCCAACGGATGCCACCATCAACCCGAACACGGACCGGGCCTACGCCTGGGCCACGGTGAATATTTACCAAAGTGGGAAAGTGAAGATCACCGCTTACGGATTCGACGACCACTTTGGCCCGACCCATGTCATTCAAACAGTCGGGATCCACTGATAACTCAACTCGCTGCACCGGTCCGTTTGGCATAGCGCCGACGCGGGACCGCGTTTGGCCATAGTCACTGGACAAATTCCGGCGTGAACGGCCTGCGCCTGGCAGGCGAGGCGGCCTTGCTCCGCGTCATGGACGCGTCGCCATCGGCAGTGGAGCAGCTTGCGGTGGGCGCGCCCGCCGAGGGCGCAACTTGGCACGCGCACCCGATCGTAGTGGGGCAGGCGACTTCGCCTGCCGAAGTCCACCGGGCGACTCCGCCCGGTGAACACTGCAAACGAGGTCGCGTGCAGGACTATAGGACTTTGCCAGCCGGGTCGGCTGGCCCACTGCGGTGCGTGTGTCCGGTTGCGCCGGCCCGCCGAACGGAGCGCGAGTCTGTGACTCGCAGCAGGTTCGCCAGCCGGGACGCGTTGGAATGAATTGGAGGGTGTTGAACTGCGGACGTTGCTGCGGCTCACAAAGCCGCGCTCCGGCGTCCGCTTCAATTCTGCAGCGGATTTATCAATCCGCCCGCCAGCTTGAACCGCGCGATCTCCATTTCGCCACGCACACCGGGGATCAACATTACCATTCCTGTGTCCGCCTCCTCGAAGTAGAAGAACAGCACAATGCGGCCGGCGGCGCGGGCGTTGCCGTGAACAAACCGATGCGCACGCAAATAGGAGACGAGCGCGCCTTCCAATTCGACTGTGCTTCCGAGTGCTTTCGCGACCACGCTTCTCAGGACGGAAACGAGGTGCGGCATCTTCTCCGGGTCTGAAGCGCGAACAAAAGCCGCATCTCCCGCAAATTCCTCCAGAAAGTAGCTCACCGCCGTCTCGTAAGCCGTGGGATGCGACATCCGCTCGCGCAACACATCGAGATGGCGCGGGAAATCTTGAGAGGCGGAGTTCATCAGTGCCGCGTCCATTGAGCCAAACGAACGCCTGCCGCGCAAGCCCTCAGAGCGCGAGTCTGCGGCTCGCAGTAGTTTCGCCAGCCAGGACGCGCTGGAAAGAATTGGAGCGTGTTGAACTGCGGAGGTTGCTGCAACTCACAGAGCCGCGCTCCTGACTGATTATGCAAACAATCCCAAAGGGATTGAATCACTCACCCCAAGGTTGCGAGGCACGAGCTACGCTGGGTCACCGTTCAAAAAATCTAACCAACCCTGAATGGGTTGAATCCTTCGCGCCGCTGCCACAACCAGCAAACGATGCAACCCCGTTGGGGCTGGAGAAAATTATTGCCGGCTGACCCAGGGTAGTCCCGCATTGCGGTCCAACCCTGGGCTGAATGATGGAACTCCGTTGGAGTTCAAGACGGGCCGCGACTCGCAGTAGATTTGCCGGCCGGGACGCGCGGGAATGAATTCGGGCGTGTGGAATTGCGGAGATTGCTGCAACTCACAGAGCCGCGTTCCGGACTGAATCTGCAAACAATCCCAAAGGGATTGCATCACTCAGCCCAGGGTTGCGAGGGACGAGCTACCCTGGGTCACCGTTCACCAAATTGAACCAACCCTGAATGGGTTGAATCCGCCGCGCCACCGCCACGACCGGCAAACGATGCAACCCCGTTGGGATTGGAGAAAATCATTGCCGCTGACCCAGGGCAGTCCCGCCTTGCGGTCCAACCCTGGGCTGAGTGATGGAACTCCGTTGGAGTTCAAGACGCGCCGCGACTCGCAGTAAATTCGCCAGCAGG
>DASTLJ010000209.1:0-3034 GCA_035715125.1 Verrucomicrobiia bacterium
ATCGCGACCTGCCTGGGCGTGGCCATGGCGTGCGGCGTGGTCAATGGTGCCATGGTCACGCTGCTCAAGGTGCATCCGTTTATCATCACTCTGGGCACGATGGAGATCTTTCGAGGCATCGCCTTTGTCATCACCAAAGCGCAGTCGGTCGGGGGTTTGCCAGTGGCGTTTCGCAAACTGGTGTTGGTGGAGACGGCGAACAAACTGACGCTGGTGCCGCTGGGGGTGATGGTGCTGGTCACGCTGGCCGGGGGTGTCTATTTGTCGCGGATGCGGGCGGGGCGGTTGGTCTATGCCGTAGGTGGGAACGAGTTGGCCAGCCGCTACAGTGGCATTCGCCTCCATTGGGTGAAGTTGAGCGTATTCGTCTTCTCCGGTTTGTCGGCGGGCATCGCCGGGCTGCTGGCACTGGGCTATTACGGCTCGGCTTCCTCGGGCGACGCGCAGAGTAAGGAGCTTATTGTCATCGCCGCAACCGTTGTAGGCGGCGCGAGCCTCACCGGCGGCAAAGGTTCAGCCTTGGGCGCCATGCTTGGCGCGCTGATCATCCATATGATCGACAGCGGCATCGTGATCCTGGGCATCGACCAGAACTACTCGCGAATCATCACCGGCGCCCTCGTCATCGTGGCCGTGCTGCTGGACCAGTTGAACAACTGGCTGGCCCGGCGGCGGTTGACGAAGGCGGGCTAGCTGCGTATTGCCAGATTGCCAGAAGCGTATTATCGTCGGCGCCGTGAAAACAATGTCCTTCAAAATCAGCAAGCCGCTGGACGAGTGGCTGGAAACCGAAGCGCGCAAGCTGGGGCGGTCGAAGTCGGACCTTGTGCGGGAAACGCTGGAGCGGCGCCGGGACGGCGATGGAGGGCGTTCGGTCCATGATGTCATGAAGCACGTCTGCGGCGTCATCAAAGGCGGCCCTCGGGACGTGGCGACCCGCCAGCGCAGGCACATGAAGGGTTTCGGCCATGAGCGTCGTCCTGCTTGATACCGGGCGGTTGGTCGCCTACTGTCGGGCGAACGAAGTCGTCCGCGAGTGGGCCGTGCGGCTGCGCCAGTTGAGCAACTGGCTGGCTACGCGGCGGTGGACGAAGGGGGTTTGCCTGCGTATTGCCAGCTTGCCAGAAGCGTATTATCGTCAACGCCCATGAAAACCTTCACAGTCAAGCTTGATGAACCTTCCGAGCAGTGGCTCGCTACTCAAGCCCGCAAACTCGGCCGCACCAAGTCCGACATCGTGCGGGACTTGATCGCCCGCCAACGCGCCCCCAAGCGCGGGCGCCGCTCGCTCCACGACATCATGCAGGACGTGTGCGGCAGCGTCAAAGGCTCTCCGCGCGATCTCTCGACCAACAAGAAACATCTGAAGGACATTGGACAATGAGCGTCGTCCTGCTGGATACCGGGCCGTTGGTCGCCTACTGTCGGGCGAACGAAGTCGCCCATGAGTGGGCCGTCGGCCAATTGGATTCGCTAAAGCCGCCACTGTTGACTTGCGAGCCGGTCATCACCGAAGCCGTCTATTTGTTGGCGGCTCACGGAAGGCGTGCCGATTTGGTGTGGGAATTCATGCGCGCCGGCATGCTGAAAGTGGCGTTCAGTTTGGAGTCGGATTTTGAGGCTGTCGCCACGCTCCTGCGGCGCTACGTTGATCTGCCGATGGATTTGGCCGACGCCTGCCTGGTGCGCATGAGCGAACAGCACCGCGATTGCCGCGTGCTGACCACGGACGCCGATTTCCGCATCTACCGGCGATTCGGCCGGCAGGTGATCCCGCTGATCTACCCGTTCAACTCCTAACCTCAATGCTAACCTCAATGCACAAGTTCTCGTTCGTTCTCGTGTTTTCGTTGCTGGCAGCCTGCGGCACGAGCGCGCAACTCCAGAAATCCTACACCCTCGGCCTGGTCGCCAAGTCACAGGGCAATCCGGTTTTCCAGGCCGCCCGCGTCGGGGCCGAGGCCGCGGCCAAAGAACTCAGCGCCCAGCACAACCTGAAGATCAAAATCGACTGGCGCACTCCCAACGAGGAGGACGCCCAGAAACAGGCCGAAGCCATCGAGCAACTCGTGCTCGCCGGCGCCGCCGGCATCGCCGTGAGTTGCTCGGACGCCAACAAGCTCACCGACGCGATTAATTCCGCGGTGAAGAACGGCGTGCCCGTCGCCACGTTCGACAGCGACGCGCCGGCCTCCAAGCGGTTCGTCTGCTACGCCGTGGACGACGAGCAATGCGGCCAGCGCGTGATGGACGAGTTGGCGAAAGTGATGGGCGGCAAAGGAGTCGTGGCCATCCTGGCCGGCAATCCGAACGCGCCGAATCTTCAGAAGCGCGTCGCCGGCGTGAGGAAGGCGGCGAAGAAGTATCCCGGCATTACCCTTCGTGACACATTCTACCACAAGGAGACGCCGCAGGATGCCGCCGCGAAAGTCGAGCAAGTGATGCAGGCCAACCCTGACATTGGGGGCTGGGCGATGATCGGCGGCTGGCCGCTGTTCACCGACAACGCGCTCAAGTGGCCCGCCGGCTCGGTAAAATGCGTGAGCGTGGACGCGCTGCCACAGCAACTTGGCTACCTGCGCAGCGGCCACGTCCAGATGCTCCTGGCCCAGCAGTGCTACGAGTGGGGCCATCGGTCGGTCGAACTTCTGATTGACAAGATCCACTTCAAAAAGAATCCCGCCGCGGTGAAGGACGTCAGCGAACTGGTTCCCGTCACGAAGCACAACCTCGATGCCTTCGCCAAGAATTGGGAAAAGTGGCTGCCCAAATAGGGAGGAAATGCCTTTTCTCGAATTCAACCAGTTGACCAAGCGCTTCCCCGGCGTGCTCGCGCTGGACGGTGTGAGCTTCGCGGTCGAGCGGGGGAGTTGCCACGCGCTCATGGGCGAGAACGGCGCGGGCAAGAGCACGCTCGGCAAGATTCTCGCCGGCGTGTACACGGCGGATGCAGGTAAGATGCACCTCGACGCCAGGCTCGTCCACCCCGCAACGCCTCTCGCCGCCCGCCATCTCGGGATTGCGATGGTGCATC
>DASTLJ010000210.1:0-2772 GCA_035715125.1 Verrucomicrobiia bacterium
CTACGACCTGTTCGCCGGGCAATCAAAACCCGCAACTCAGGAGCCGGCGCCGACGCCTAAGACTACGCCGCCTCCCGCCGCGCCGCGGACCGAGCCGGCTCCGGTCGCGCTACCCTTCCAGCAGTTCAACGTGGACGCGAAAGTGGACCGACTATTCCTACGCGAAATTGCTGTTTCAAACCTGGTCACCGCCGTGAAGATCAATCGTGGTGAAGTCGCGCTCAAACCATTTCAATTGACGCTCAATGGCGCGCCCGTGGCGGCGGACGCCGCCTTGAATCTCGGCGTCAAAGGCTGGACCTACAATCTTTCTCTGAACGCGGACAAGGTCCCGCTGGACCCGTTCGTCGGCAGTTTTATGCCCGACTCACGCGGGCAATATCAAGGCCTCGTGCTCGCCAATGCGCAAATTAAAGGGGCGGGAATCACCGATGCCAGCATCCAGAAGAACCTGAGCGGCCAATTCGGCTTCAGTGTCACCAACGCGACCATCCAGTTGTTCGCCAACAACAAGCCGCCCAAAAACATTCTTATGCGCCTCATATGGTACCCATTGAACAGTATCGGCCTGTTCCTCCGGATCAACGAGATCACGAGTTCGCCGCTCAACGCCATCGTCGCCCAGGCTCAAATCGGTGACGGCAAGGTCAATCTTTCCCGCGTCTCTTTCCAAAGCCAGGCATTCGAAGCCCACACGCAAGGCATCGTGCCGTTGGAGGTACCCCTCGACCACTCGCCGTTGAATCTCCCGCTGGAGTTTTCCCTCAGCCGTTCCCTCGCGCAGAAGTCCGGCCTCATGCCCGCCAACACGCCGCCCGATGCGGCTTACGCTGCCTTGCCGTCATTCGTCACCGTGAAGGGTACCATCGCGGAGCCGAAGAGTGATTTTAAGGAACTCGCGATCGGCGGAACCCTCCTCAAGGCCGGTGTGGGCGTCGCTGAAAAGCTCGGAGTCAATGTCGGCGAAAAAACGAGCGGGGTGCTCCGCGGAGTTGGCAACTTGTTGACCGGCCAGGGGTCCGCGAGCACTAATGTCGCCGACACCAACAAGGCCGGCACGAACACGCCGCCCAAGCGCAGTCTGTTCGATCTGGTGCCGAAGAAGAAATAAGGCGTGAGACGTGGTGCATGAGGCGTGAAGCGTCACCCCTCGATACTGACGCAGCGCGGCAGAGCCGCAACCAAAAGGAGCGCGGCTGTGTCCGCAGGACCAGCCGCAGCGCGTTCCGAATGGCGAGGCGCTTCCGATTCGATCTGACGCGCTACTACAAACGAAGCGCGCTGCGGCTCACAGAGCCGCGGTCCGCAAAATTCGCGCCGTCCGCGACGGTATTGGCCGAAACTGACATAGAGCCTCTCCCAAAGACGTAGCAGCGGACGTGAGTCCGCTCTAACTGAATCGACAACCCCACGAAAATCAGAGCCGACTCACGTCGGCTGCTACTGGCCGAGCGTTTCACGGACGATGCATCACGCATCACGTTTTACGTTTCCCGTTTACCTTTCGCGGCTTTCTGCTTCAATCCGCAGCACCGATGCAAAATGTCCTGACCTACCTCCAGGAAAACGAACCCGGTTTCGTCCGTGAACTCTGCGAGTACGTGCGCTTCCCGAGCGTGTCGGCGCAGAGTCACCACAAGAAGGACGTTCAGGCTGCCGCCGAGTGGCTGCTCGCGCGCGCTGAGTCGGTCGGACTAAGAGCGCGGCTGTGCAAAACAGATGGCAACCCGGTGGTCGTGGCGCAGACGACGCGTGCAAAGCCAGCCGCGGAGTCACGTCCGCGGCCAAGAAGCAAGCCCCATTTCCTGGTTTACGGCCATTACGACGTTCAACCCGCCGAGCCGTTCGAACTTTGGACGACCCCTCCGTTCGAGCCGCGCGTCGAGAACCGCTCGCTCTTTGGTCGCGGCGCGAGCGACAACAAGGGCCAGCATTTCGCGCATCTGAAAGCCGTCGAGGCTTACCTGAAAACGGACACGGAACTGCCCTGCGACCTCACGTTCGTTATCGAGGGCGAAGAGGAAGTTGGCAGCCGGAGTCTGCCGGCCTTCCTGAAGAAGCACCGGAACGAACTGAGCTGTGACGCCATCGTGATTTCCGACACCGGCATGCCCGATTTGGCGCATCCGGCATTGACCTACGCGCTGCGGGGGATCGTCGCGCTTGACGTGAAATTGGCCGGCCCTTCACGCGACTTGCATTCCGGCATTTACGGCGGCTCGGTGGATAATCCGGCGATGGCGCTCTGCCAGTTGCTCGCGCGGCTTCGCGACAAGAATGGCCGCATCACCATCCCCGGCTTCTACAACGATGTCCGCCCGCTCTCGGCGTATGAGCGAAGGCAACTGGCGCGAATACCGTTCAGCGAAGCGTCCTATCGAAAGTTCCTCGGTGTGCCGAAACTCTTTGGCGAACGCGGCTTCACTCCGCAGGAACAGCGCAGCGCCCGGCCGACGCTGGAAATCAACGGGCTCACCAGCGGCTATCAAGGCGAAGGCAGCAAGACCATCATTCCCGCGTGGGCGAGCGCGAAGCTCACGTTCCGCCTCGTGCCCAACCAGACTCCCGAACGCATCCGCCGACTCGTTGCGCAACATCTCAGGCGCTTCTGCCCGCCGACGGTTCGTCTGGAAATGCAAGGTGGACATGGCGGCGAGCCGTACGCAATTTCACCCACCGGGCCCCTGGCTCAGGCCGGCCTGCGCGCGCTCAAAGCCGCCTTCGGCCACGAGCCGGTCTTATTGCGCGAAGGCGGCTCGATTCCCATCGTCA
>DASTLJ010000211.1:0-6875 GCA_035715125.1 Verrucomicrobiia bacterium
GTGACGGCCACGTCGCGCGTGGCCGGCTTCGAGCGCGTGAGCACGCCGGCCGGGAGCTTCTACGCGATTCGGCTGGAAACGAGCCTGGTTTTCGGACCTTCCGCCGAGACGAGCGCGCCACGGGCCTGGCACACGACGAACTGGCTGGCCCTCGGCGTCGGCATCGTGGCGCAGGCCGAGAGCGAACAGTTGGCCGATGACTCAATTCAACATCGGGAAGGGGCGGTCTCGGCTTACAACGTCATCACGTCGGTTCCGCTGGCCCCCGTGGTGAACGTCGGCGCCAACGCGCTGCTCGCGGCATCGGGGAGCGAGAGCGACCAGGCACAATTCCAGTGGCATAAAGATGGCGTGGCATTGACCGAAGTAGGCGCCAGCAGCCAACTGGTGGTGGGCAATGCGCAATTGTCCGACGCGGGCCTTTACTCCGTCGTCTCGAGCAATCTGGCGGGCGAAGTCACGGCCCCGATTGCCAGGCTGCGGGTCACGCCGTTCGACGAGTCTGCCGGCTTCCTGGCATGGCGGGGTTTGGGAAACGGTTATGTTGACCAGCCGAAGGTGGCAGGGGATCAGGCCGGCAACATGTATTACGCGGGCGCGTTGCGGGGTTACCTCCAATTTGAGACCAATTTCATCAGCGACGCGGGGCTCCACCGCCTCCTGTTCGTCGCCAAATTTGATTCGGCGGGCCATTTCGTGTGGATCCGCACCGCGGACGGGCCGTGGAACGAATCGCTGGTGAGTTTTGGGGTGGACGCCGCGGGCGACGCTTACCTCTTCGGCAACTACCGGGAATCCATAACGCTCGGGGCGCTCACGTTGAGCGCGGCGGGCCCCAACGAGAATGCCTTCGCCGCCAAACTCAGCGCCGACGGCAACTGGCTTTGGGCCGTGCAGCCCGACGCGGCCGCCGGAGGCTATGGCTTCCGCTCTTCCGTGGACGCGGCGGGGAACCAGTTCATCGCGGGCACGTTCCGCGGCCTTCTCCAGATCGGCACAAACCACCTGGAGAGTCTGCCGGGCCAAACCTCATTCTACTTCGCCAAGCTCGACCATGACGGTCATGTCGTGTGGGCCGCCAAATCCTCCATGCCGGGCGACTACGTGTACTTGGGAATCCGGGACGTGAAGGCCGACGGCGCGGGCGGGTTCTACCTGAGCGGCATCTTCACGGATCGCGTCTCGTTGGGCGGACTGCAGCTCTCGGCCGGAAGCAACCAGTGGAGTGGATTCCTGGCCAGGCTCAATGGTGACGGGGGCGGGGTGTGGGCCAAGACTCTCGCGAGCAGCGTCGATTTGGGTGTAGCCGACGACGACGGCCTGTACCTGCTGGGATCCTTCAACGGCGTGCTCGATCTCGGCGGCACCGTTCTCACCGGCTCGAATTTCCGCTGGACGCCGGACCGTTACGTGGCGCGGCTGCGGCCCGACGGCACCGCGGTATGGGGCCGGAAGCTGCCCCTTATTCTCTACAACTCCTACTCGGGCCTGGTGGTGGACTCGGCCGGCAGCGTCTATCTCGCGTCCTCCGGTTACGGCAACCTCATGGTGGGCGAGACGACTTTCAGCAGTGGGAACGATTATTCGAGCCTCCTGTTCAAATACAATGCCGAAGGGCAGCGCGTCTGGTCGAAACAGATCGCGGGACAGGGAGGTCCGTTTGTTTACTCGTTCGGACGGGACGGCCTGGGCAACGTGCTCTTCTCGGGCAGCTTCAATTACTCCGTGAATCTCGGCCCCACGAACTTCACTGCATCCGGAGGCTTCAATCCCTTCTTCGTGTCGATGCGCCCGGCCGTTCCGCCGGCCGTGACTCAACAGCCCCAATCCAGCACGGTGAATCCGGGGGCCAGCGTCAACTTCACCGCGGCCGCCACCGGCACGGCGCCGCTGGAATACCAATGGCGCCGCGACGGCGTGAACCTCACGGGCGCGACCAACCCGGCGCTCACTCTCGCCTCGGTCCAGGCGGGCGACGCGGGCGTCTATTCCTTGCTCGTGCGCAATGGCGGCGGTCTGGCCTTCAGCCAGCCGGCCGTGTTGCAGGTGAACCTGCCCGACGCGGGCGCCCTGGCCTTCAGCGCGGCGAACTTCACTGTCAGTGAAGCCGCCGGCCACGCTGATATCACCCTGGTCCGTGTCGGCGACACTTCACGCCCGGCCACCGTGACTGTGGAAACGGCCGACGGCTCCGCGAAGGCCGGCCCGGACTATTCACCCCTCACGGCGGTGCTGGCGTTCGGCCCCGGCGAAAGCGTGAAGACTTTTGAGGTTCCAATCAGCCAGGACGCCTTGTACGAGCCGGCAGAAACACTGGCGCTTCGCTTGTGCAATCCGGGCGGCGGCGCAACGCTCGGCGTGCCCGCCACCGCCACGCTGACCATCCTGGACGACGATTCGGCCGCGCCGGTGATCCTTTCGCAACCGCGCAGCCGGGTGGCGGGCGATGGCGCGACGGTGAACTTGAGCGTGACGGCCAACGGCGCGGCGCCCCTTCAGTATCAATGGCGCAAAGGCGGCACTCCCCTGGCCGGCGCGAATGGCTCGACGTTCACGCTGGGGCCGGTTCACATGGCCGACGCCGGAGTTTATTCGGTGCGCGTGTTCAACGGCGCCGGCGAGGCGATCAGCAGCGAGGTAACGCTCACCGTGCTGCCGCTCCCGCAAATCCTGACGCACCCGCAAAGCCAGACGGTCCCGTACGGCGAGCCCGCCGCGTTCAGCGTGAGCGCGACGAGCAGCGTGCCGGTGGTGACCCAAACTTTCACACGCATGGGCACGGGGCCGGTGGCCGACACCTACCAGGTTCCACACTCCATCCGCCGGGGCGTGATCGAGATTCGAGCGGACTTCGGCAGCGAAGCGGATTCGCTGAATGTCTACGTAGGGAGAATCCTGATCTATGCGACGGGTTTGACCTCCGACCGAACGACCAACCGCGTGGGGTTTGACTACTCGTACCCGCCGCCAATCGAGATTGTGATCAACCGCGAAGAAGGCGCCGGCACTGACGCCTGGTCGTACGAGGGAGAAATCGTCTCCGAACCGCTGCGCTACCGCTGGCGGAAGGATGCGCAGGAAATGCCGTTCATATTCGGGCCGCAGTACTCAATTTCCAGCGCCACGATGGTGCACACGGGGGCTTACGACGTGGTGGTGAGCGACGCGCTCGGCGCGGTGACAAGCCAGCCGGCAACGCTGACGCTGACACCACCGGTCCTGCGCATCCAGCAACTCACGATCAACCCGCCGCAGGTGCAACTCTGGTGGGTCTCGCCGGACCACATGGCCGAGCGCACCACCGAGTTGCCCAACGGCACCTGGGAATGGATTTCATACCCCTATAGCGGGGTGATCCTCAACGCGACAAACCACCAGGAATACTTCCGGTTGCGGTTCATGCAGCGGACGGTGGATTAGTTCGAGGATTTCACACGCGCCGTAGCCGCCGACGTGAGGAGGCGGATGGTTGAGGCCGGCAGTCGTGCCCGCCTCCTCACGTCGGCGGCTACAGTTGAGTGCCGGCGGCTACCCTGCGGGTTCCTTTTGCTTGTCGGCTTCGGCTTTGCGCTCTTCGTCGGCGGCGTCGAAGGCGTGCTGGAGGGCGACGAGGTCTTCGCCGGGCTTGAGGCTGTCGAGGAGTTTCTGCTCCTCGCGGAGTTGTTCCTCGCTGTAGCTGGCGGCCTTGATCGAAAGGCCGATGCGCCGGTCGCCCTTGTCGATCTTGATGACGCGGGCGGTGACATCCTGGCCGGGCTTGAGGACGTTCTTGATCTTGTCGACGCGATCCTCACTGACCTGGCTGATGTGAACGAGGCCGTCGATGTCGTGGGCCAAACCAACGAACGCCCCGAAGCTGGCCAGCTTGGTGACCTTGCCGTTGACGAGATCGCCGACCTTGTAGAACTTGTCGATGTTGGCCCAGGGATCCTCGGCAAGCTGTTTCATGCCCACGGCGATGCGCTGGTTGGCCTTGTCGATTTCCAGGACGACCACTTCGACTTCGTCCCCTTTCTTGATGACTTCGGAGGGGTGGTTGATCTTGCGCGTCCAGGAGAGGTCGGAGACGTGAATCATGCCGTCGAGACCCTCTTCCAATTCGACGAACGCGCCGTAGCTGGTGAGGTTGCGGACCTTGCCTTTGATCTTCGTACCGGGCGGATACTTCTCGAGGGCCTTGTCCCACGGGTTGGCCTCGAGCTGGCGGATGCCGAGCGAGATTTTCTGTTCATCCTTGTTGACGCCCAGCACGACGGCTTCGACCATCTCGCCTTGCTTGAGGACGTCACTGGGCTTGCCGATGCGCTTGGTCCAGGAGAGTTCGGTGACGTGCACGAGCCCTTCGACCCCGGGCTCCAATTCGATGAAGGCGCCGTAGGGCACCAGGTTGACCACCTTGCCCTTGACCTTTTGGCCCGTGGTGAACTTGGTCTCGATGTCGCTCCAGGGGTTGGCCAGTTTCTGCTTGAGGCCGAGACTGACGCGTTCCTTTTCCTTGTTGATATCCAGCACGACGACGTCCAGTTCCTGGCCGACCTTGAGCATCTCGCTGGGGTGGCCGATGCGGCCCCAGGACATGTCGGTGATGTGCAGCAGGCCGTCCAGGCCGTTGAGATCGATGAACGCGCCGAAGTCCGTGATGTTCTTGACGGTGCCCTTGCGGATGTCGCCGGGGGTCATGTCGGTGAGCAGTTTCTGGCGCCGCTCGGTGCGTTCCTGCTCGATGAGTTCCCGCCGGGAGAGCACGATATTCTGGCGCTCCTGGTTGATCTTGACAACCTTGAAATCGTAATTGTTCCCGACAAACTGAAGCAGGTTGCGCGGCGGGATGACGTCGATCTGCGAGGCGGGCAGGAAGGCCTCGACGCCGATGTGGACAATAAGGCCGCCCTTGACGACGGCTTTGACCTTGCCGTTGACGGTGGCGCCTTCGTTGGCGATGGTGAGGATGCGTTCCCAGTTCTGCTTGAACTCGGCCTTCTCCTTGGAAAGCACAACCATGCCTTCCTTGTCTTCGAGTTTCTCGATGAGCACATCGACCTGGTCGCCGACCTTGACGGCCTTGATGTCGATGAATTCGTTGGCGGAGATGACCCCCTCGCTTTTGTAGCCGATGTCCACCAGGACTTCCTTGGAGCGGACTTCGATGACGGTACCTTTGACAATTTCGCCAGCGGCAAAGCGCATCGCGCTGTGCTTCATGGCTTCTTCCATCGTGAGCATACGGATTCTGTCTGACGTACTGCGGGAGGCCAGGTCGGGCGGCGTGCGCCCGGCGAAGTCTCCATTGCCCTAACGGACCTGACGTTGCGGTGGCAACGGAGGGTTAATGGTTAGGTTACGAGTTTACGGTTTTTTCTCAGCCTATACGGGCGTCCGCACACACGGCGCCCAGGCGGAGAGCTAGCTTAGGCACAATCGGGCGTCGCGCAAGGGTAATTTTTCGGGATACACGGGTCCGTACTGGGCCGGAGGGCGCTCAGTGGCCAGTAATCAGTAATCAGTAATCAGTAATCAGTATTCGGGCTTGAGCGTTCGTCAGGGGAACCCGGTCTCGCCCAACCGCCTGGCGCTGAACACTGATTACTGATTACTGATTACTGATTACTGAGAAGCCAGAGGCCTCTGGCAGAGCGCCCGGCTTTGACGCGATTTCAGTCCGCACCACTCACCCCTGCGTCTCCCCCAACTGGAAACGGTCGAAACGGCGGATCGTGATCTCATCCCCCAGTTGCTTGGCGACGGAGGCGACGTGTTCCTTGATCGAAACCTCCGAGTTCCGCTTTACGAAGCCCTGATCGACCAGGCAATGGCCCTGGTAGAATTTCTCCAGCTTGCCTTCGACGATCTTGGCGATGGCCTGCGGGGGCTTTCCCTTGACCTGTTCGGCGGCGATTTCCTTTTCCTTCGCGATCACGTCAGCCGGCACCTGGTCGCGCGTCACGACGTGCGGATGGGCCGCGGCGATCTGGAGCGTGATGTCCTTGACGAGCTGCTTGAAGTCCTCGTTGCTCACCGTGGATTCCTTGCCCGCGCCCACTTCGACGAGCACGCCGACCTTGGCGCCGGTGTGAATGTACGCGGCGACCAGCCCGTTGCCAGTGACCTCAATGCGATGATGGCGGGCAACGCGGATATTCTCCCCGATCTTGGCGACGGCGGCGACGCGCTCCGCTTCGAGATCGGCGGCGGGATTGGCCGCCAGCTTTTTGGCGACGTCCTCGCAGAACGCCTTGAACGTAGCATTCCGAGCGACGAAGTCCGTCTCGCAATTAATCTCGACGAGCAGGCCGAGGCGTGCGCCCGGTGCGACGTATTGCACGATGGCCCCTTCGAGGGTGGCACGGCCGGCCTTCTCGCGGGTGGTGGAGATGCCTTTCTTGCGCAAGAGGTCAACGGCGAGCTCGAGGTTGCCGCCCGCTTCGGCGAGGGCATTTTTGCAGTTCATCAGGCCCGCGCCGGTCATCTCACGGAGTTTGCCGACGTTGGCAGCATTGATTTCAGCCATAGAAATAGTTGAGAGTCGTTGGTTGAGAGTTGAGAGCGTCCACCGCGCGGGTTCGGACGCATCCGACTACGCGGGCGTGAGCGCGGGTTCGGCGGCCACCGGCGCGGCCTCGGCCGGCGGCGTTTCCGCGGACGGGGCTTCGGCGGCCGGTTCTTCGGTCTTGCGGCGGGAGGCTTTCGATTCGTATTCGTTGCGCGCCGCGCTGATCGTCTGCACGACAGCCGTCAGGATGACCCGCACCGAGCGGATCGCATCGTCGTTGCCGGCGATGGGGTAGCTGACAAGGTCGGGGTCGCAATTGGTGTCGACGATGGCGACGATGGGGATGTTGAGCCGGCGGGCTTCGTTGACGGCGTTGTGCTCGCGC
>DASTLJ010000212.1:0-8309 GCA_035715125.1 Verrucomicrobiia bacterium
AAGCGTAGAGGGCGTCGAGGACTTGCTGAACTTTGAGGGACTCTTCCGGCGGCACGATCGGTTTTTTGCCGTCGAGCACGCACCCCACGAAATGATGCACGCGGTCCTCGGTGAAGGGGACTTTGTTGGGATGAAAGGCGACGGTTTCGTGGCCGTCGAGCATGTTGCGGTAGAGACGCGCCGGCCAGAGGCTCAACCCGGCATTGGTGCCGAGCAGGTCGACGCCGTACTCTCGGGACTCGTTGTTCTGGAAGCAGGCCCAGCCAATTTCCAGCAGCACGGTGCGGCCGCTCTTGAGGCGCAGCAGGGCCACGCCGTAATCCTCCACGTCGAAAGGCTTCTTGGGGTCCACCTCGCTGCGGCCCCAGTCCATTTCGCCCAGGCCGCGCGGGCCGAACTTCGCGTGCATGCGGCAGCTCACCGAAGCCACGTCAAATTCCCTCATCAGGTGCAGGCAGGCGTCGAGGAGATGCACTCCGATGTCCGCGAACGCGCCGCCACCGGAGAGCTGTTTGCGCGTGAACCACGAGCCGATGCGGGGTATGCCCGAGCGCCGAAGCCAGAAGCCACGCGCATGATAGATTTCTCCGAGGTCGCCCCGTTCGACGATGGAGCGAGCCAGTTGCGTGTGTTTGTTGAAGCGGAAATTCTGCGCGACCATCAAGGTGCGCTTCATCTGTTTGGCGGCCTCGACGACCTTCGCGGCCTCCTTGACGTTCATCGCCATGGGCTTTTCGATCAGGACGTGCTTGCGGGCTTTGAGCGCTTCGAGGGCGACGGAGGCGTGGAGGTAAGTGGGCAATGCGATGATGACAGCGTCGATGTCCGGTTGTTCCAGCAGTTCACGGTAGTCGACGTAACTGCGGGGGACGTTGTTGCGGGCACAGGCCTCGCGGGCTCGCTGGGCGTTGGTCTCGGCAATGGCGACCGCCGCGGCACGGTGACAGGTGACGAGACTGTGAAGGTGGTCGAGGCCGATGCTGCCCGCTCCGATGACCGCACAACGAAGCTTGTCTGCCATAACTCGATCCAATGTAGTCTAATTACAGGTTCATTGAGAGTCAACAACTTATACGAAGCCCAACAGGCAGGTCAAGCTTTGGATAAGCGGTAAGTTGAGAATACCTGACTGTAACGATATAGCCTGGCCGCACCTGACGATTTGGTGAGGTTAGAGGCCGGTTGAAGCGAAATCGTTACAACTAGCTCATTTCAAACTACTTCTTCTCAATGAGCTGGAGAATGTATTGCGAAGGCAGGCAGTGCTTGAAGACCATCTGGAGATCCCGCCCTTTCTTCGGATCGTAGTAAAGCGACTGCGTGTTGTTCACGAGGCCGACGACGCCACCCTGTTCGTTGAATACGGGCGCGCCACTCGAACCGGCGCCGAAATCCGCGGTGACAGCCATGAAAGTGACTTCGCCCGCTGCTTTCTCCAGCGGCAGCGCCACATACCGCGATACAATCCCCTCGCTGAGTGTGAAGAAATGATCGTCCGGATGGCTCAGCACCCGGACGGTCGAGCCGGCGGGCGCATTGGTGTCGAGCGGCAGCGGTCTGAAGCCTGAGCCGTCGAGTTGGAGGAGGGCCAGGTCCGTGTGCGGGTTGGCCGCGAGCACTTCCTTGACGGCGACGATCCGCCCGTCGCCGGTCATCGCAATGAGCGTCGGGCTTTCAGGGACATGGACAACATGATAACAGGTCACGCAGACGCCAGAATCCGTGAGCAGGAACCCGCTTGAGGCGCCCACGTGCCACTTGGGGCACTTCTTGCACTTCGAGAGGTCGCCGATCACGACGACGCCCGGCCGGCAGGTTTCGGCGATTTCCGCGCCGGAAGAATTCTTCGGCGTAAACCTGGGCAATTCGACCGAGCAAGTACGGCGGCTCAATTGGCGGATGAGTTCTGACATCTTCGCGGTCTTGCCGGCGGCCATGAGCTGCTCGGCGGCGAGGTCGAGCTGGTCTTCGATGCGGAAATCGTTCACCTCGCCCACGAGGTTGAGGGGCAAGGCCGCGGGCGCCGCCGGGCGCTTCGGACGAGCGGCTTTATGCGCGGGCGCCGCGCCGGCCGGGAGGATCAGGACGAGAGCAACTCCCAGGTTCAGCAGGAACGTTTGCATCGCCCGCGAAGACTAAGCGCCGCCATCGCAGGCACAAGCCCGGAGCGCAGGCGCCCGGAAGCTCCGCCAGGGCCAGTGACAAAGCTGTTGTGTAAACGCGCCCAAGCGATTCGGCTTCGTGCCAAAGGGGCGAAGGGCTGGAGCACTCCAAAGAACATCTGCGCCGGCCTCCGCACTCCAAATGCGGCCTCACGGCTGGCGCGGAGTGACGACGCGGTAGAAGCGCTTGGTCGTGGCGCCGGGATCGAAAATGATCGCGACCCGGTTCACCGGCATTGCCACCACGTCCGTCAGCTTGGTCCAGGGCGCGCCAGGCACGCCGGAGTATTCGATGGTGTAGGTGCGGGCGGCGACGGCGCCGAAGGTGAGGGTGGCGCCTCCGCCGGCGGTGATCGTATCGACCTTGAGGTAGCTGGCCGGATCAAGCGGGTCGGTGCCGGCAATGTATTCCTGGAGATTCGACAGGGTGTCGCCGTCGACGTCGCCGTCGGCGTCGTTCATGCTGTTGGTGTCAAAGCCGTAGGTGACTTCCCAGGTGTCCGGCAGGTGGTCCCCATCGAAGTCGGCCAAGTACGTCAGCACCGCCGTCAGGCTGTTCGAGCCTTGCAGTCTGGCGAAGTTCGTCACGACGACGTTGAAATTGGTCGCGGGCGGCTGGGCATTGGTCACCGTAAAAAACGACGTATAGGAATTGAGCACTTGCCAGCCGAATGGGCTGGTTCCACCGCGGCGCCAGCGGAAGCCCAGTGGCAACGAGGCGGTATTGCTCACGGTGACGCTCAGCGTGACATTGTCCCCCGGGAGGACGGTCTGGCTGACGGGATGCACCACGATGAACGGTTCGACGAACAGCAGCAGCGTGGCCGGCGCGCTCGGCACGGGGCCAATCGCGTCCGTCGCCACGACCTGATAGACGCCCGCCTGATCGAGCTGGGCGCTGGGCAGAGTCAGCGTCGGGCTGGTGGCGCCCGTGAGATTGGTTCCATTGAATCGCCACTGGTAGGTAATCGGGCTGCTGCTGACTGCCAGGGCGCTAAACGTCACCGGGCTTCCCCGGGTCGTGTTGGTGCTGCGCGGGTGCTGGAGGAAGTAGGCGCCGAGGACCACGGTCAGCGTTGCGTTGGAGCTTTCGATGACACCGGCGTGGTTGTAAACCACCACGCTGTAGTCGCCGGCTTGCGAGAGCTGGAGATTGGCCAGCGTGAGCGTGAAGTTCGTCGCGCCCGCAATGCCGGAGCCATTGTAACGCCATTGGTAATGCAGCGGGGGGGCGCCGTTCGCCGCCACACTCAAAGTGTGCTGGGAGGACGCAGCGACCGAGCTGCTGGCCGGCTGTGTCGTGATGACCGGCGCGTCGCCCACTCCGGAGGCCGCAAACGGCGCGGCGGCAAACCAGTTCGCGGGATCGTTCCCGAATTGCGACAAGAATCGGCGCTGCAATGAAGCCCCTGTGCCATCGGCGCCAGTCGGCCAGAGCCCGTCATCCTTGTAATCCACCTGGTCGACCAGGATGTAGGGCACTTCGCCGGCCACGGGCACGTCGGGCTTCGAGAGCTTCACGGTGTCGCCCGAATTGTCGAGCTTGCCGGAGAATGGCCCGAGGACGGTCACGCCCGCATCCAGCCCGAGGCGGCTGCGGAATGACGCGAGGCGCACCGTATCGGCAGGATCGAAGTTCGCCACGACGAGCGTCGCGCCGGCGCCGAGCGTCCGGCCGGCCGGGAAATCGAAGCCGATGCCCCCGCGCAGGCGCCAGGTGTTCAGTGGGAACGCGGCGTGGAACAGCGGGACCTCCGTGCCAGTGATGTTCTGAATCTCCACGAATTCGTCTCCCGCGTTGTCCTCGCCTCCGGCGAGATCGGGCGGGTGATAGTGGATTTCCGAAATCACGACAGGTCCGACTTTTGGACCGGTGTTGTCCATGCCGAAGCTGGTGGCGTTCTGGGCCACGAAATGTTCCCGTAGATCGCTGGAAATGTAGTGGCCGAAGGAGACGCCGGCCTCGCCGGCGGCGAAGGTCCAGCCTTGAACATAGCCCGACAGGTTGCCGGCCCCATCGCCGGAGAACAGATACACTTCGTCGCCGCGCGAGCTGAACGAGAAACTCCAAGGCGTTGGAGGATTCGTCGGATGGAACTGAGCCTCCGTAAGGACGAGGTAGTCGAAAAAGTCAACCATCGTGCCATCCGGGATGCGGTACTTCCGCGGGCTGCGGTAATCGTCCGTGAGGTACCAGCCGCCAACATCGGCGACATCGAAACTGTTATTGTACAGTTCGACCCGGTCGACCTCGGGCGGGATGCTGTGCGTGAGCAGTTCGGTAACGATGACAGGCGGGAAGACCGGTGTTGGCGGCTTCGAGCCACCGGGCGAACCGAGGAAAACGCCACTCGGCCGCCAGCTCGACTTCAAGCCCCAAGTGCTCCAGAGGGCGTTTTCGTTCACAATCACCAGCGAGAAGCCGAACCCGTCGGTAATCGGATACCAGTCCGGGTCGTAGCTGAAATCGAGGATCTTTTCGCCGCTCGAGTCCACGAGGCGCAAGTCCTCCCCCTTGTTGTCCAACTGGCCGCTGAACTGGCCGGCCACAGGCCGGCTGTTGCCGTAAATCGAACTGAACGCGGCCAGATTACGGACGACGATCGCCGACGCGCCCGGGACCAGGCTCGTAATCGCGCTGCCAGTAAAATTGAAAGTGATGCCCTCGGTAAACCGCACGCCGTTCAAGGCCAGGGTCGTCGTGGTCGAGATGTTCTTCACTTCGACGTATTCGAATTCGTCGGCGTTGGTCGCCAGTCCGGACGCCGGGACCGCGGGGTGATACATGATCTCGGTCACCCGGAGGTATTGCTGGGCCAGGCTCGGCATGGCGGTGGTGTTGGTCGAAGCGACTGTCCGGCCGGTGTTGTCCGAGAGGACAAGCGACTCGCCGCGCGCCGACAACTGGCCCTTGTAGCTGCCCTGGATGAACAGGCCCTGGCCGCCGCGCGGGCCGACCGTGCGGGAGCGGAACCCGTTCACGTCCGCCACCAGGTAAAGGGTCCCGTTGGTCGGGATGACGGTGCCGCCGCGGAAAGTGTGTTCGATGGCGCCGGACATTTTCCAGCCGGAGATGTCGATGGCGGTGTTGTTGGTGTTGCGAAGCTGGACGTATTCCTGGGCCTGGTTGCCGGAGGCCGGATTGTAATCGATGTCACCGATGAGGATGACGGCGTTGGTCGGCTGCGGGCCGAGGTAAGGGCCGCCGTTGGCGAAGCGCAGCGTATTGAAGATCCATTGGCGGCGCAGAGCCAGGTACTTCTCTTTCAGGACGGACGCGGCGAAGGGCTGCGACCAGACGATGGGCTGCCCATACGGGAAGGTGCCCCACTGAGCGAGATCCAAGGCCGCATCCGGGGCGATCTGCGCGGTTAGTTCGTCCACGCGCCGGTCCAATCGCAGCGCCAGCGGATGGGTGTTGCTCGTATTGAGGAAGTCCTCCTGCACCCGGCTCCAGCGGCGCAGGAACATGAGTTGGGTGTCGGGCAACGCCCACAGCGCTTCGAAGATGGGCTGTTGGCCACCAATGAAACCGTAGCCGTCAGGGCGGGCTCGCAACTCGGAGTACCACCGGTTGCTGGCGTAAGTGTTCGTGTCGTAATAGCCGCCGTAGAGATTCTGCCCGACCTGGATCCACTGCGTGAACGTGCGGCCGAGGGTCAGGTCGAGGTCCCACGGCATCACCTGCCATTCGCCGGTGCCTCCGGTGTCGCGGTATAGATAATAATTCTTGTAGTCGCAGCAGTCCTCGTTCTGGACGACTTCAATGGTGGCGAAGAAATTGACCGCTTCGGCCACGTCGACGTTGTCGAAGAGGAACTGCTTCAAGGCCGGGCCGGTCAGCTTGAGCCCGTCGATCAAGGCCTGAAGATCGTCGTTCGGCTCGTTCTTGCGCGTCTGCTTGTGGATGCCGGCGTAGGCGTTGGTCAGCGGGAAGTAGATCTTGTAAAGCGCGCCGTTCGGGTTGAGGCCATTGCGTTCCAGCAGGTCGTCGTTGGCCTGCTCGACGAAGTGCATGACGCCAAAGAAGCCGTTGTTTTGCTGCACGCGCACCGGAAAGGCGTAATGCGTCGGCACGCCGGCGTCGCGAAAAATCTCGAACGACATCACCAGCCGCATGAAGGCTTTGTCCGACGCGGTGGTCAGCAGGTCGAACGCTTTCACGCGATCTTCGCCGCGTTTCCAGCGCAGTTTGTAGCCGGTATTCAGGTTGAAATCCATGCTCCGCTTGGGGAAGTGATACCAGGTAGTCTGCCCGTGAGCATTGACCTCGATGTTGTCGAAGAACTCCTCGTCCCAAGACACCGAGCAACGTGTGCCAAAGCGGTTGCTGGCCAGCGTGGGATTCTGCACGAAGAAGTGCAAAACCGGCAACGGGTTGGTCAGCGCCGGGTTGAACACGACCGTGCCCTGGTACTGCGGGGAGTTCTTCGGATCCTGATACGCGGGAAAGCGGGAGCTGTTGTTCAGCGCGTCCGTCGCGAAAACGTAGTAGCGCACCATCTGGCCGGGATTCGAGGCGCTGGCCGGGATGCTCGCGCCCCAGGTGCCGTCCCCCGCCGCGCCGTCGCCATGCAACCCGTCGTCAAACATCGCGACGTTGACCTCGTTGCTGTACATCGTGCGATAGATGAGCCGCACGGTGTTGACGGATTGAAAGGTGCC
Organism: Verrucomicrobiia bacterium; assembly: GCA_035715125.1. Taxonomy (GTDB): domain Bacteria; phylum Verrucomicrobiota; class Verrucomicrobiia; order Limisphaerales; family JADJPG01; genus DASTLJ01. The sequence goes on from DASTLJ010000212.1 coordinate 6,828, forward strand.
GGAAACCTTCGCTGTCACTTGCAGGTTTTGATTGTCGGTCGGCACGTTCGGCAAGTGCGAAACATCGGCGATCAGCGGGCCGAGGTTCGTGTTCCCGAGGCCGTTGGGCTCGCCAGGCGTGGGCGCCATGAAATAGCGGTTGGCCGTCGGATCGTTCGTGGCGCTCGTGGCCAGCAATTCGGGCAGGATCAAAAAATCCCCGTCGCTCGCGCTGGAGTTCAGGCCGTGGATGGCCAGAACGTTCGTCCCGGGCGCCAGCAAGCCGAGCGAGGCGCTGACGTTCCAAATCTCGTAGTCGCTTGCCTCGGCATCCGAACGGCCCGCTGCAGCGGCCGAGTTCCAGTCGGGAAACGTCGGCGCGTTGCCCCGGGCGATTTCGACGCCGTTCAAGTAGGCGAGGAATCCGTCGTCGTACTTCAACCGGAGCGTGAGCGAGTTGAACAGGGCCGGATTCTCCACGGTAAACGGCAGGCGGAGATAGGCGGTCGAATTGACATTTTGCATGGACGCCCCGATGTCGCTGGCAATTTGGCTGGTGAGCGTCCGGTAACCGCGCAGCGTCGCCGTCACGAAAGTTTTATCTTCAACATCATCACTCGCGCCCGTGACCCCGAGGGGATCCACCGCGATGTCGAAGGTGTCGCCCACTGCCACGCCGCTGGCCACGACGGTCCGCGTCACCCCAACCACGTTGCTCCCCCGCAGCGTGGCGGAGTCGAGCGGAACGCCGTTACGAAAGACGCGCACGGTAACGCCCAACCCACCGAAGTTATTCTGATCTGGAAACTCTTTGTGGGCGTGCCATTGAATACTCACGTTGCCGCTGACCGTGCTGACCCACCGGCGGATCGCCCAATGCTCGGTGCCGCTGTTGGGGCCGTTGGGATTCATCCAGTACTGGCCGATCCGGGTGAAGGGCGGATTGCCGCTGAACCAGTCCCACTCCTCCTCGTCCCAGAAGTTGCTCGGGCTTTGCGGGCCGTTGGCGCGCGGAAACGGCGTGAAGTTGGCCGCCTGGTAGGTCTGGTCCGGGTCGGCCGTCCTGTTGTAGTAGCCGTAATACCAGTTCTTCTCCCCCTGCGTGCCGGTGACCGACCAGTCGGCCGCCGAGTCGGCCACGATCCCGAGCGAGGGATCGGCCGTGACGATGGTCGCATTGAAAGTCGCCGCGTCGCAGTCGTCGTTGTCCGCCGGGCCTGCATCCAGAACGAAATCAATCTTCGAACCGGAATGCGCCGGCGTGGTGAACGCAAAGGTGGCCCCATTCGCTTGCACGGTCTGCTGGAACACCGGTGCGCCGTCGACAAAGATTCGTCCGGTCACGCCGTCGCCGCAGGAGATCGCCGTGGTATTCAGCCAGTTCCCGGACATCCGCACCACCACCGGGGAAGAGGTCGCGCCCACCTTATACCAGTAACTCAGCGTGTACGTCTGGTTAACGGTCAGCGCCGGCGAGATGGCCTGCCACACCGAGCTGTCCCG
>DASTLJ010000213.1:0-1542 GCA_035715125.1 Verrucomicrobiia bacterium
GGCGCTCTCGCGCGCGACCGGCCCGGCTGCGGCCAACGCTTCCAGCTTGGCGTCGACACGCGCCTGCATGCGGTCGACGTCATGCGAACAAACGCCGGCGTAACCGACAACCGACGATGCGGCAGCACCGCCGCGCTCAGAACGAGCATTGGCCGAACCGTCATGAGTCCGCCTCCCGGCGCAAGTTATGAGAGAGCACTATACCTCGTTCGCTGCCTGTGCCGGAGCGTTCCCGCGTTGCGGGCGGTCCACGCCGAGCCGCCCGTCACGTCGACCAGCAAATTTCTTTCCTTATCTGGCCACTGCGTGTCTGGCCGCTTCGATTTGCGCTTTCACGGCATCGAGGTTGAAGCTTGCGCCCTTCTGCATGGGCGGGAACTCGACCGCCGTCATGGCCAGCTTTTCGACCTCCTGCTGGACGAACACGAAGCGCCAGACAGTCGTGAGGTTGTAGCTGGGATTGTTGAGAAACGGGTAGATCGGCGTCGTATTGCGGACGAGGTTCGCGGGCTGCCACTGATTCGTGTCCCCGCCCATGAACCCGTAGAAGTACTCGAAGCCCATGCCGATCGGCCATTGATCGAACGGCCCGTCCTGGCTCGCCCGGAAGGCCGGCGTGTTGTGGTTCTTGCCGAACCAGGACGTGCGGTAGCCGTTGTCCTTAAGGATGCGCCCGATTGTCGCCTTGTCGCGTGTGATGATCGAATCGTAGCCCGGGTAGCCGGTCGCCTGTTCGGAGATCACGCCGAAGCCGGCGGAGTGGTGATTGCGGCCCGTAATCAGCGCCGCCCGCGTCGGCGAGCACAGCGCCGTGGAATGGAAGTTGGTGTAGCGCAGCCTGTCCCTCGCGATCCGGTCGAGCGCGGGCGTGGGAATGACGCCCCCGAACGTGCTCGGGGCGCCGAAGCCGACGTCGTCCGTAATGATCAGCAGCACGTTGGGTGCGCCCTGGGGCGGCACCACGCGCGCCGGCCAGTACGGCGTCGACTGCGCGGCATTGCGTTCGATCTTGCCGCGGAATTCCTGCGGCGGCGACGGGATCTGCTGCCCGTCGATGGTCGTCGTGGCGCTGGGCGAACCCGGAGCGCCAGTCGTTTGCTGGGCGCTTGCCGAAGCGAATGCAAGGGTCGTCAGTGCCAACGTGGAAACAAGCAATGTGGCGGTCTTCATCGTCACTTCCTCCGTAGTCCAAGCCTATGCTTCACAAGCAGGTTGCGAATTTCTTGCGATGCGGTTCCGCTGATTTCCGCTCAGAAGAATGGAACCAAAGATGCGCCGGTAGCGATGCTTGGTGTCAGGAATCGAGAGGGCGATCGGCTCCTTCTCCAAATCCAGCCAGCCGGTTGTCCACAGCGAGTTCAGGCTGATCCGAACGACGTTCTTGAAGTCGGGGCTGACGTAGGTCGGCATCTTAGCGAGTTGGTTGATGGGTGCTGCCGTGCCATCCTAGCGCTTCGCCTTCGCGTCCTGCTCCGGTTCAAGTTTATTCAAGTTTGAAGGTCAGCTTGTTGATCTTGCCGGTGAACTTGAACGGAATGTCGT
>DASTLJ010000214.1:0-4732 GCA_035715125.1 Verrucomicrobiia bacterium
TGGGGCAGATTGCCCGCAATGCAGCGCTCGGTCATCTGCGCCGCAAGCGCGGGCATGACACGCTGGAGGACACACCTGAGCTGGTGGATGAATCCCCGGCGCCGGACGAGATCGCGGCGAACGAAGAGGAAGCTTCGCTGGTGCGGAAGTCGCTGGCGAAATTGCCGGAGACGTATCGAATGCCCCTGATTCTGTTTTATCGCGAAGGACGGTCGGTGCGTGCCGTGGCCGACTCGCTGGCAATCAGCGAAGACGCGGTGAAGCAACGGCTCGCCCGCGGGCGCGAGATGCTGCGCGACCGGATGTCCGGGCTGATTGAGAAGGTTTTGACCCGCACGGGGCCAACTCCCATTTTCACCATGACCCTTGCCGCCGCCATTGGCGCCCTGGTTGCCCCGGCGGCGGTGGCCGGCGGCGTTTTCACCGCGGCTGCAGCTGGAACGACTTCAACGGCGGCCCCGTCCGCCTCTCTCTTCACCGCCATCAGCGCGTCGAAAACGATGCTGATCATCGCCACTCTCGCGGCTGCCGTGTGTGTTCCCATCGGGTATCAAGTCCGCATGAGGAGCGAGCCGCACGCGGCCCCGACCGTCGTGGCAAAAGTGGAAAGCGCGACCGCGGCGGCACCGGAGCAGGCGCCGCCGAGTTTCGAGAGCAGCGCCATCTTCGCCGAGTGGAAGCGGCTTCACGATACCCACGGCACCAACGTTGAAGCCATGCCCAGGATTTATCGGGAGATTGCGCGTCTTAACGAGTCGCTCCGTCGCCAGGGTTTTCGAGCGGCGCTCATGGCCGAGTGGGTTCAACTCAATCCGACGAACGCGATGGCCGGCTTCCGCGACCGGACAATCGATGCCAGCCAGCGCCGGCAGTTCATCGGAGAATGGCTCGCGCAGGATGCCGTCACGGCGGTTGATGCTTTTATGAAAGGCGGGCGGGGCTGGGAAGCGATCGTGCGCGACTCGCTCCCGGAACTCGCGCGGCGTGCGCCCGCGCGCGTCGCGAGCATCGTGGCGAAATTGCCGAGGCCCGAAAGTTCCCTCGACAGTCAGGTGCATGATGCTTTTGCTATCGTAGCGGAGCGCGGAATCGATTCTGCACGCGCTGCCGCCGAAGCGATGCCAGATCCCAATCGCGACCAGGCTTTGGCTGGCGTGGCACAAGCGTGGGGGAAGCGCGACCTGGAGGGCGCCATCGCGTGGGCCAAAAAACTTCCTGACGGAACGGACCGAGACGAGGTCATTCGGTCGGCGTTGGTGGGTTCGGCGGCGACCGATCCGGTGTCGGCGTTGGAGCGAGTGAGCCTGGTTCCGCCCGGCGGAAGGAAAGGATACTTCGCCAGTACCACCGGAGCGCGCGTGCTGCAGGAGGCGACTATCGTTGATTTCGACGCCACGGTGAGTTGGCTGGCGGCGCATCCCGGACGTCTCAGCGACGAAGACTTAATGGGACTGGCGAGCCTCGTGGGAGAAAAACTCAATGCCGACCCGGCGGGCTTTCTCACGCAATACGCCTCGGCGGGTTGGCTGCCAGCCATACTGCCTGCCATCACGAATGTTTTGGTCAAAGAAAGCTCCGGCCAGCGGCGCGCGGTCTGGGAGTGGCTCAAGGGGCAACCGGAGGATTCGACAACCAGGCAACTCAAACGCCAGGTGCTGAGTACCTGGGGCGAGCAGGACACGGCGATGGCCTTTCGCCTCGCTGACGATCCGCCACGGACGAGTGAAGGCAACGCGCAATTGGATCTGCTGGCGGAGGGTCTTCTCGGTCACGGGGCAGTACTGCACCGCCTTGAGAGACTACTGGAGGCAGCGCCGGAGCGGATGCACCAGGCGCTCACTGTAAGCGCCTTCAACCATCTGAACGCGGACACGCTGGCCGACCCGCGGCGGTGGATGGCCCTGCTTTCGCAACTGCCTGACACGGCCCGCGTGCGCGGGACTGAAGCTCTCGCCCACGCGTGGGCGGAACAAACACCCGAAGATGCAATCCGTTGGGCCGCCTCGATGCCTGCAGGAGAGGCTCGCGTCGAAGCCGTGGCCGCCATTGCTTCAACTTGGGCCGCCAAGGACTCGCCGGCTGCGTCCGTCTGGGTCGCAGTCATGCCTCCAGGTGCGGAGCGCGATCGTAGTGCGCAGTCACTGGTCCTTGCCATTGCTGAAGAGTTTCCTCGCGAAGCTTGGGAATGGGCTATGAGCATTGCCGACACGGAGAGGCGCACCCTTGCCGCTACTCACGCCGCAAAGGGGATGGCTGCGCGGGACTCCGTCACGGCGCGCGCCTTGGTCGAGAACGGCCCGTTCACGCAGGAAGCCAAGGCCGCCATTCAGTCCGCGCTGGAAACAATCAGCCAAAACCGCATTGCGCCATGAAGTTCTTAGTTCAATTACTAGGCGTGATTGTTGCCGCCGGACTGGGGCTGGGGATGGGTCTCGCCTGGCGGGCGAAAGCGCAGCGGCGTCCCTACTCGCCGGAGTTGGGTGCAGAGACGCCGACAAGGTCTGATGATTCCCGGGAACGTGGTTTCCTCCCTGGCAGGAAACGCATGGTGACACGCGTCCACGATGACTCGCCGCTTGCGACGCAACTGGCGCACGACCTTTCCAGGTCGTCGCGCGTCACCCGCTGGCTCTACTGGCTGGAGGCCATCGAGAAGGCTTCGCTCTCCGACTTCCCGCGCCTCGCGAGTTTGGCGAACGGGGACGCCACGGCCACGCGCCTCGTCGCCTCACGCTGGGTGCAACTGGACTTGGGGCACTTGTTTAACACCCTCGCCGCAGCGCAGGACCGGCGCACTTTTCCCATGGACGAACTGGCTGATGTGCTGTTCCTTGAATGGGCCCGGCGCGATCCGGATGCGGCCATTTCGGCGTTGCAGGGCACGAACGACCTCGGGACGCGCGAAGCGTGGCGAATGAACGTCGCCGGCTATCTCGTCGAAAAAGATCCGGAGCGAGGCCTGCGCGCCCTATCGGAATGGGGGATTGATAACTTTGCTCCTCGCATGACCGGCGTCACCAAGTGGGCCGCGGCAAGTCCGCGCCACGCCGCCGAAGTCGTGCTGGCCCACCCTGCCGGTTACACCTCCGAACTCGCGATTGAAACCATCGGCAAGGGGTGGTCCAGGACCGATCCAGCGGGGGCCATGGAGTTCGCCTGCGCCAGACCCGGTTCGCTCGCTTCGTCTCTGGCGAGCACAGTCCTGAAAAGTTGGGCGGGCCGGGATATCCAACAGGCCGCTGCCTGGCTGGCTGAGGCCGACGTTACCATCCGTCGCCGCCTCAGTCCGGCATTCGTCGAGGCATGGGCAAAGGTTGATCCCAACAACGCGCTCGCCTGGTGCGAATCGAATCTCACCGGCAGCAGCCTCGCGCAGACCCTGGGGAGCATTGTGAATAGTGTCGCGCAGAGTAACTTGATGGCCGCGGCGGAGTTCGTCACCAGCATGAAACTTTCTCCCGCTCGCGCCGAAGCTGCCGCGGCTGTGGCAAAGAATTGGTTCCCGGCCTGGCGCAGCGGCAAACCCGCACCGACCGACGCGCTCACGTGGCTGGCCGGTCTCGATCCCGCGTCCACAAGACGCGCGCTGGAACAGGTGCAGTGGAAATGGTCGAACGGAGACCCGAAGAGCATGGCCGAATTCCTGGCCACGATCGAGAGCGACAAAGTTCCACGCTCCGCCGATCTGAATGTGGCCCGCTCTCTGACCCGGCAAAGCCCTCCAGAGGCATTCGTCTGGGCAAGCCGGCTGCCAACGGATCGTAGTTTGGCCGCCAGCCGGGAGGCCTTTGCTGAGTGGCGTCATTCACAGCCCGAACTGGCGAAGAAATGGTTGAACGATCTGCCTCCTTCCGATCCGCGCCGAAAAGCTTTTCTCCAATGAAATCCGCTGAACACAAAATATTTAAATATGTAACCAAATGAAAACCAGTATGCGTATCACCAAACTCATGTTGCTCGGCTCGCTCCTGGGCGTGCAGCTTTTCAACAACGCGCAGGCGGCAGCACCCGTGGTCAACTTGGTTCGCCCGACCAATGGCGCCTCTTTTGGCACCAGAAGTTCCATTCTCCTGAGGGCAAACGCGTCGGTTTCCGACGGCACGCTCAGCAGCATCGACTTTTTCGCTGGCACGAATCTGCTCAAGCGTACTTGGAGCACGTTGACCAATGGTTTTTTCGAATTCAGGTGGTCGAACGCGCCGGCTGGAATGCACCAGTTGCATGCCGAAGCCGAAGACAACGTCGGGGATCGAGGAGTCTCCGCGTCGGTGCAGATTACCGTAACCAACTCGCCTCCGCCCAACAGCCTGCCTCTCGTCAGCTTAATCCAGCCGCCAAACGCCTCGGTCTTTTGGGTTGGGACTCCCATTCTGCTGAGGGCGAACGCTTCGGACTCGGATGGCACGCTCACCAACATCGAGTTCTTCGCGAACGCGAACCTGGTTGGGAGTATTTCGGGCACGCTGACCAATGGTGTTTACAGTCTCATGTGGTCGAACCCGGTTCCGGGGATGTACTCGGTACGCGCGGAAGCAGTGGACGACGCTGGCGGTCGGGGTGCGTCCGCCCCGGTGCAGGTGGCCGTCAGCGAAGTGACCAATAATTGCCAGGTCTCGATCACAGTGCCTCCAGGCTTCTCGATGATTGCCAACCAATGTAATAACACGAACGTTGGGGGCAACACATTGAACAACTTGTATCCTGGCGTGCCCGCCGGCTGTAAGATCACCAA
>DASTLJ010000215.1:0-6747 GCA_035715125.1 Verrucomicrobiia bacterium
TGACGTCGATGCCGAGTTTCTGTAACTCGGCACCCACTCGCGCCGCAGTTTTCTCTTCGTGGAACGAAAGCTCGGGGCTGGCGTGCAATTCCCGATAAAGTTGTTCGAGCGCGGGGAATTCTCGGTTCACCCCGTCGCGCAACGCGGCGCGCGGGTCCTCGGCGGCGACTGCCGCAAACAGAGCTGTCAATAGCAGTACCGCGGCTATGGAGTGCGGAGGCAAGCGCAGCGCGACTCCGCTTTGGCTCGCCATGTCCGTTGGAGAAAAGAAGCCAAAGCGCCGTCGCCGCTGCGCTCTGCCGGCGCACTCCATATCGAGCGCAACTCGGTTCGGGGACGCACGGGGCGTGCTTGTTCCGGGAGTTTTCTCCCGGGACCTCACGGTCGCAGCTACGGTATTCGGCTGCTCCAGTGCATTGGGTTTTGTTTTCTTCTTCTGTTGCATGGGATTCCCGGGTCAAGGGGTTTGCTTGAGGCCAAGGTGTTCGTCCAGCAGTTTGATCAATCCTTCGCGCGTGTACGCGCCCTCGGCGACGGTGTTGCCAATAATCAACTGCGGCATGGCCCCGCGTTGCTGACGATAGGCGATCTCGTAAATAGCGACGTCGAATTGAATTTGTTCCGCCACCCACGGGTCACGCAATGCCTGGGCCAGGACGTTGGTGCCGACGAGCCCGGCGGCTCGCGCCACGACTTGAGCCATCGGCGGCGGCCGTTCGCCGGTGAACAACCACTCATCGAACTCGTGATGCTTCGCGCGATCCGCGCGGAAGACCGCCAGGGCGATATGGGCGTACACGCAGGCGTTCGAGTGATCGGGATGCGTGTGCGTGACGGTGTGATTGCACTTCGGGTCGAGCGGCATCGGCAGGCTGATGATCGAGAGCCGATCCTTGAAAGCGCTCTGCACTTCGGTCAACACCGGGTGCATCAGCCGGCAGTGGTAGCAGGTGTAGTCGAACAGGCTGACGATCGCGTGCGCGTTGGTCTCCGAGCCGAGCAGCGGCACGTCCGTCAGATCCATCGCGACCATGCCGCCGTAAGTTTTGAACGGCCGCCGCATCGCGTGCACCGGCTTCCTGCCCGGCGTGAAGACCTGGAGGGGCGCGGTGTTGGTCGGAAGCGCAGGCGGGACATTGGTCGCGCTGGTGGCCAGGACGTTTGTCCCGGGCATCGGCAACGCGTTGTTCGAGGAGGCGTTCTGCAAGTTCGAAATGGAAGCGGACGCCAGGTTTGTCTTCGCGCTCGCAACCGCCTGGGCTTGCGCAGCGAGAACGGCCTGGGCGTTGCTTGCCACGGCGAAGTCGCGCGTCTCCCGGCCGGTCTTCGGAGTGTGGACGATTTGCCCGAGGAACAAGACGGCCAGAACGGTCGCGGCCGCATAGCCAGCTCTTGCGAACAACCCCTCGGCCGCCCCGCCCGGCCGCCCCGCCGGCGCCAGCAGCAGCAAGGCCGCGGCAATGCCCGCGGCGTGCGCCGTCATGCAGTGCAGGCACACGCCCACCTTCGTCAGTTGCAACGAGACGAACCAGATTCCCGCGCCCAGGATCAGCATCGAACCGAACGTGACCGCCAGCCACCCGCGGCGCAATTTTTCCGGCGAGCGGCTGTGCAACTGGAATGTCCCCCACAGTGCCAGCGCATCCACGGCCACGGCGAACATGCTCACCGGGATGCCGAACCACCTCGCCCACTTGCTGTGCAACACCCGGTCACACGCCGAATCCGCCCCGCAGCCGATGGGCGTGTCGTGCGTGAAGGCCATCCATGCGAGCATGGCCGATTCCGCCAGCGCCAGAAGGAGGCACAGCCGCGCGAGGTTCAGCACCGCCGAGCGCGGGGGGAGCCGCGCCGGCTCCGGCTCTTGCGACGGCGTTGCGGCGACGGACGCGGGCGCGGGCGGAGTGCTATTCAGTCTCGCGGCGGCCTTTTTCGATTTGCGCGACATGGATTAACGGAACGCCAGGCAACTGGCGCGGACGAATTAACCGGTTTGGCTTCCGGCGAATCAATCCCCATTTAGGTCGCGGTCCGCAAATTATGCGCAAATCGAATGCTGAACCCCGGAACCATCATCCCGGAGGGATGCTTGACAATAGCCCGGCGTTTCAACGCCGGGACTCCGTCGTCAGTTGTATCAGTAGTCCCGAAGGGACGGCTGAGGGGAAGTATTTTGGGCACGAGTTCAGCCGTCCCTTCGGGACGTGACCCTGTTTGCCGCTGAATCCAGCGTCAAAACGCTGGGCTATTCTCAGGATGACCCTGCGGGACGAAGCCGTTGGCGCAGCCCGTGAATTTCCAAGGAGTATTGGTACAAAGGGGGTGAGACCTATCGCTTTCAGCGAAGATTAGCGGTTCAAAATCGGTTTCAATGTGGCGCCTGCTCCTTTTTCAGCGTCCGGCGTTGCACGAGCCAGGGGACGAGCATCGAGATGAGGGTCATCACCAGCATCAAGGCCAGAGATCCATAGAGCAGCCCCGGGCCGGTCCATTGTTTGAAGAATTCCCTGGCGATTGGATCCCGAGCGTTGCCGCCGTAGGCGTGTGCGCCGAGCGCCGTGCCTCCCACCGCATACCAGCCCACGGCCAGCCCGCCGACGGCAATGGGCGCGATTACCACCCCGCCGTAACCCATGACCAGTCCGACGGCCATACCGGCAAATGGGAAAAGCCCAAGCCCAAGTCCGCCGATGGGCACGACGCCGATGCTGATTCCGCCAAAGGTGAGGCCGCCCATCGCGATGCCGCCAAAGGCGATGACTCCCTTGGCGATTTCGCCAAAGGCCAGTATCCCCTTGGCCACGCGGCGGCGACCGGTGGCGGGATCGGTGCCGGTGGCAATGTGGACCACCGGCAGGCCGAACAGCGTGGCCTTGGAGCGGTACTCAAAGCCCAGGGCGCGGCGCACGTTCAGCGGCAGGTTCGCGACGATGCCCGCGATGTTTTCCACGTCCGTCTGAAGCTGGCTGACCTTTTGGTAACGCCGATCGGGCTCGCGTGCCAGAGTGCGGAGGACGACTTCGTCGAGGCGCACGTCGATCTGGACCTTCTGTGATGGCGGGGCGAATGCACCCATCGGCACTTCGCCGGTAAGCATTTCGTACAGGACGACCCCGAGGGCGTAAATGTCGGCGCGATGGTCGACTTCGAGCGGCTTTTCGAACTGTTCGGGGGCCATGTAGTGCGGCGTGCCCATCACCTGCTGCGCGCCGGTGAGGGTAAAATCGGCGGCGGAACGGCCCAACAGCTTCGCGAGGCCGAAGTCGGCGATCTTCACGCGCCCGCGTCGGTCCAGCAGGATGTTCTCGGGCTTGATGTCGCGGTGGACGATGCCCTCGTCGTGGGCGTATTGGAGGGCTTCGCAGATCTGCGGGATGATCGCCAGCGCCTCCTTGGGCTGGAGGGTGCGGGCGCGGATGCCTTGGCGAAGATTGGCGCCATCCACGTATTCCATGAAGAAATAGAAATAGTCGCCGGCCTGGCCGAAGTCGTGGACGGTGACGATGTTCGGGTGATTGAGCCGGGCCAGCGCGCGGGCTTCTCGAGTGAAGCGCTCGGCGAAGGCCGGATCGCGCCCCGCGGCAGGAGGGAGAATCTTGAGCGCGACCACGCGGTCCAGGCCCTTCTGCCGGGCCTTGTAAACGGCGCCCATGCCGCCCTGGCCCATGAGTTCAAGGACTTCGAGCTGGGGAAAATGCCGCGCCAACTCCACGGGGAGGGGCGCTACGAAATTCGCCATACCGGACGCCGCGGTCGTCGCAGCGCGGGTCTCCAGGCCCTGCTTGATGAGGCATTGGGGGCAGAGACCCTGCGGGGCGTCGGCTGCCAGCGGAGCGCCGCATCCGGCGCAAACTTTCATGGTGTCCATAGTGTGCCTTTCGTTCTTCGGTCACAGGCTACAGAAGGATTTTTCGAGGGAGGTTACAGACATTCTGCGGATGGTGTAACGCCAACGCCTGAGTCGTTAAATCGCTAAATCGTTAAATCGTTAAATCGTTAAATCGTTACAGCGCTGAAGCGGTTGGAGCATGACTCCGAGGCCGCTTCAACGATTGAACCATTTAACGATTCAACGATTCAACGATTCACGAACGGTCCGACGTGCCTCACCCCGCCAGCGCCGCGAACAGATGCCGAATCTCCTCCTCCACATCCGCCGGGCTGGAGACCGTGTTCGCTATCTCGGCTCGCAGCACTTGGCGGTAATGGGCGCGCAGCCGGTGCACCGCCACCTTCACCGCGCCCTGGCTCATCCCCAGCCGCGCCCCCAGTTCAGCGTAGGGGACCGCCCGCTTATCCGCCGTCAGCGCGACCTTGAGCTGGTCGAACTGCTCCGCCTTGCCCGAGGCCACGAACTCCTCGCGCAAACGCGTCAGCACGTTGTCGAGGAGCGTCAACGCCCAGCGCCGCTCGAACAGTTTTTCCGGCGTCTGGTCGTGAGCCGGCTCGAGCCCGTAACGCGTTTCGGCGGATTGCGTGTCGATGGGGACGTGTGCGTGCGCCCCGCCGCGCTTTTGGGCACGCGCGCGGTCCCATTCGTTGGCCAGGAAATGTTTCATCGAGGCCAACAGGAAACTGCGGAACTTCCCCCGCTCGCGGCGCACGTCGTCGAGGTAATTCTTCTCCAGCAGCCGGGCGAAAAACTCCTGCGTCAGGTCCTGCGCGTCGTGCGGGGCGCGTCCCTGGCGGCGGACGAAGGCGTAGAGCGGATACCAGTAAGTTTGACAGAGCTTCTCCATCGCCTGGCGCGCCACGCTCGAGTCCGCCGCGCGCGCGTTGACGATGACGGACCAGTGCGTCGTCGCGAAGTAACCGTCCGCCGGTCGCGTGGGGACGGAACTATGCTGGTCGGCGGACTCGGGCATGTGGGGGAGTAATCAGTAATCAGTAGTCAGTGTCCAGTGTGGAGATAGTAGGGCGGGCGTCCCGCCTGCCCAGCGCCGAAGGCGCGTGTCTGTTTGGCCGCTTCGCGGCCGTACGTGTTTAGCGTGTCTGCGGCGTTGTAAGCATGGAGTCCCGGCTTTAGCCGGTTGCGCGTCCGGCTCGGCCCAGCCCGCATCCCTTCGGTCGCACTTCCGGCTAAAGCGGGGACTCCATGCGGGGATGACCGCCCGCCGCTAAACAGGTACGGTGTACGCCGTTCTGGAGCTTGGACATGGGGACCGACGCTTCCCATCTCCCGGAGGGAGATTCGAGAATAGCCCGGCAGTTCACTGCCGGGTCCAGGTTCGCCTTTGCATAAGTCCCGAAGGGACGGTCGAATTCGTCGGATTGATTCAGCCGTCCCTTCGGGACGGGAGTTCACTCTTTCGCAAAACCCACCCTTGAAAGGGTGGGCTATTTTCAATGCGTCCCTGACGGGACGCTAAACAGACGCCAAACGCCAGTCCGCCGATACACTCACAACGCGAGCCGGAGCAGCCGAGGCGGACTGCTGGCGCCGATTAAGAATCCGGCCTGGCGCCTCATTTTCATTTCTAATTTTGAATTCCCAGGCTGGTCGCTGGTGCTGGTAAAAAATCAGGGCTGCCGCGGGGTAACCACGCGGTAGTAGCGATTGGTGCTCCAGTTCGGGTCGGGAATCGTTTCGACGCGGGCGGCCGGCTTGGACACGATGTCGGCGAGCTTGAGCCACGCGCCGTCGGGGAGACGGTCGGTGTATTGCACGGTGTAGGTCTTGCCGGGCACGGCGCCGAACAGGACGGTCGCGGCGCCGGGCACAGTAGTCTGGTCGATTTTCAGGAAGCTGGCGGCGTCGCTCGGATCGGTGCCGGCAAGGTATTCGGCGAGGTTACGCATGCCGTCGCCGTCCTTGTCGCCGGCCGGATCGAAATCAGTCGCGTTGGGACCGTGGAGGAGCTCGAAGAAGTCGGGGATGCCGTCGCCGTCGCCGTCGAGCACGGTGGTATTGGTGAAACTAGCCTGCGTGCCCTGGCCGATGGAGGCGAGGTTGCTGACGACCAGTTGATAGCGCGTGCTGGTGTTCGCGAGCACGGAGGTGATCGTGAAAAAGCTCCAGGTGACGTTGGTCCGGAGATTGCCAATGAGGAAAGAGTTGCTCTTCCAGTAGTAGGTGAAGGGAGCAGGGGTTCCGGCAATGACTGCGCTGACGGTGAAGGGCGAGCCGGCAACGTTGGTCTGGCTGGCCGGGCGCTCCAGGAACGTGAGCTCGACGAGGGCCGACAGCGTGGCCGGCAGCGTGTAAATGGTGCCCAGGGCGTCGCTGACGGCGCAGTCATAGGCGCCCCCGTGGTCCACCAGGACGTTCGTAAGCGTGAGAATGTTGCTCGTGACGCCTGTGAACCAGGGCGTGTTCGGGGCAATGTTGTTGCTGTTGAAGCGCCACTGGTAACTCAGCGGAGGATTCATCGAGATTGCATTGGCGCGGAACACGGCCACGCGATTGGTGGGATTGGCGCGCGGGTCGGTCGGCACGCGGATCGCGATATTGGTCGGATTCTCGGTAATGGTGGCCGGGATGCCAACGGTGAGGATGGCATTGGTGCTCTCGGCGGAGCCGGAGTCATTGAAGACGGCCACGCTATAGCGACCGGCGTGTGACGGTTGGACGTTGATGATCGAGTAGGTCGAATTGGTCGCGTCGAGGAGGTTCCCGCCATTGAACCGCCACTGGTAGTGCAACGGCCCCGTGGGCGAGGCGGTCACGGAGAAGAAGACGTTCAACGTCGCGACGACAAACTGGCTCGCCGGATGCGCCGTGATCGTCGGCGCGGCGCCGGCCGGATA
>DASTLJ010000216.1:0-3133 GCA_035715125.1 Verrucomicrobiia bacterium
TGATGGAACGCCCTTGGTGTTCCTCGCAAATCCGTGATGGACTTTTCTTTCGTGGCCGCCGCGCTAACGTACCCCGGCATGAGCGAATATGACTGGGAAACCCATTACCAATCCGGCGACACGCCGTGGGAGAAGGGAGAGCCGGCGCCCGGGCTCGTCGATTTTCTGGCGGCCCATCCGGAGTTGCCGCGCGGAATCGTCGCCGTGCCCGGCTGCGGCACGGGACACGACGTGCGGGCGTGGGCCCGTGCCGGTTTCGAAGCGTGGGGTTTCGACGTGGCGCCATCGGCGGTCCAGCGGAGCGAGTTGCGCACGGCCGAGGCCGGCTTGAAAGCCCGGTTCGTGCTCGGGGATTTCCTGGCCGAACCGCCGCCCCTGACGTTTGGCTGGCTCTTCGAACACACGTTCTTCTGCGCCATCCACCTTGGCCGGCGCGACGATTACGTCCAGGCCGTGCTTCGCTGGCTCAAGCCGGACGGCCAGTTCCTCGGCGTCCACTACATGCTGAGCCCGGGAGACGGGCCGCCGTTTGGGGTGACGCAACAGGAGCTGTGGGAGCGGTTCTCGCCCCACTTCGAACTGAAGCAAGGCTGGGTGCCGCGCTCCTATCCGAACCGAACGGGGCTCGAACTGATGCTCTGGTGGAAACGGAAGTCGGGCTGAACTCTTACGGCGCCAGACGCATGGCCCGGTAAAAGCGATGCTGGAGCACGGTCGATTGGGGATCGATAAACTCCAGGCCGCCTTGAGGGTCCGCCGTCAGCTGCGTCAATTCGGTCCAGTTTTGAAGATCGCTTGAGGCCTGGATTTCATAGTTCCCACCCGCCAAGCCGAGGACGCTGATCCGGAAAGTGCCATCGGGGAGTCGTTCGCCCAGGACACGGCCCTCGCCCGTCGTGAGCGTGATTGGCCCCGCGGCAAACAGTGTCACCGCGGCAAGGCCGTTGGTCAGGATCACGCCCCGCGTCGTCGGCGCATTCTCGAATCCGACGGAAGTCACCGTCCCATTGGCGGCCGTGTTGGTCACGTCGAAGTATGCGTGCACCAGTTCCTGGTGTGACCCGGCCGGGATCGACTGGCCGGTCGGGAGGCTCATGCTGACGCCCAGCCGCCCCGAGGAGACCTGGGTGGTGTTCACCGTCAGCGCGGCGGCCGACATCGTCCCGCTGTTGGTGACGCGCGCGTTCAACAAGAGCGCGGGGTCGAAGGCAAGGGTGAAGCGGACAAGGCTTTCGTCGCCGAGCGATTGCATTTCGATCGGAATGATTGCCACACCACCGATTGGCGCAGTGGCCTCATCGATGTACACCACGCGCGGGTTGTCGAGCACGATGAGGAACGCCGGGGCGCTGGTCGCCATGCCGTACGTGTTGGAAACAAGAACGGAGTAATCGCCCATGTCCGTGGGGAGCACTTTTTGCAGGCGCAATTGCGAGCTGGTGGTTCCGAGGTAGCGGGAGTTGGCAATCAAATTCGTGCCCGCGTGGAGCCACTGGTAGGACAACGGCACAGTTCCAGCCGCCGTGACATTGAAGGTCACGGTCGCTCCCGCGATCACATTCGTGCTTTGCGGCTGGGCGGTAATGCGGGGCGGCGTCGGCCCGGTCCAATTGAGCGTCGCGAGGCCGCTGCCACTGGCGCCGGCGCGCCCATCGACGGCGATGCGGTACGTGGTGTTGCTGACCGCCGTGAAGTTGACCCGGCTGATGGGAACTCCCACGGTGAGATCGTTGTTGGCCGCGATGGTCGTCAATGCGTTGAGTGCGCTGCCGGTGTACACGGCCAGCAGCGTGTCGAAAGTGCTCCCATACGTGTCCAGAATCCACGGGCCGCTGTCCGGGGCGGTCCAGCAAAACCAGACCGAGTTCGTGCCAACGATTCCGGCATGATTCGGTTCGCCCGATTGGCGCGTGGCGCCGAGGGTGCTCACGGTTGCCGAGCCCGACGCGCCGGAAATGGGGAGACAGTTGGCGAACTGATCGTTCAACGCAGGGTTCACGTTCAATTGAATACGCCCGAAGGCGGTGTTGAGACCGCTTACGGCGATGTGGTAGGTCGTCCCCGCGGTGGCGGCGAACGTGACCAGACTGTTGTTGCCGGCGCCCGAATCGTTATCGCTGGCCAGTTTGGTCAGCGCGCCATAAGCCGGCCCGACGTACACCGCCAGAACCGTGTCGAAACTGCTGCCGTCAGTGGTGAGCGTCGCCATCATGTCCGAGGGCGCCGTCCAGTTCCACCAAACGGAGTGGCCGGTCGTGCTGCCCGCCAGGTGAAGCGGTTCACCCGGTTCCAGCGTGGCGTTGGTGTTGTGCCCGAGGGCGCCGGCCGTAATCGTGAGCAACTCGATGGCGTTGGTGAAATGATCGTTCACCGGCCGGTTCGTGCCGTTCGGGTTCACGTAGTTGATCAATATCCGCGCCAGGTTGTTCGACTCGTTCGATTCGAGAATGCTATTGGCCGGATCGACGATGCCCTCCAGCCAATAGCGCCCCGACGGCACGTCGGTCACGTCGATCCACTGGTCGAGCAGGCCCGCGCCATACACGTCCGCATAACCGACCGACAACCCTTGAACCAATCCGCCGAAGTAGACTGGATTCGACGGATGACCGGGCAGCGTGCTGTTGTAGTTCATCAGATCGATGATCGCGAAACTCGTCTTGTCGCCCGACGCGACGATGTCGCCGACCCCGTCATTCACCAGCACGGTGCGCAGGTGAAGGTTGATCCAATTGTCGAAGTGCAGATGGCCGTGTCCCGGATGGAACGTGAACGTGCCGGCGTAGCGATTGGTCGTGGTGCCATCCGTCCGATAAATGCGCTGGTAAACGCCGGCCTCCGTCGAGCTGCCGCGCAGTTCGAGCGGGCCGGCCCCGATGTTGGGAGTCGCGGTCGAAACGCGCATCAGTGTGCGCCCCGGCTGGGTGGGTTCGAGCTGATCCAGATACCAGCCGTAAAGGAACCCTTGTGCCGCGTTCGGCCACACGAACAGATCGGGCAGCAGATCCACGCCCCGGCCGTTGGGTTGATCCCAGTTCAACAACACAACCCCCGACGCCCCACCCACGCCGCGCACCGAAATGCGGTACACTGTGCCCGCCACTGCGTTGAACGACACGCGGCTGCCGCCATT
>DASTLJ010000217.1:0-21392 GCA_035715125.1 Verrucomicrobiia bacterium
TAAATCGTTAAATCGTTAAATCGTTAAATCGTTAAATCGTTAAATCGTTAAATCGTTAAATCGTTAAATCGTTAAATCGTTAAATCGTTAAATCGTTAAATCGTTAAATCGTTAAATCGTTAAATCGTTAAATCGCGAAAACAGGGAGTGCAAAGCGCGGTTCGGCCAAAGCCTTCGGCCTGACCGGCGCGCCGCACCTTCGGTTCAACCATTCAACGATTCAACGATTTAACGTTTCAACGGCCTTCGCCGCCCGTCGGACATAGTCCTCATACGCCAGCCCAATCCCCGTCCTCAAATCGATCTGTGGCCGCCAGCCCAGGGCAAAGAGCCGGGAACTGTCCAGGAGCTTTCGCGGTGCGCCGTCCGGCCGGGAGGAATCCCAAACAATTCGGCCTTGGAAGCCGATGATCCCGCAAACCAATTCCGCCAGTTCCTTGATGGATAGATCCGTGCCGAAGCCGGCGTTGATCATCTCCTCCTGGCTGTATCGTTGCATCAGCAACACGCAGGCCCGGGCCAGATCCTCGGAGTAAAGAAACTCGCGCAACGGCGAACCCGTGCCCCAACAAGTAACACTGTCCGCGCCGGCCACTTTGGCTTCGTGAAACTTCCGAATGAGCGCCGGGATGACGTGCGATGTCTCGAGATCGTAGTGGTCATTCGGCCCGTACAGATTCGTCGGCATGGCGCAAATGAAGTCGCACCCGTGCTGCCGCCGGTAAGCCTGGCATAGCTTGATGCCTGCGATCTTGGCGATGGCGTACCATTGGTTGGTCGGCTCCAGCGGACCGGTCAGCAGGTGCTCCTCCTTCATCGGCTGCGGCGCGAATTTGGGATAAATGCAGGAACTGCCCAGGAACAACAGCTTCTTTACTCCGGCGCCAAACGCGCCGTGGATCAGGTGGTTCTGGATTTGCAGGTTCTCGAACAGGAACGACCCCGGCTGCCGGTCATTGGCCACGATGCCGCCGACCCTGGCCGCGGCCACGACGACGAACTCTGGCTTTGTTTCCGCGTAGAAACGCTCCACGGCGTTCGCGTCAAGAAGGTCAACCTCCTGGCGCGAGCGGCCGATGAGGTTCTTGAATCCCTGGCGTTGCAGTTCGCGCCAGATGGCGCTGCCCACCAGACCACGATGGCCGGCCACGTAAATGCGCGAAGATTCGTTCATCGTCATGGGCCGACAGTCTACACAAACTGGACACGGCCTGGACAGGCTTGACTTGTTTCAAGACAGGCCTTGGCCAGTCGGGGGATTGGCTCAAACCGGCGCGACGGCGAGAACCCGAACCGGGCGGACACCAATCCGCTTGAAACCCCCGAATCAAGGCGCGTTTCCCGTTGGAGGGAGCGAGAGAATTCAGCGGGCCAACGGGGCTGGCACGGACGCTGCTCAAAGGGGATTGCGCGGTTCGTGAAGGGCAATCAGTGAACGCGACGAACTCGTACTAAACCGCCCTTCGCAGTCGTTCACGCCGCGACGAAAGAAAGACAAAATGAAAATCAGCACCAACCACAAGTCCGGCTTCACGCTGGTGGAAATCATGATCGTTGTCGCCATTATCGGCCTGCTCGCGGCGATCGCGATCCCCAACTTCGTGAAGGCCCGCCAGAATGCCCAGAAAAACGCCTGCATCGCCAATCTCAAGCAGATTGACGGCGCCAAGGCTACTTGGGCGCTGGAGCAGAAGAAGGCCAATTCGGATATTCCGCCCAGTACGGACCTGTTCGGATCGGCTAACTACATTCGCGATGAGCCGACTTGTCCGGCAACCGGTGGATCATACCCCATGGTGCGCGTGGACACCAAGCAGACCTGTCCGACTGGCACCACTCTGGGCCACACGCTCTAAGCGTAACCCACTGGTAAGCACACGGCCTGGAGCCTTGCTCCAGGCCGTTTTTGTTTTTTGGGGACTGCTGCTTGATACCGATACTTCAGCCGCACTCGGCTCCGCCCGTCGACAGTTCGGCAGTTCGACAGCTTGAAACGCGTCATTGGCCGGTCGGGGTGCTGCCGTTTGACCGTTCACCGTGGCTGCCCCAGCCAGGACACAGTTGACTTATTTCGAGACAGCCATTGCACCGCCGTGGGAACACCGCAAACCTGACGAGGCCGTGAACTGATGCATATTGGCGAAAACACCGTGAAAGAGTCTGGCAATCCCAGGGGTGGCACAGCCGCTGCTCAATAAGAAGTGCGCGGTTCGTGAAGGGCAACAGCTACGCGCCGAACTCGGAATAATGCGCCCATTGCAGTCAATCAATACTACCAAAGAAGGAAAAAAATGAAAATCAGCACCAACCGCAAGTCCGGCTTCACGCTGGTGGAAATCATGATCGTAGTCGCCATTATCGGCCTGCTCGCGGCGATCGCGATCCCCAACTTCGTGAAGGCCCGCGAGAATGCCCAGAAAAACGCCTGCATCGCCAATCTCAAGCAGATTGACGGCGCCAAGGCTACTTGGGCGCTGGAGCAGAAGAAGGGCAATACGGACATTCCGCCCAATACGGACCTGTTCGGATCGGCTAACTACATTCGCGATGAGCCGACTTGTCCGGCGACCGGAGGAGCATACCCCATGGTGCAGGTGCAGGTCAAGCAGACCTGTCCGACAGGCACCACCTTGGGCCACACGCTCTAAGCGCACTTAATTGGCAGGCACACGGCTTGGAGCCTCGGTTCCGAGCCGTTTCTGTTTTTGGAACGGCTGCCTGAGCTTCCGAAAAGAGCTCGGCGGTCCAATCGACGAAAGAAAGGCAGAAATGAAAATCTGCACCCACCCCAAATCCGGCTTCACGCTGGTGGAACTCATGATCGTTGTCGCCATTATCGGCCTGCTCGCGGCGATCGCGATCCCCAACTTCGTGAAGGCCCGCGAGAACGCCCAGAAGAACGCCTGCATCGCCAATCTCAAACAGATTGACGGCGCCAAGGCCACCTGGGCGCGGGAACACAAGAAGACCAACACGGACATTCCGACGGCGGGGGACCTGTACGGCTCGGCCTACTACATCCGCGACCAGCCGTTCTGTCCGGCCAACGGCATTTATACCCTGAGAGAGGTGCAGCTTAAGCCGCTCTGTGACATCGCGGGTCACAGGCTCTAAGCTCCCACACCTGGCACACGGCTTGGAGCCTCGGCTTCAAGCCGTTTTTGCTTTGCCTGCGTCGCTCCCAAGCTGGCGGCGCATTCATAGACCTCAGGGAAACCGCAAGGCGTCTGGCCGGCCTCTGGCGCTTACCGAGCGTCGCTACGGTTTTGGAGCAGGCTCTGAACGCCGCCGCCAGACCATGCCGGTTAGCACCAGCCCGCAGATCGACACCAGACAGCCGAAGCGAAACGCTTCGTCGCGATAAATCAGTTCCACCTTGTGCCGGCCGGGCGGCAGTTCCACCGCCTGAAACGCCACGTTCGCGCGCCAGATCGTTCCCTCCACCTCGTCCACCCAGACGCGCCACGGATGATAGTGGGCCTGCGAAAATACCAGCCACGCCGCCTGCTCCGCGTCCGTCTCGACTCGCACGCGCTGTGAGGACCAATCCACTTTCCCAATCCGCAGGTTCGCACTGTTCGTGGCCATCGCCAGCGTTCGCGCTTCCAACGGCAGTAACACCACCTCTCGCGGATCGAACTCCGTGGCGATCAAATTCGTCAACGCCGTTCCGGTGTCCACGAACACCGGCCGCTGTCCGCCTGTCACCCAAGGCAACGCCGTCGGGCGGCGCGACCAGGCCAACAAATTCGTGCGCGCCGTCACGTGCGTGACACCGAGGAAGTCCGCGAGCCCCTCACGAACTTCCTGCTCGGAAAGGTACAGCCGGAAATGCACCCGCCGTTCCTCAGGCAGGTAAAGCGAGAAGAACCCGTCCACTTTCGGCGTGCCGTCGATCAGGTTCACGTTGTTGTGCAGTCCCTGCCGCCGCCGCCGGAAATTCTCCGCCGGATCCGGCAGGTTCAATCGGTAATACTCATCCATCGCCGCCAGCGACAGCAGCGCGCGCCCGCGGCCAAGTTCCACCGAAGTCGGCATCGCCTGATCCCCTTTCGACGCGGGCGCCAGCACCTTTGGAACCACCGTCGGATTTTGCCACGGAACGTGCGTCACCACATCCAGCCAGAGCAACGCCACGACTCCCAGGAATACCCATCGGCTCGCCCACCGGGTTTTACTCGCGAAATGTCCCGCCAGGAGCCCGAGTGCCGCCGCAAGCAGCAAGCCTGTCCGACCCGCTGACCACGCCGTTTGCGCCGCGTCCCAAGAATGCAGTGGAGCCCAGGCCGCCCACACCGCCACCGCCGCCGCAATACCCAGCATCACCAGCACCAGACGCCGTGCATCGCTACGCCCGGTCTCCGGCGCGCGCTGCGACCAATCCTCCACTGCGAGCGCCGCCAGTAGCGGCAACACGAACGCCGCCACCACCACGAACTTGATCGGGAACCGCATGAAATTCGCTGCCGGCACAGCCTGGCGAATCCAGTGGTAAAGTCCTCCCGCGTCCCCCAGCGCCATCACCAGGCTCACGAGCAGCAGCGTTGTGAGCAGAAAGGCCCGCGGTTGACGCCATCGCACTGCGGCCCACAGCGCCAGCGCCAGAACCGCCCCGCCGGGGTAATATGACGACGTCCAGAATTGCTCCGGCTGGAACAGCAAGCCGGACCCCGAGCGATTCATGTGGAACTGCGGCACGAGCAGGTTTGCCCAGCCCCACACCGGCATCGCCCAGGCGCCGGTCGCAAATTGCCCATCGCGATGCGAGTGCCGGAGCAGATCGAGAAACGGAAGCAATTGCGCCGCGCTCAACGCGAAGACCAGCACCGATAGCCCACAGAACCTCCCGAACAGTTCGCCGCGCCGCTGCGTGCCTCGCAACCACTGCCCGGCCCACATCGCCCCGGCCAGCAGCCAGGTGAAGAGAATGATCTCCGGCGCCCCGGTCAGCATCTGCATCGTGGCGACCAGCGCCGCGAGAGCGAGCGAGCGCCCGCCTTTCTGCCAGCCCTGCTCCGCGCAGTGGACGACCCACGGCATCCAGCCCAGCGCCGCGATGTTGTTCGGCCACATCAGTGCGTTCAGCGTGAGTCCGTTGAACGCGAACGCGACGCCCGCCACCACGGCGGCGGCACGATTCCCCGTCCAGCGCTCCGCCAGCCGGAACATGCCCACGCCCGCCCACCAAAGGTGCGCGAGACAAAACACATTTAGCGACCATGGCAACGGGAACACGAGGTAAACCAGGGAGCCCGGGTAAAGAATGAGTGTGTTCCACTGCGCGAGGAACGGCAGCCCCGCGTTGTTCAACGGATTCCACAGAGGCAATTCCCCGCGCCAAAAACAGTCGCGGTGATAGTGGGCGATCGGGTAGCCAAACAGCCCGAAATCGCGGTGAACGAAACTTTTCAGGCCGATCGCCACCTCGGGAAACGAGGCCAGCACGAGCACTGCGAGCAATCCTGCAAAGCGGCGCGGCGTGAGCCAGGCGCAGGCACGTCCCTGTGGCTGAAGCCCGTTCATGCGACCATCGTTCGCGACGGCTCGCCCGCCCGGCGAGATCCGCCACGCCACCACAACGTCACGCAAGCGAGGAGCGCGAGCAGCGAAAACGCCGCCCCAGGTCCAAATGTTCGCTCACGGTAAGCCAGTCGCACAAGGCTCTGACCCGCAGTGATTTCCACGGCTTGAAATGCATGATTCGCCGGCCAAAGTCGCGCCGGCCGGCCGTTCACCGTGGCCGACCAGCCGGGGTAATCCGTTTGCGCGATGGTCACCAGCGTCGGAGCGTCCGACTCCACGTCGGCCTCGAGAGAACTGGCACCTTGCCGGATGGCTAGCACGCGGGCGTGAGCGAAGTTCGTGGCCTGGATTTGTCCGTTCGCCGTGCGCTTCAGCAAGACCTGCTTTGCCGGATCGAAGCTCGAGGACGCCAGCGCCTGCAGCGTTTCGTCTCGATCGGCAAACACCGCACGCTGCCCGGCCGTGACCACCGGAAGGGCCGTCGGGCGTTCCTGCAAGGTGAACACATTCGTCTCGGACGAAATCCACCGCACGCCGAGCACATCCGCCAGCGCGGACGACCCGTTCGTCTGGCTTGCCCAGAGCGAGCGCAAATCATTCTGCGGCGAGGTGTAAAGCGAATAGAAGCCGCCTGCGGAAGGGATGCCTTCGACAAGATTCCAGTTGGGCACGAGCGCGCGCCGGTTGCCCAGGCAGAACTCGGCCGTGTTCGGCGTGGCGGCGTGGTCAAAGAACGCCTTGGCCCGCGCGCTGACCATGACGCGGGGGCCGTCGGTCAGCTTCTCGTCCCGTTGGATCGCGTCCGCAGCCAGGGCATCGACCGGCACCGTCGGATTCTGCCGGGGCGTGTGCGTGCGCACGTCCAGCCCGAGGACGGCCACCAAACCCAGCCGCAGGCACAAGCCACGGACGCCGCTGAGCCGGTGCAACCAGGGCACGAGCATCGCCACGGCGCACAACAGCGCCGCACGGGTCAGTCCACTCTGCGCCGTCACCTCCCAACGCTCGTCCGGGACCGGATGAAACCGGCTTACTGTGACGATGACAGCCGCGAGCGCGACCAGCAGCCCGCAAATCCAAACCCACCGACGCCGCGTCGAGGCGCATTCCGGAGCCGCCTGCCAGCGGGCCACCGCCATCGCCGCCAGCAGCGGCGCGGCAAAGAGCATTATCACCACGAACTTGATGGGGAACCGCACGAATCCGAGAAACGGGAAAAGCTTTCTCACGACAGTATGAATTCCTCCCGCGCTGCCGAGCGCGAAGGTCAGCGACAACAGCGCCGCTGCTCCAAGAATGAGGCTCCGGCGGTCACGCCAGCGCAACGCGCCGAGCAGGGCCAGCGCGGTAATGCCAATGCCCGCATAGTAGCTCGAAGTCCATTGCTGCGCGTCCTGCGAGTACACGCCGACAATGGACGGGGTGCAGTGGAAGAGCGGCACGAGCAGGTTTGCCCAACCCCACGCCGGCATCGCCCAGGCGTTGGTCGCGTAGCTCTGATCCCGGTGCGAATGGAGCAGCAGATCGATGAATGGCAGCAATTGCGCCGCCGCGAGCATCGCGACGAGCAGTCCTGTCAGCGCGAACCGGGCGCAGCGCGCGCGCAATGGGGTCTCCCGCGCCGTGAGGCACAAGGCCGCCGTCAGCAGCCAGGTGAAAAGGATGATTTCCGGAGCGCCCGAAAACATTTGCACCGCGCCGACCAGGGCCGCGAGCACCAGCTTTCTGCCGCCTTCGCGCACGCCCCGTTCCGCGGCGAGCACCACGATGGGCATCCAACCGAGGGCCGCGATGTTGTTCGGCCACATCAAGGCGTGCAGTGTGAGCCCATTCAGCGCGTAGCCCAGACCGGCGATCGTGGAGGCAAAGCGATTGCCCGTCCAGCGGTGCGCGAGGCAATACATGCCCGCGCCGCCTAGGAAGAGGTGGCCGAGACAAAAGTAGCCTGGCGCCCACGGCATCGGGAGCAACAGGTAGATGAGCGAAAGCGGATACAACGTCATCGTGTTCCACTGCGCGAGGTGTGGAAGGCCGCAGTTGCTCAAAGGATTCCAGAAAGGCAGTTCGCCCCGCCAAAACGCCTCGCGATGGTAATGCGCCAGCGGGTAGCCGAAAAAGCCGTAGTCGCGGTAGAAGAATGTGCTCGTTCCCAGCACGACGTCGGGGTACGCGGCGAAGATCAACAGGAACAGCAGCCCCGCAAAACGCCACGGCGTGAACCATTCATCCATCGAAACCGTCCAGGTGCCTGCCGCCGCGGCGGGCGGGGCCTGCGCGCCGGCCAGCACCGGGGCATCCTGGCAGAACGCCACCGACCGCTGGTCTGAATTCTTCATCACGGGTTTATCGGCGGCCGCAGCCTGCCGATTAGGCTGTGATGCCGGAAGCCTGCCATCCATCGGCCGCGTTGAACTCGCGAAGCAGGTTTCGCTGGCCTCGGCGATTCGTTTTCGATAGGAGGAACCGCGATGACTGACCGCCGCGGCTTCCACGAGCAACACGCTCTGCAGCGTCCACGCGCTGCCCGGCGCTTCTACCACCGCCTGCTCGAGAGGTACTTCTCCCTCATCATCCCGCCCGGTCGGCGCGTGCTTGAATTGGGCTGCGGCCTGGGCGACCTCCTGGCTGCCGTGAAGCCAGCGCGAGGCGTCGGGGTGGACTTCAGCCCGGCGACGCTCACGCTGGCCCGCGAGCGGCATCCGGAACTTGAATTCCACGAGGCCGACGCGGCGGCGTTCCGCGGCGACGAACGGTTCGATTACATCGTCCTTTCCGACCTCGTCAACGATTTGCCCGACGTGCAGGCCCTCCTCGAGAACGTCCAGCACAGCGCCACCCCACAGACCCGGCTGGTCCTCAACTTCCAGAACAGTCTCTGGCGTCCGCTGCTCGCCCTGGCCGAGCGCCTCGGCGCCAAGTCCCTCACGGCCTCACAGAACTGGCTGTCGCTCGCCGACATGAAGGGGCTGCTGAATCTCGCCGGCTGGGAGATCATCCGCACGGAGACGCGCATCCTCTGGCCGGCGAAGGCGCCGCTGTTTGAGCCGCTGCTCAATCGCTGGCTGGCGCCGCTGCTGAAGCATTTCTGCCTTTCCATCTTCGTTGTCGCGCGCCCGCGTCCAGTGCCGGCGGAGGACCGGCATTACACCTGCTCGGTCGTCATCCCGGCGCGCAACGAAGCGGGCAACATCGAGCCCGCCGTCCTCCGCACGCCCGAGCTGGGCGCCGGCACGGAGTTGATCTTCATCGAAGGCCACTCGACGGATGGCACTTGGGACGAGCTCCAGCGCGTCCAGTCGAAGCACCCCCATCGGCGCATCAAGGTCCTCAAGCAACAGTCTGCCGGCAAGGGCGGCGCCGTTCGCGAAGCCTTCGCGCAGGCCACCGGGGAGATCCTCATCATTCTCGACGCCGACCTGACGATGCCGCCCGAAGAATTGCCGAAGTTTTACGAAGTGCTGCGCCGAAACCAGGCGGAGTTCGTCAACGGCTGCCGGCTGGTCTACCCGATGCAGGACCAGGCGATGCAGTTCCTGAACATGATCGCCAACAAGTGCTTCGGCGTTGCGTTCTCCTGGTTGCTCGGCCAGGCGCTCAAGGACACGCTGTGCGGCACCAAGGCGCTGTTTCGATCCCGCTACGAACTCATCGCCGCCAACCGCGCCTATTTCGGCGAGTTCGATCCGTTCGGCGATTTCGATCTCCTGTTCGGCGCCGCCCGGCAGAACCTGAAGATTGTCGAATTGCCCATCCGCTACCAGGCGCGCAGTTACGGCACGACCAACATTCATCGGTGGCGTCACGGCTGGCTGTTGCTGCGGATGACGTGGTTCGGCGCGCGCCGCTTCAAGTTTCGCTGATGAGCCTTCCGCTCGGCCAGCACCAGACCGAGATTGAGCGCAACCGCCGGGCGTGGGAATCCAAGCCGCTGTTAAGGGAAATCTACGCCTCGTTCTACCGGCGGATTATCGGGCTGATGGACCGCTCGCTGGCAGGGCGTGTCGTCGAGATCGGTTCGGGCATCGGCAACCTCAAGTCGCACCTGCCGGAAGCGATCTCGACCGACCTGTTTCCAAACCCGTGGCTGGATCTGGTCTGCGACGGCTATGAACTGCCGTTTGCCGGCGGCAGTCTCTCCCACCTGATTTTGTTCGACGTGTTTCATCACCTGCAACGGCCCAACGCGTTTCTTCGCGAAGCCCGTCGCGCCTTGCGGGAGGACGGGAGGCTGATTCTCTTCGAACCGTTCATCAGTGGGTCGAGTTTGCCCGTCTACGGTCTTTTGCACCACGAACCGGTCGGGCTCGGTCGCGCGATCGACTTGTCGGACGCCGCCCCGAACCCACGCGCCTACTACGCGGCGCAAGGCAACGCGACGCGGCTGTTCTTCCGCCGGGCAAGTGGCTCCTGGCCGACCGGGTGGCAAGTGTTTCACGCGGAGGCAATGAGCAGCTTTTGCTACCTGCTCTCTGGGGGCTTCAGCAAGCCTGCGCTGTATCCGGGACGCTGGCTGCCTCGGCTTCAGCGGCTCGACACGGCGCTGTCCCGGTGGCCCCGGCTCTTTGGCGCCCGGTGCCTGGTGGGAGTGCGAGCGGAGTTGCACAACCGTTCAACCTAGCGCAGGGGTACCTGTCGACGTCGCCAATGGCACTCCTACTCCTGCTCTTAATCTTAATCTTAATCCATTCAGGAGGTTGGAGAGTAAGATTAGGATTAAGATTAAGAGTAAGAACCTGCTTCGCCCGCTTGATTCAACGGCAATGCTCCGGAGGCGGGTGCCATCTGAGCCCAGGTTCCGACTCACCGCGCAACTTTCCGGCGGGACGGTGTTCCAATCACTACAACGAGCGCCGGCCGGCGCTTTTGAATTTGCCTTCGGCCGGCCCGCCGGTTATTTTCCGGCGATAGATGAATTCAATCGAAAATCGAGTCCTTATGCGTCCGCCAATTCCCCGCCAGGCCGGCTTCACGCTGATCGAAATCATGATCGTCGTGGCCATCATCGCGCTGCTGGCGGCCATTGCCATCCCCAATCTCGCCAAATCCCGCAAGTCGGCCCAACGCACGGCCTGCATCAACAACCTCAGGGTCATCGAAGGCGCCAAGAGCATCTGGGCCCTCGAAAACAAAAAGGGCGATGCCGACGTTCCGACCGACGCTGACCTGTTCGGTCCCAACAGTCAGATCGCCAAGAAACCCGATTGCCCGGGCAACGGCACCTACACCATTGGCGCCGTCAGCGAAAAACCGACTTGCTCGGTCCCCGACCACGCGCTGCCCTGAGGCGAACGCAGGTACTGTTCCCCGCTTCGAATTCGTGGAGATGGCGCGCGCCGTTCGTCCCGAAGGGACATCCTGAAAATAGCCCGGCGTTTCAACACCGGGGTGGATGTCGAGAAATCCCAAGTCCCGTAGGGACGGCCGAATCAACCGAATCAACCGCGGGTTCGATCCCGGATTTTCATCCGTCCCTTCGGGACGGGAACCATTGGCCTTTCGGACCCCGCGTTGAAACGCGGGGCTATTCTCACCGGTCCCTCCGGGACAGACCGAACGAACCGGCTCATTTGCAGTTCAGCTTCAGATAGGGCGCCAATTGCTGTGCAGCCTTTGCCCGGTTGTTTCAGGAAATTTCGCGGCCCCTGAAACCGCTAGACAGAACGGTTCTACAAGCCCAGATTTTCTAGCGTAAGCAGAATTAGGCCGTGAGCACACTTCTGAGCTGTCTTTTTGGCGGCATGACGCGCCAGAGGAACCGTCGAGTTATTCGAAGCATCGACGTGGCAATTGCCTTGCTTTGCTCAGCGGCAGTGCAGTGCTCCGCGCAGGTGATTTTCACCGATTGGACGAGCATTACAAATGATAGCTCCTTCCAGGGCACCGCCATCGGGCACCTGGGGCCTGTGCGTGTTACGCTTGGAACCTTTTTTCAAACCGACCCGGCAATTCAAGATTCCGTGCTCGATGGAAGTTCACCTGTATTCAACGACTCGGTTTTCACGCCGGCCCTCCCTCAATCAGACTACCTGGCTTTGGTGGCGGATCCGATCCCTGACTCGATTTACACGATCACTTTCAGCAGCCCGGTGCGAGACCCGGTGTTTCATCTCAGTTCAGTATTCCACTTGGTTGGTTTTCCAGGACAGATTGTGTCGCGACTGAGTGGCGATGCTGGATTCTCGGTGCATGGAGACACAGTTTTGGGAGGTTGGGACCCTGGCGGGCCGGATTTCCAGGGAGACGGTACAGTCCAATTGCATGGTACGATTACGAACATACAACTCTATGCACTGTTCAGAGCGACCGACCTAGACATCTTCCGCATGCAGATGGGCGCAATCCCACTGCCCGTATTGTCGATGGTGCGGTCTGACGAAACATTGACGTTGCGCTGGCCCGTGTTCGCCACCAACTTCGTTTTGGAAGCGACGACGAATCTGTCCCCGCCAATAGCATGGGCAGAAGTGACAAATTCAACACAGGCGGTTGGCGAGTCCTTTTCGGTTACGGTCGATCCTGGCCTGCACAGGCGGTTCTTTCGATTGCGAAGTACGGAATGACGGTGCCGCCCGGCTCCTTAACCCTCTTTATCGTTGCCCGAGATCCAGGAACCGGAATTGACATCGGACTGTGACAAAAGGCTCAGTTGAACACAATTGGCAGGTGACGCGTCGTCGTTCGGAGTCTCTTTCAAGCTTTTCACTGCTCCAACTTCCACGGCTTTGTTCAACACTCCAATAATCCATTACTCCACTCCCCCATTGCCCCCTTGTCATCCCCTCTCGCCGCGCCTACCGTCCGCCCCCTTGACGTTTTCAAATCTCAAATCTCAAATCTGAAATCGTAAATCCCATGAGCGTTCTCATCGTCGGCAGCACGGCGCTCGATTCCATCAAGACGCCCGCCGCCGAAAACCGGCGCCTGCTCGGCGGCTCGGCCAGCCACGCGGCGGTGGCGGCGAGCTACTTCGCGCCCGTGAAACTGGTCGGCGTGGTGGGCGAGGACTTCCCGAAGAAGTACATCGCGCTGTACCGCAAGCACGGCGTCGACCTCACCGGGCTTCAAGTCGAGCCGGGGAAGACGTTTCATTGGTCGGGCGAATACGAGGTGAACATGAACAACCGCCGCACGCTGTTGACGGAGCTGGGCGTGTTCGAGCGTTTCACGCCGCACCTGCCGGCGGCCTTCAAGCAAAGCCCCTTCGTGCTCCTGGCCAACATCGCCCCGGCGCTCCAGCATCATGTGCTGGACCAGATGTCGCGCGCGAAATTCGTGATGGCAGACACAATGGATCTCTGGCTCAACATCGCGCTCGACGAACTCTTGCGCCTGCTGCGGCGTGTCGACGGCTTCGCGCTCAACGACAGCGAGGCGCACCAGCTCACGAAGGAGGACAACGTTTTCGCGGCAATGCGAAAAATTCACAAGTTGGGGCCCAAATACGTCATCATCAAGAAGGGCTCCCATGGCTCGATCCTTTCCGGACCGAAGGGCTTTTTCCTTTGCCCCGCTTATCCATTGCGCAAGGTCGTCGACCCGACGGGCGCGGGCGACAGTTTCGTAGGCGGGCTGATGGGGTATCTCTCGACGGCGCGCGGGAGCATCGATGCAAACCTGCGGCGGGCGATGGTGCACGGCAGCGTGGTGGCCAGCTTTTGCTGCGAAGGCTTCGGCCTGACGCGCACGACCCGCGCGACGAAGGCGGACATCGCGCGGCGGGTGAAGGAACTGGAGGCACTGACGCGGTTTTGAATCTGGGCCAGAGCGTCGTTACCGCATGCTCAGAAGTCTGCGGCATCGACAACACCCGAACGTTCTGGAGTGCGCCGGCAGAGTGCAGCGACGACGGCGCTTTGGCTGCGTAGTGCGATGATCAAAGGCGCTCAGTGGCTCGTGCGTGTAAGCCAAAGCGGTGTCGCGCTGCGCTTGCCACCGCACTCCAAAATCACTTCAGCTCTTGCCACGCCGCCAAAGTTCGAAGTGATACAAGGCGACGATGACCAGGGGATGCTTGATGCGGCCCTCAGCCACCAGGGCCGGCGCTTCGGCGACGGGCACCAGGCGGGTCACCATGTCCTCGCCGCTGTCCCATTCGACGGCGTGCTGGAGCGAGCAGTTCTCGATGAGCACAGTGTGGCAGGTGTTGCTCATGATGGCGGGGTTGGCAAACACGCCGGCCAGCCGGCGCGCGTTCTGGCCCGCGTAGCCGGTCTCCTCGCGCAATTCGCGCACGGCGGTTTCGACGGGGGAAGTCTCGGACTTGTCCATGATGCCGCCGGGGATTTCGAGTTCGACGGTGTTCGATCCGTGGCGGAACTGCTCGACCATCACCAACTCCTGCTGCGGCGTCACGGCGAGCACGTTCACCCAATCCACGCAGTCGATGATGTAGAAGTCGTGCCGCTGGCCGGTGCGCGGGGAGATTTTCTCGTCCAGACGGACGGTGAAGATGCGGTAGTCGCCGAGCGGCCTGGAGCCGACTTTGATCCACGGTCGAATCATCGGGGCCGAGCGTCGGGCTTGGGCGCAAGGCCGTCAAGGCACTGCTGGGAGCGCCGGCATCCTGCCGGCGAGTATCGGTCAGCAAGAGGCCGCGACTCGCCGGCAGGATGCCGGCGCTCCCAAAGGCGACGGTCGGGAAACACGTGCCTCGACGGTCGGTTCGTCAAGCTGCGCCCCGGCCAGCCGTGCGGCACGATTGCCCGAGAACTGCTCTTCAATCGAATCGTGGAGCGCGGCGACGCTCCGCACGACTTGCGCTGGGGTCGTGCAGTACGGCGGCATCAACACGATGACGTCGCCGATCGGGCGAGTCAGCACGCCGCGTCGGGCCATCGCCTCGCAGACCCGCTGCCCGGCGCGCTCGCGCACCTCGAACGCAGCGCGCGTGCGCCAGTCGCGGACGAGTTCGACGCCTGCAATGAGGCCCACCTGCCGGATGTCTCCAACCTGGGGCAGCCTCCAGAGATGCTTCAGGGCGTTTCCCAGCGCGGTTTCCAGCGTCACCCGGGCGCGGGCGGACGAAGGGTTTTGCAACAGTTGAAGGCTCGCCAGCGCGGCGGCGGCGCCGAGTTGATTGCCAGTGTAGCTGTGGCCGTGGAAGAAAGTCTTGAATTCCTCGTGCTCGCCGAGGAACGCGTCGAACACTTCTTGCGTCGTGAGCGTGGCCGCCATCGGGAGGTAGCCGCCGGTCAGCCCTTTGGCCAGCGCGAGAAAATCGGGCTGCACCCCTTCGTGATGGGAAGCGAGAAGGGGAGAAGACGGGAAGACAGGAAAACGAGCGGAGGGGCCACACCCGTCTTCCCGTTTTCCCGTCTTCCCGTGTTCAATACCTGCGCCGGTGCGGCCAAAGGCCGTCATCACTTCGTCGGCGATCAACTGCGCGCCGTGACCGCGGACGATTTCCGCGACGCGTCGCAGCCAGCCTTGCGGATGGGCGATGATGCCGGCCGCGCCCTGCACCAGCGGTTCGACGACCATCGCGGCAAAAGGATCTTTGCGTTTCGACTGACTCGCAAAGCGGGCCTCGACTTTGCCGACACATTCCCAATGGCACCGCCTATATACGCGGGCGTCGGCGCGCTCGGGCTTCGCGCGGTTGAAAGGGCATCGGTAGCAATACGGCGCCATCACGGCGTCCGTTTTGAAAGTCAGCCCGTGCCAGGCCTGGTGGAACCGCGGAATATGCCCAAGGCTGACGGCGCCGACAGTGTCGCCGTGGTAGGCGCCGCCCAGGGAAAGGAAGCGCGGCCGTTTCAAGCCGCGGGCGCGCCGGGCAAACTCGTAAGCCAGCTTGAGGGCGACTTCCATCGCCGTGGCGCCGTCGTCGGAGAAGAAGACTTTGGTCAATTGCCGATTGCCGATTGGCGATTGCCGATGCCCCGAACCGGAGCGGGGGCGCGGCGCATCGGCAATTGGCAATCGGTCATTGGCTATTTCGACGAGTTTTTCGGCGAGCAGCGACGCCGGCTCGTTGGCCAGACCCAGGGCCGAGCTATGGGCAATCTTGCGAAGCTGTCGCGTGATGGCGGCGTTGAGCTTCGGGTGATTGTGGCCGTGCAGGTTCGTCCAGATGGACGAATTGGCGTCCAGATACTCGCGGCCGCGCGCGTCCTGAAGCAGGGCGCCGCGGCCGGAGAGGATGACGATCGGCTTGCGCCGGAGCCAATCGCGCATCTGCGTGAATGGGTGCCAGACGTGGGCGTGATCGAGGCGGGCGAGACTGGGCATTGCGGATTTCAGATTTGAGATTTGAGATTTGAGATTTCAGATTGCCAATTGCGG
Organism: Verrucomicrobiia bacterium; assembly: GCA_035715125.1. Lineage (GTDB taxonomy): Bacteria > Verrucomicrobiota > Verrucomicrobiia > Limisphaerales > JADJPG01 > DASTLJ01. The sequence goes on from DASTLJ010000217.1 coordinate 15,808, forward strand.
ATGGCGCCGCCAAGCGCGGCGATGTGCTCCGAAGTGTGCGCGGCGGTGACGGTGACGCGCAAGCGGGCGGCGCCGCGGGCGACGCTCGGGTAACGAATCGGCGGGATGAAAACGCCGCGCTCGCGCAGGCCGGCAGCCAGTTCCACGGCCTTGCGCTCGTCGCCGACGTGGAGCGGCAGGATAGCGCTTTGCACCGGCGGCAGGGAGCAGCCGGCGCGGATGAGTTCGTTCTTGAGTTCATCGACCCGCTGCCAGAGGCGCGTGCGGAGCGTTTCACCTTCGGCCGACTGGATTAGCCGGACGGCCGCCGTCGCAGCCGCGGCGGCCGCGGGGACTGGGGCCGTGCTGAAGATGAAGCTGCGGGCCCGGTTGACGAGCAGTTCGATGAGCTGCCGCGAGCCGGCGATGAATCCGCCCGCCGCGCCCAGGGCCTTGCCCAGAGTGCCCATCTGAATCTCGACGTGGCCGGCCAGCCCCTGCGCCTCGGCGAGTCCGCGGCGGTGCTCTCCGAAAAGGCCGGTGGCGTGCGCTTCATCGAGCAGAAGCCAGGCGCCGTGCTGCTCCTTGAGCTCGATGATTTCGCGCAGCGGGGCGAGATCGCCGTCCATGCTGAACACGCTTTCGGTGACGATGAGAAGGCGCGTGGTGCGTGGTGCGTGGTGCGTGCTTGTTCTGCGCGAGCGGGCCCATTTCAAAACCTTTTCCAGCGAGGCGGGATCGTTGTGCCGAAAGAGGCGGAGTTTGGCCCCGGAGAGCCGCGCGGCGTCGACGATCGAGGCGTGGACGAGTTTGTCCAGGACGAGGATGTCGTCCTTGCCGACGAGCGCGGGGATCGTACCGAGAGCCGTGGAATAGCCGGACGAAAAAGCGAGCGCGGCTTCGGTGGCCTTGAACTCCGCGAGGGCCGACTCCAGTTCATGATGGGGTGCCAGCGAGCCGCAGATGAGCCGCGAGGCGCCGGCGCCGGCGCCAAAGTCGCCCACGGCGCGTCTCGCGGCTTCCTGGAGGGCTGGATGAGTGGCGAGGCCCAGGTAGTCGTTCGACGAAAAGTTCAGGAGCGCCCAGCCGTCGATGACAAGCTGCGGGCCTTGCGGCGAATCGACCCGGCTTAAGGCGCGGTGAAGGCCCTGGTCGCGCAGCTCGGCCAGTTCAAAATCAAGCTGATGATCGAATGAATTAGCCAGGCTAGACATCCCCAAGCAGCGGGTTTTCCATGAATGCGTAACAAATCATGTGGCAGATGCCCATCTGTGCGTCTTCAACGCGTCCGTAGTGCTTGGAGTCAATGGCAATGACAATTTCGGCAATCCTGGCCAGCTTGCCGCGCTTGCCGCCGATCAGCGCGATGGTCTTCAGTTCATTGGCCTTGGCCCATTCCAGGGCGCGGACGAGGTTGGGCGAGCTGCCGCTGACGCTCAAGGCCATCGCAATGTCGCCAGGCTGCCCGTAGTTCATGAGCTGCCGGACGAAGACGTCCTCATACGAATAATCATTCCCGAGCGCGGTGAGCCAGCTCACGTTGTCGTTCAGCGACGAAATGCGGAAGCGCCGGCCAAGTTTGTCCGAGGCCCCCTTGCCAAGGTCCGTCGCGAAGTGCGAGGCATTGGCGGCGCTGCCGCCGTTGCCGAAGACGAAAATCTGCCGGTCCAGCCGGAGCGCGTCGCGGAATTGCCCGATGATGCCCTCGACGTCCGCCACCGGGATCGAATCCAGCGCCGCCTTCTGCGCTTTTACGTAATCTCTGATCCAATCGTTCATGGAAGTGTTATCGCCGAAATGAGAGGCGAGGCATAGACATAAAAACTCCTCAGAATGGTCCGAACAATTGATTGCCTGCCGCCGGTTCGATGGCTAGGGTAGACCCACATCAGACCTTTGCCAAATCCATGAACTACTACATGGCCCGCGACGGTACGACCTACGGTCCGTATCCACAGGAATCATTTCCCACCATGCTCGCCGCGGGGCAGGTTGTGCCCGAGGACCTTGTGTGCCCGGAAGGCGGCGCCGATTGGGTGCCGCTGAGTTCCATACCGGGATTGAGTGGAGCGGCTTCGCCCGCCCTCGCTATGCCGGCGGCAGCCACGCCCTCCCTGCCCCGACTCAGGATGAGCACGAGCACTTCCGCCCCGGCCTCCCATCCGGCCACCACGCCTGCCGCGAGCACACCGAGTTTCCCGCGGCAGACCTTTCCTCAACATCGAAAGACCGGTACGATGGAAAAGCTGGCCGGCGCCTGGGGCCTCCTGAGGATCGCCGGCTACGGCATCGCCGCGCTCGTCGTGGTCGGTGTCTTGATTGCCGGGTTCTTCGCAGCGCAGCGGGACAAGAAGGAAATTGCCAAGCTCCATTCAGAAGCGGGCTGGAGCGCCTTTGACGCCGCGAACAGCCGGATCAATTCCGAAAGCGCAAACGAAGGCTACGGCAACACCGGCGAGGCGGGGCGCATCGCCAAGGACCTGGCCGCCGGACTGGAGGCCGTGCAGCGGGAGAATTTCAAGATCGAGAGCCGGCCCCGCTACCGAGGGCGCAGCAAGCTCGGCCGCATCGCCTCCGCCGTCAGCTCCGCCACCGCGGGCGCGGGGCATTTCCAGACCTACATGGAAATGCGCGACGACCGGGTGCTCGTGCTGGTGCACGTGCCGGAATTCTCCCGTTACAAGGGCGAGGTGAAGGAATCCATGTTGGAACTGTGCTGGGGAGCGGCCAATGCGGTCGTCGCGGAGAACTCGAAAGTCGAGCCGCCGAAACCGCCTCCGCCCGCCCGGCCCGCCACGACCCGTCCGCCCGCCGGCCGGACTGCGGCGGCGCCCGCCGCCCCGCCGGCCGCACCCGAGCCAAAGGTCAAGGACCTGACGCTGATCGTCGGAGTGCGCGGCAAGAGCGCCTACGAAGCCGTCTATGTTTCCAAGCTCAACGCCAGCGACGAGGCAGACGCCCCCACGCCAATTCGGAAGAACGTGCCGGGCCATCAGGCCCTGGTGAAATGGTTCGGAACGGAGAAACCCGAGCCCGTCGCGGCTGGACCGTGAGTCCCCCGACTCGCAGCACCCCAATTCGCTTCATTCACGAGTCAATCTGAAGCGCCTCTTTCCGGCGCCACCGGCTGTGGACTGGGATCGCGCGCGCGCCAACTGTCCACCATCGGCCCGATACCCCGCGCCGTGCTCGGGGCGCATCCCGAAAATGCGCTTGCACCGTTCCACTCTGCTTGTTTCAGTAAACCCGCCGGTTGCGCGTGTGGTGGAATTGGCAGACACGCTACTTTGAGGTGGTAGTGGCGAAAGCCGTGCAGGTTCAAGTCCTGCCACGCGCACCACCCTTGATCTGCGGGATGATCTCACCCTCCTTTTGCAAAGCAGCCGGTGGCGGGACGCGCGAGCAGGCGGCGCATGGTTTGGAGCAGCGTGGGAATGTGGAGGGGTTTCTCAAGAAGTGAACCGACGCCCAACTCGCCGGCTCGGCGGGCCTGTCCAGGTCGGGCGGTAATGACGATGACGGGCACGAACGGATACATCTCGGCCATGATTTGAAATGCCTGCCAGCCGCTGATGTCGGGCATGTTGATGTCGAGCAGAATCAGGTCCGGCGGGCCGTCGAGAAACTGGCGCACGGCGTCGCGCCCGTCGCAAGCCAGCCGCACGGCGAAGTTTTCCAGCCGCAGGACTTCGGCGAGCGATTCACGGATATTCGGGTCGTCGTCCACAACGAGGACGAGTTGCGGTTGATGACGCAGGCTGGCGTGGCCGGCGCCCGCGGGTTTACCGGAAGGTCCCTCACTCCGAGGTGGATCTGAACTCGGTTTGCTCATCGGCAACGAGGTGTCCTGTCTCGCGGCTGGAATCCGATTACTTGCGTCCTGTTCTCCCGGCGCGTGAAGGCCAGAGGGATTGCCGCTGCGCGGCTGTGGACTCGCTGGCTGGCGGTTTCACCACGATGTCGATTTCCGTGGCAAATTTTTGCCCGCCGTCGCTGGAGAACTGCACCGAGATTTGCTGGCCGCGGCTGAGCGCCTCGGGCTTGACCTGGTCACCATGGTAGTAGAATTGGGTGTGCGGCAGCCAATGGATGATTTCGTCAGAGTCAATATCCGGCAGGTGGAGGAGGAGCAATTCGCGAGTCGGTTCGACGCTCCGAATCGTTCCGTAAAGCCATGGGCTCTGAGTGGTTTGCGTGCTGGCAGTGCGAACCGAGGTGCCCGTTGACTGCGACGTCGGGAATGGGTTTGGATTCATAAGGATCGCTTTCGTTCGGCAGTTTTCAGTTTTGGGTTCCGACAGGAACCGTTGCTATTCCGTAAAGCCTTGCGCGTGCCGCGCATGCAAAAAGCGTGGCTGGCGGAAAGCGGGTTGAAGCACAGGAAGTTAGCGCGGCGCAATGTGAACTGCTGTCGGGCGGATGGTCAGCCGATGGTCCAGCGGAGGGTAAGCGATTGACCTATGGTTCCTCGTGCTGCCCCGGATGCAGGCCGAGTTGCTTGAGCTTTTCGCGCAGAGTGAAGCGTGACAAGCCGAGCCATCGGGCGGCCTTGGCCTGGTTGCCATGCGCAAGCAGAATGGCTTGTGTGATGACCTCGCGCTCGGCTTTGGCCAATATCTGGGCGTGCGCGTCGTGGAGTTGGCCACGTTGCGCGCGGGCGATCAGAGCGGCGACCACCGCGGGCAGTGAATTTGCGGGCGAGGTGGTGGCGCTCGTCCGGGTGGCGAGTGTCTGGCGCACAGCCTCGGCGCTGATGGCAAGGCCTCGCGCGGCGAGCAGCAGACGGCGCGTGACGTTCTCGAGTTCCCGGATGTTCCCGGGCCAGGGTTCGGCTTGGAGAACGGCGAGCGCGTCGGGGCTGAGAGTCGGTGTCTCGGCGCCGAATTCGGCGGCGTATTTCTTCAGGAAGTGCTGGACGAGGGGCGGGACATCCTCGCGCCGTTCGCGCAATGGTGGGAGGGGAATCGTCACCACGTTGAGGCGGTGGAAGAGGTCTTCGCGGAATTTGCCATCGCGAATCATGGTTTCCAGGTCCCGGTGCGTGGCGGCGATGAGGCGCACGTCCACGGTGATGGTTTCGGTGCCGCCGACACGTTGGAAGGTCTGCTGTTGCAGCACGCGGAGCAGCTTGACTTGCGTGTTCGCGGGCAAGTCGCCGATCTCATCGAGGAAGAGCGTGCCCTTGTTTGCCTGCTCGAAACGGCCGATGCGTCGCTGTTCCGCTCCAGTGAAAGCCCCGCGCTCGTGGCCGAACAGCTCGCTCTCCAGAAGGTTCTCAGGCACGGCGGCGCAGTTGATGGCGATGAACGGGGCTTTCGAGCGGCCGCTATGTTGATAGATGGCGCGGGCGATGAGTTCCTTGCCCGTGCCGGTTTCGCCGCGAATCAGCACGGTAACGGGCTTGGCGGCGACGCGGCCGATTTCCTTGCAGACGTCCTGCATCGCGCGGCTGACGCCCACGAGCGCGGTGCGGGCGGACGGAGCATCAGGGGCCAGCGCCACCGGTTCGCGCATGAGACGGCCGGCATCGGCGGCGCGGTGGAGCAGGCCGATGAGTTCGGGCATCTCGAAGGGCTTTTGCAGATAATCGTAAGCCCCGAGCTTGG
>DASTLJ010000218.1:0-7370 GCA_035715125.1 Verrucomicrobiia bacterium
GATTTGAAGGTCACTGGAGCTTTGGATGTACGCGCCAACCGAGGAGAAAAAGACGTTGGTCGCGAACCCATTGGTGACGACGAAGAAATTCGTAATAGTGGTCAGCGGGAACACGTTGGTCGCGATTGCGATGGGCGGGCCTTCCATGCGAGCCGTCACCGCGTCAATCTGGACCGGCCCCTGGCTGGAGAAGAAACTTCCGCTGTTGTCGAACAGGCGCGTCCGGATCAATTGCGAAGAGGCCGTGTTGGTGCCCGAATTGACGATGTTGTTGTAGGGCGCCGTGCGGTCCGTGCCGTACTTGGCGGAGCCGGGCACGAACACAAAGCCGCTGTTGGTGAAGTTGACGACCCGCAGCACGTTCGAGTTGGCCCAACTGGCGCCAAACGGGAAACTGAGGCTGCCCCGCACGTCCAGGCTCTCCGCGTCAATCCGCAACTTGCGGTTGCGAACAGGGTCGCCAATCAAGAACGTGCCTATGGAGCTCTGGTAGAGGCTCACCGTGTCGGCAATCACCAGGTTGGTCGCTCGGGCCGCAAAGTGGAACACGCTGGCCGGCACGGTCGGCTGGAAGGCGTGATCGACGAAGAGAACGTGGAAGTGGATCTCGTTGGTGAACGAGGTGACGGGATCAATCTGGTAGTTCTTCCACTGGCCGCTCCAGGCGCAAACCGTGCCCGACAGCCGCTGCACGGAGGTCGGCGCAATGTTCGAAATCACCAACTCAGGTTGCGTGGAGGCGATATCGTAGCCCACCATCGGCGCGTCCACCAATCGGGCCAGCTTGTTGCCCCTCAGATCGCTGGTTTTCACGAACACGGTGGACTCGCTGCGGATGCGGGTCGAGTCCAGGGTGAGCTTGTCGCCGAAAACTTCGACGCGGCCGGGCAAGTTCGTGGGCCGGATCAGGCTCGAAACGAAGGTAAACGGGCTGAACGTGCCGCCGAGGCCGCTGAAGACGTTGGTGAAAACGTTGGCGCTGTAGCCGGCGTAGCGCATGTCCACACGGTTGGAGAGGTAGCCCATATCCAGCAGGCCGTTGGTGAAAATCGAATTGGGTGGCTGCGCGGGCCAATTAAATGGCGGCGAGAGGAAGAATTCATAGACGTTTGGCCGCCGTGAGTTCGAGCCACGCACGGCGGTTCGGTAGAGAGAGTTTCGGTAGAGATTCAGGTTCGTCCGGATCGCCATCGAGTCCACGAGGTAAAAGCAATTGGTGATGTTGAAGTCCAGGGAAGGGTCGAAGTCCCACCGCTTCAGTTCCACGAGCACTTGCGCAGGACCCTCTATCTCGGCGTCAAAGGCAAAGGGGTCGAACGTCACGTTGGCCGAGAAATTCCCGTCCGGGCTGTTGGTGCGCACGAAGACGACCTGGACCATCGCCGCCGTGCGGCCGACGGTGTTGGTGTACGCGAACGCGGCGAAATTGTTGATCGAGAAGATATTGGTGCCGAAGAAATTGGTGCCGAAGAAACTGAACTTGGGCAGGCTCACCCGGTTGGTCGCAAAGCGCCGCCCGAACAAGTATTGGTTCTCGTGCAACGGCGTGTTAGGGAACGGCAGATTAAAGTTGGCAGGGCCGCTGAGCCGGGTCGCCGGGCCGGTATCGAGGAACATGCCATTGCTTCCGACGCCCCAGTAGACGTCGGTGACCCCGGCCGCGTTCAGATACTCGCGGCGAAAGGGGCTATCGTTGTATCCGCCGAAAAAGAACGTCGCGAACCCCTGCCCGGTCCGCAGCCGGCTGCGGGTCACATCCACGTCCTTGCCGACCAGCCGGACCAAGCCGCCCGCACTGGAGTCCAGCGGCCCGGTGCTGAGAATGTTCTCCGCCTTGACTTCGAGATAGCCGCCGGTGGTGATCGCGCCCTCGTTGACGAACCACAGGGCCGGCCGGCGCGTGCGCCCGCTGGTGTTCATGAAACGAAAGCCGGGGAACCCGCTCATCACGCCCGAGGCTTCGTTGGTGTAAAACAAGGTGTTGAAAGTCTCGAACGGCAGGCTGCCGGCTGTTGTCAGGCCAAAGGTGCCGGCGCCGAGGCTGAAGGTAAACGTAAAGGGCGAGACGCTGATGGTGCTCTGGTTGACAAACGCCTGGGCGTTGATGGTCGGCAGCCCGGCGTCCGGCAGCACCAGCGGCGATTCGTTGATGAAGATCGGCACGGTGGCCGCGCTGGCCGCGCCAGCCACGCTCAACAGCCCCAGACTAAACAGTCGTTTCATAATCTCGGTCGAAAAGAGTTGTCCCGGTTCAGCGGTTGGATCTCGCCAGCCGTTGCAGATCTTCCAGCGTCAGGTTCAACCACAGCGGATAGATAACGGGCACCTCGGTGTTTTCATCGAAGGATCCCCACACCGCGCTGCTCAGCGCCCCTTCGGGTCCCGGGCCGAAATCGGGCAAACTGTTCAACCAGTAGGGCAACTGGTCGCTGAAGAAGATGCGAATCTGGGGCGTGATGACGCCCGGACCGCCCAGTTGATCCCCCATAATTCCATCGTTGCCGTTCAGCGCATCGTTGTTCTGCCAGGCGGTTGTCACCGTCCGGGCCGCATGGAACGGAACGAAGTTGGCCGCCAATCCGAGGTCCTCCGCCACAATCAGCAGGTCCGGCTGCGTCAGGACCCGCTGGAGCGACTGGCGAACGACCCGCGAACCGGTTATCACCGTGTCCGCGTAGCGGGTGGTGACAGGCGCAAAAAACTGGCCCAGAAGCGAATCATACTTCACCTTTCTGAACTTCAGCTTGTTGATGCCCGGCCGAAGGCCTGTCACGATCAGGTTTCCGGTCACATTCGTCGTCACCACATTCGTGCTGACAATGACGTTGGTTCCTACGTAGGGGGCCCAGGGCGAGCTGCTGATAGCGCTGCCGGTAATCCCGGCCACCAGCGGCTCGACTGCAAAATTGTCCTTGTTGTACAGGAATCGCAGCCCGCCAATATCGTCTTGGGACAGCGCGAAAAAATACTCGCCCGGCCCCGAAAACCGGTCCGCCACTGCGGAGAATATGTACGGAAACGGCGGGCTGACGGGCACTTCGATTGCGTCGGCATACATGATGTTTCGGAAAATGAACGGATCGAACACTTCGTAATCGTACAACTGCCCATTGACATAGCTTGAGGGCTGCAAAGTGACCGGGTCGTAGTTGAGCTTGATGACGGAGTAGTTCGTGATCGGAGGCGTGCCGAACACCTCCCGGCCCCGCAACGTCCAGGTGAAGCGCGTCGGCTCCGCACATCCCAGCTCCTCCATCAGGAGCTGCATGGCTTGGGACTTCACGTCGAACAGCCCCGCCTCCAGGAAACTGAAATTCTGCGGCCCCCGGATGTCCGTTGGAAGGGGCTCGCCGTTGACGAAAAGCGAGAACCCGTCATTGGTAATGCTGCTGAAGCGGGGCAGCTCGTTGAAGAGCTGGATCGCCGCATCGACCGCGTCCATGCCGGGCTTTCCGAAGTAGGTGATAAACGAGGAGTCGAACGCGTAGTGAATCGTCGGGATGTTCCATCGGTAGCCTTCGTTGCCGAGCATCGGGCCGCCGATGTCACCGGCCAATTGGTACCCAATGGCGTTGACCTGCCAGGTCTTGAAAGGTCCCAGCAGCGAAAAGCCCATTGCGCCCGGCCCCACCCCGGCCAACAGGCCCACCAGCCCCAGCGTCTTGATGGCTCGAGTCATAGAATTCTTCATGCAATCCTCACGGAAGTTTCACCACGCGGTAGAACGCCGCCGAGCCGCTCCGCGGAACACCCATCGAGTCCGTTGCGGCCCCCGCGACCCGCGGCTCGCCGGCATTGCTCCAGTTCACCAGGTTGGTCGAACTCTGGACCTGGTAGCGGGCGCCGGCTTCCACGCTCCAACTCAGCCGGAGCTTGTCCAGCGGCCCGCTGAGTGTCACCCGCGGGCCCGCGCTGATACTGCCTGGCGTTGTGGCCGCCGTGGCGCCGGAGCCAGCCAGCGCTCCGTTGGATCCGCCGGCAGGGTTTGGGTTCTGCCCTCCAGCCGGGCTGAGCCCCGCGACGGCATTCGTTCCCTGCGGCTGCGCCGTCGAGATCACCTGGCTGGATATTTCAAAGTTCGCTCCGTCGCTGATTGCAGACCAGGCCACCAGGAACCGGCCCTCGCCATCGCCGCTCACCACCGGGTGCTGTCGTTTGCCGATGGGGGGGATTGAGTGAATGCGAGTTTCCGGGCTCACCGGAACACCGTCGGAAAGCTGCCGCCCGTAGATGCTCTGCCAGGAGCCACCCTGGCCCAGGCCCCACGCCTGGAAGCCACCCTCCCGGGTATATTGCGTCAGGATTTGCTCCCCGGCTTTGTCCTGCCCCAGGCTGGTCCAAACCACGAACTGGTTCGCGCCCACCGAACTGATCCGCGGCGCGAACTGGTCGCCGTAGGTGTGAGTGTTGACCTTGAACGCATCGCTCTCCGGCGCCCCGCTCGGGCTGAAGAGGCGCCCGTAAATGTCCCAGCCATTGGTTCGCACCCCGTCGCGCCCGGCCCAGACAACGGTGAAACGGCCATCGCTCATCGCGCTCACGACGGGCATCGCGCTGGGACGCGGGGCCGAATTTACTATGGACTCGCCGCCGAGCGGCTCGCCCGTCGGACTGAACAGCCGCGCCATGATGTCGATCTGCGCGTGAGCCACTTCGATGGGGATGGGCACGAAATTCTCTGACACCCACACCACGACGAAAGTCCCATCCGGCAGCACGGCCACCGAGGGGTTGCGTTGATTGTATTTGGCAAACTGGTTTACGAGCACTTCGCCGCCGGCCTTTTTTCCGTCCGCGCTGAATCGTTGGAAAAACACGTCGAGCATCCAGTCCTGGCTCGCGCCGAATTTCTGCGGCAGATCGTTCGTGTAATACCGGCCGTGCGAGGATTTCACGACCGTCACGATTTCCGACCAATTCGTGTGCAGCCGCCGCCACCCCGCGTAAGTCACTATCGCGCCGCCGTCCGGCAGCGCTGCAACAGTCGCCCCCTGGTTGCGGTCGCGGTAGATGCGCGCCGATTCCGGGAGGCGGAAGCGGAGGTTGCGAAGCTTGTTGTTTTTGTACCCATAGACTTGAACGACGTGGTTTGACTTGACCGTGCGCAGCGGCGGGTTCACCTGAATGTCGCCGGTCAGAAATCCTCCATCGGCCCGGGCGAATCGCGCCAAAATGTTTGGCGAACTGTGATCGCCGCCCTGCCAGACGAACGCCGCGCCTCCGCCGGTGAGCGATGCGGCGCCGGGATGCTCCTGATGGCCCGCGCGGCGCTGGTTGATCACGAACGGCGCGCCTGTGGGGCGCAGCGCGCCATCGAGTTTGATCGCCGCGATGCCCTGCCCGCGCAGGTCGATCTTCGAGTCCTGCCACACCGCGTAGCCGCCCCCTGGACAGAGACACAGCGCCGGGAAAACCTGGTCGCCCGGCAATTCCCCGGTCACCGGAGTTTCCCCGCCCTGAGGCTCAAAAACCTGGGCCGGCGCCGTGGCAATACAGCCTACAGCCAGCCCGCAAAACACTACGGTTTTGCAAGCCGTTAGCAGTGGTGACATAAGTTCAGATAGGTGTACCAGTCGCGCCAATTCTTGTCCACGACTTCTTGCCAGTTTTTCCATGATCGACCGTCAAAATGGCCTGTAAATCAAGCCGTTTATAACAACGCCTTCTGGACAGGTTCCGAGGCCAGCGCCGCGAGCATGCTTCTGAATCCCCACTCTCTGAACAAGTCCTGGAGCCGGCCTTCGTCCGCCTTGCGCAACACCAATTCCTCCAGCGCCACGTCCGGCGAATCGTCGCGCAAGCTTATGAGTTGCTGGTTGCGGCGCACGGCGGCGCCCGCGGCCTGGAGGCTGGTCCGATGCCGATCCGATTTCACCTCGCTCAGCCGCGCATAGAGCGCCTCGGCCGATCCAAACTGGTTGAGCAACTCGGCAGCCGTCTTCGGGCCGATGCCGGGCACGCCGGGAATGTTGTCCACCGCGTCGCCGATCAGGCTGAGCCAATCGACAATTTGCTCCGGCGCCACCCCCGATTTGGACCGCACGTCGGCGGCGGTCCAGATTTTCTCCGACTTGTCGTTGGGGTTGAGCAACCCGACCCGCGGCGAAACCAGTTGCATGAAGTCCTTGTCCGAACTGGCGATCACGACGGGCATCTCGCCGGCGAAACGCCGCGCAAGGAGGGCAATCCAATCGTCGGCCTCGACACCGTCGCGGCAAAAGGAAGCCACGCCGGCGGCTTGAAGGTATCCGACGATGCCGTCGATTTGCTGCTCCAGGCCGGCGGGCATTGGGGGACGCTGGGCTTTGTAGTCCGGGTGGGCCTCCATGCGTTGGGCGTGCAGGCCGCCATCCCAAACGACTGCGGCGTGCGTCGGGGCCAGTTGAGCGCGCATCTTCCCCAGCGCCTTGAGGAAGCCGTAAATGGCGTTGGTGGGCGCGCCCGAGGGCGAACTCAGTTGGCGAATAGCGTGAAAGGACCGGTACGCGTAAGCGTGCCCGTCGACAATCAACAATCTATTAGCCGCTGGCATGGCTAGCTGGGATTTTTCACTGATTCCGTAGCCGCCGACGTGAGGAGGCGGTTCGGTCGCTGAGCCCGTTCCATCCGCCTCCTCACGTCGGCGGCTACGGGCGGTGGGCGTTTCATGCGACCCAAGAAATCAAGTGGCATTGGAAACCGGGTGGATTCGCCGAGGCGACCGGCCACCGGCCTGTATTGCAGCCATTGCGAAACTGGATCGGTTACTGGCTGACAGGCTTCTGCGCCGGGATCGCGGTCTGGGCGAAGGGCAGTTCCTCGTCCGTGTGCATGCGGTTGCCGGCCGGATCGATAATCGTGGGCGTGACGAAGATGACCAGATTCTTCTTTTTGGTCATGCTCGACTCGCTGCGGAACAGCTTGCCGATGAACGGCAGGTCGCCCAGGACGGGCACCTTGTCTTTGATCTTCATTGTCTCGTCCGAAATGAGGCCGCCGAGCACGACGGTCTGGCCGTCCCACACGATGGCGCTGGTCACGACCTGGCGCAGGCGGAAGATCGGCAGCGGCGTAGTCTGGATCAGCGGCGGCGTGGCGCCGCCGGCGCCGCCCACCGATTGAATCTGGGCCTGGAATAGGCGGCCACTTTCCAGGTCGTAGCCGACGAACTCTTTCATGGTCGGGATAATCGTCATCTGGATTGTGTAGCCGTCCGCCGACACGTACGGCACCACGTCCAACGTCGGCCCCAGTTCGAACGGCTCAGGGATCGGCAGAATGAGCGACCCAACACCGCCGCCGCCGCCGGCGCCGGTCAACGCGTTGCCGGTGCCGGCGGCCGTTTGGCTCGCGTCGAGATCGGTGATAATGCTGCGCACTTCGACGGTCTT
>DASTLJ010000219.1:0-8864 GCA_035715125.1 Verrucomicrobiia bacterium
CAGTCTGGTTGCCGCTGCTCACGCTGAGGTAATCGAGCGACCAGGTTTCGGGCACTTCGGTAATCTGGCCTTCGACGAGCGCCGTGAGGTCGTCGTCATACACGAACTTCTTCTTGTCGCCGATGTCTTTGAAGCGCGTGAAGATGGCGGCGATTTCGTCTTCCGCGAGCTTGAAACCAAGGTGTTTGAGGCGGGCGCGGAGAGCGGCGCGGCCGCTGTGTTTGGTGAGCGGAAGTTCGGTCCGGAGCCAGCCAACGTCTCGTGGATCCATGATCTCGTAGGTTTCGCGTTTCTTGAGAATGCCGTCCTGGTGGATGCCGCTGGAGTGGGCGAAGGCGTTTTCGCCGACGATGGCCTTGCTGCGCTGCACGACAAGCCCGCTCATCCGGGAGACAAGGCGCGACGATTTCACTATCTCGCGCGTGTTGACGCCGCAGGTGCACCCGCCGAAGAAGTCGCCGCGGGTCTTGACGGCCATGACGATTTCCTCGAGCGAAGCATTGCCGGCGCGTTCACCGATGCCATTGACGGTACACTCGACCTGGCGGGCGCCGTTGCGGACGGCGGCGAGCGAATTGGCCACGGCGAGGCCGAGGTCATTGTGACAATGGACGCTGATCACGGCCTCGCCGCTTTGAAACTCGGGCACGGCCTCGTAGAGCTGTTTGATGAGCGATCCGAACTGATCAGGCACGGCCCAGCCGACGGTATCGGGGATGTTGACCGTAGTTGCGCCGGCCTTCACGGCGGCTTTGGAGACCTGCACGAGGAACTCCGGCTCGGTGCGCGAGGCGTCTTCGGGCGAAAACTCGACATCGTCCACGAACTGCTTCGCGCGTTTCACGCCTTCGACGGCGAGGCGGAGGATTTCGTCCTGCGCCTTGTTGAGCTTGTGTTCGCGGTGAATTTTCGAAGTGGCGAGAAAGACGTGGATGCGCGCGCGCCGGCCAGCAGGCTTTATGGCGGCGCCGGCGGCGTCGATGTCCTTCGGCACGCACCGGGCAAGGCCGGTGATAACGGGGCCTTTGATTTCCCGGGCAATGGTGTGGACGGATTCGAAGTCGCCCTGGCTGATGACGGGGAAACCGGCCTCAATGACATCGACCTTGAGGCGGGCAAGCTGGCGGGCGACCTCGAGTTTCTCGCGGAGGTTCATCGAGGCGCCGGGGCATTGCTCGCCGTCGCGGAGCGTGGTGTCGAAGATGACGATTCGATTGCTACGGTTGTTTTTCATGTGTGTGGTTGGGTTTTGGCGGCGCGGCTTTCGTTCCCAAAACAAAAACCCCACCGCCGGTTTGCGGCGATGGGGTTGAAAGTCGATTCGAAGTTCGCGTCAACACCCGACCGCCGCCCTGCACAGCAGCAGGGCGTTGTTAAGCAGCAGTCGGCTGTTCACGTTCAAACTCACGACGTAGAAGGTATCGGAAGGGCGGAGCGCGAGTCAAATGGTTTTTTGGCAACCGCCTGTCCAGGCATCGCAATGGGACGCCTGGCGATGCGGCTGGCAGGTGCGCCCGAGGGCCGGAGCAGTCCAAGACGATTCGCGCAATCCGGCGGCTGTCGCGTAGCGACCAAGTGATGGTAGCCGTGGATTTCAACCCACGGATAGTCGTCTCCATCCTGCCGCGTCGCGTCAGCGACGCTTGATGCACCGCTCCCGCTCAAGCGTCGCTACGCGACGCACGCGCTTCCGCCTTGGTCCGTGGGTTGAAACCCACGGCTACTGTCGTCCGGTCGCTCCGCGACGGTTGGCGCCCGCACCTTCAATTGGACACCGGTGCCGCCGCCGGAAGCTGATCTTGAATGATCGCCCGGAGCAGCACGAAATCGAGGTCGAACACCTTTCGCAATTCCGTGTCCGGAACGACATCGCCGGTGACGCCCATCGAAGGATCGGCGAAGCGCGAGCCGAAGCCGAGGGCCACGACGGCGCCCTTGCCGCGGCGGGCGATCGCGCCAACCGGCTTGCCGTCCAGATAGAATAGTGCCTGGCCACCGACGATTTCGTGGGCAGCATCGACCGGCACGGCAGGCCAGCCGGCGGTGTTCGAGAGCATTCCCTTCTGAGCGGGCAATGGCCTCCGCGAAAGCTGGAACAGCTCCAGCAGCGCGGCGGCCGTGGACTGTTCATTCATCGGCGAGTCGAGGATGAGCAGCTTTCCACCGCGTTCGACGTACCGAACAAGCGCGTCGCGATAATCGGAGCTCACCGGCCTTGTTGGGTAAAAGAACACGACGAGATTTCCCTGCGCTGCGTCCAATCCTACTCGGCGTTTGATGAAATAGCCGAGCCGCAGAATCCAGCGCTCGAAAATGCCGAAGCCATCCGCCTTGCCGGCGATGAACCCCCCTTTGGAAAGCGGGCTATCACAAACGGCGCGATCGATTGTGACCCAGGTCAGCGGGCGCACCGGCCGGGGTTCGGACAGCGCCTGGCGTTGATGGGCGAGCAGCGCCAGGCTCGTTGCTCCCCAGCCGAAGACCGCAGTGGCGAGTGTGAGCCGGGCGGCGCCCGGCAGCTTGCAGGCCGACCACAAAGTCCAGATTGATAACACCGCACCGACCAGCAAGAGAATTAGGCGTGGATTGCCCAGACGATCCTGGCGGTTGAGCCACTCGATCATTCCGAGAAACAACTCCGCCTTGCCCGGCTCGAACGCGCTGAAGTTGGAGAAAATGGTCGAGTCAGTGAACGCGAGCAAGCGCCCGCGGTCGTGGCGCGCGGCCCAGAGCTGCACGAACGCGCCGGAGCGCATCGCAGCGTGGTCGACCGCCTGTGGGTAGTAGTTGTTGGCGTGGTAATCCGCCATCGAATTCTTGAGGCCGGTCGAGACGATCACGCCGCGACCCGAGCCGCCGCGCACGTCGAGCGAGCAGGAAGTGGCGAAATCAAACTCGCGCAAGTGTTGGAGGACCGGATGGCGCACGAGTGGCGTTTTGTAGAATTGGTCGAAAAACGATTCCACTCCGAACAGGCAGTCATAGCGGAACTCAAACCCGAACCTTCGCGTAATTGAATTCAGGTAGTAGCCGGTGTTGAACACGTCAGTGTGTTCGCCGATGAACAGCACGCTGCCGCCGCGCCCGACGAATCGGACCACGGCGTCAATTTCCGCGGGCTGATAGCGTTCCGTGGGGACCTTGAGGATGAGCACGTCAAGGGCGGCGAGGGTGGCATCTGTGAATGTGTTCGTCAGGCGAGACATCGTGTAGTAACGCGAGCAGTAGTCGTAGAGGCAGGCGTAGTTGTAGCCGGAGAGGTGCCCGTACCATTCGGTGTCCATCGGCCGGCCGGTCGGCTCCCACGTCGAATGGAATTCGTCCACGGCCACCCTGCCCTGCTTCGGCTTGCCGACCGGATCCCAATGGATCGCCAGCGTCCACACGGCGGCGGTGACGAAGCCCAACGAGAGTGTCCGCACCAGTGATCGCCGTGGCGAGGCTGGTGATAGTCCGGCGAGGGCCGCCCGCACCGGAAAATTGCGAAGCCAGCGGGCGGCCAGCATCGCCAGCGGCAGGAGCAACAGAAATTGCGGCCACGGGCTCCAGAACTGGTTCATCAGGTTCAGCGGTGCTTCGAATTCCGTGCGAAGCGCCCGGTGCAAAAATGTGCCGGCCAAAATGCCCGCGCGAAGCGGCAGCCACAGCGCGGTCGCGACCAGTAGCACCCCGGCGGCCTTCACGGCCGGACTCGTAGTCGCCGACTTGAGGAGGCGAGTTCGATTTCGGATTTCGGATTTCGGATTTCGGATTTGACGGTCCGCCTCCTCACGTCGGCGGCTACGGACCGCGGCCGAGTCGTCCGTGGAATTTGTCCGGCCCGCCAGTCCGAGAACCACCATCGCCAGCCCGCCTGCGATGAAGCAAACCGTTGCAGGATCAAGAAAAAGCTCCCATGTCGCGCCGAGGCGATGGTTCGCGCGCATCGTGAACAGCACCAGATCGGAGCCGTCCGCGGCGGCGTCCGTTCCCAGCAAGCGCAAGACGCACGCGAGAAGACTCGGCAACGGCCAGGGCAAATCGTGCGAGCGGGCCGTGGCGTGTTTGTAAATGGCCAGCGCGAGCGACTGGACGAGCAAAATGGTTCCGGCAAGTGAAACTCCGGTCGCGAACGCGCGGGCGAATCGCCTTCGGGAAAACTCCAGCAATGCCCCGCATGCCAGCAGCAGCGGAGCGATGCGCGATGGCCAGGGCAGGACGATGGCGGCAGGTACGAGGCACAAGACCATGACCGGAGGCAGTACGGCATGCCGCGGTTCTGTCGCAGAGTCAGCAGGCGGATCGGAGGGGGCCTCCTGGCGGGCGAACTGCGAAAGACAAACCAGGATTGTGCCAGCGGCGACGATTGCGACCCAGATCGACGGCTGGGCCTTGACGAAGTAGTCCTCCCCGAACAGCCACGACGAAGCCACAAGCCACAGGCCAAGCCAGGGCAGCCAGTGAGAGTTTAACGCGCGGATCATTGCGTATCTATGCTGGCGTGACCACCGGAGCGCGAACCGCCAGTGTCCGCCCACCTCGCTTGATCGGGTGACGACGCAATTTTAGTGAACCGAAACTTGAGGCAGAAAAATGGGGGCAGAAAGATGAACGCATTTTTCTGCCCCCATTTTTCTGCCTGCTTCGTTCTCATTCGCGCTTCGGCGGCCAGGTCAGTTGCAGGCACTCGTCGGAACACCCGTCAAACTCCACCAGGAAGTAGCGTTGGACGAGCCCGGTCAGGTTTTCCGGCTGCTCATCAACGATGATGCCAACCATTCCGATGCAGAAGTGATAGGTCGAGTAGTACCACCTCCCGTTCGACCCGCGTCCGACGAAGATGTCGTGGATCCGATTGTCTGCCTTCCTGCACTTATTGGTAAAGACCATCCACTCGTCATTCTTCATTAGCATCAATTGCTGTGAAATCCAATCGCCGGAGCCCGGCTCCGGCTTCGCCATCTCCGTCCTCAACCGCCGCACTTCGTTTGCGAGCCAGTTCGTATCGCCGGACCTTCGCGCGATTTCTGCAATGGCGTTTGCTTTCCAATCCTTCCTTGCTCTCGTGCGCAACCGATCGCCACTCCGGCCGAGCGCAAGGGCAATCGCCGCGACCAGCAAGCAAATCAGGGCTGCTGTGATGACTAGTCGCTTCTTCATTGGATAGTGTTGTCCTCAGGCTTGCTAATTGTCGAGGGCAGCGGACGGGGCGGCGTCCATGCGGGCTGACCGTTCAAGTTAGCGAGCAGCCAGCGCCAGAAGTCGGCGTTCTCGCGCATGCCCTCGAAGGGTTGGCCACCCTCGCGTTCAAGGTTTTTGTTTGTCGCGAAGTCGCTGTCCGCGACGACCACGGCTTTGCCCTGGCCAATGTGGCGCATGAGGATGACGGACGGGTCGGTCTGGTCGGGTGGACCCTTTGGATCGCGCGGGCCGTAGGCCAATGGCCTGGCCTCCGAATCGGTGGATTCGACGTTCCACGCGGCGTGAAAGCGGACGAAGGCCATGTAATCGCCGCCGTTGAAGTAAGGCGCCTTGAAATGGCCGAAGGGCTTCGGCTCAGGCTGGCCGCTCGTCGCCGCGCCAATGCCGCCGACGTAGAAGCCGAGCTCGGCAAGCAGTTCCCGGCTGGCGCCTGATTCGGGCCAGCCCGCCGTACAAATGAAAATCCCGCCCCCCTCGATGAACTCTCGCACCGCGCGGATTTCGCTCGCGCTGAACCGGCGCGACGGCGCGGTGGAAATGAACAGACCGGCGCGCTTGAGGCGCTCCGCGTTGAACTCGTGGAGGCCGAGCACGACATAGCCATTGCGCATCAGGGTCAATTGCAGGCCGCCGATGCCGTCGTCGCGCCACGATTCGCTGCTGCTCCGCTCCAGGTGCGAGGCGTCGATATAGGCCAGGCGATTGGGAGTAGGGCCTCCGTTGGGCAGGACTGTTGACGCGCGATGGGTCCATTCAACGGTCGCGGAAAGCGAAACCGAAAAGCCGAGTGCCATGGCCACGATCGTAGCTGCCGCCGTGAGGCGGCGGGGGGACGGCCGTCCCGGCAGGTCCGCCGCCTCACGGCGGCAGCTACAGGAGAGCTGCCAAAGTCCGGCGAGAAGCAGCGCCAGTCCGAGCGTCGCGGCAAGGAGCCGGCCGGAGGAAAACCAAATGTCTTCGCAAAGCACGGCGAAGAGCCGCGTCACGAAATCGTGCGAGCCAAACAGGATGCCGTTGGTGAAGCCCGAGGTGTCTCCAAAGACCATGATCCGACCGCGGCCGAAGCGTTGTTCGGCGGCGAGGAGCTGATCGCCGAGCTTCTCGCCGGCGTCGTACTTGTGATTGCCCATCATCGAGCCTCCCTTGGACTCGTCATTCGAGGCGTCGCCGGGATCGGAGAAGCCGTAGCGCCCGACGAGAAACGGCCGAGCCGGCCAGCGCGCCTCGACCGAGGCGCCGATGACAACGCCAAATTCATTGCGATGATCGCCAAGGCCAAGCGTGGCGGGATGACTGAGCGCCTCATAGGATTCCAGCCAGCCGCCGACCTCAAACATGGCCGAGTCGAACGCGACGCGCATCGAGGCCGGCCGGAGCACGTCGTTGAAGCGGTTGCCGCCCTCCTTTTCGCGGACGGTATGTTCGCCCAGCACGAGCAGCGACCCGCCCTGCCGCACGAAATTCCAGATGCGTTCCAGTTGGCCGTCGGTCCACGGCTTGTTTGGGAAAATCAACACCAGCAGGTGCGCGCCCGCAAGGTCGGCCTCCGAGACGTCGGGCGAGACGAGGCACGTCGCGCCGTAGAGTTGCAGGAACTCAGGCAGCATGCCGTACATGCCGACGGAGAGCCGGCCGTATTCGCCATGATTGGGCTTGAGCCAGTTCAGAAAGCCCTTCTCGTGAATGACAATTTTTTTTCCCTCGAGCGAGAGGTGGCGCGCGTTGAGTGAAGCCAGCGCCGGCAACAATAGCGCCAGCCCCACGAGTGCGGCCGGGGACGTCAGCCAGGAGAGCGTCAGACCGGCAACGGAGTGAGCTGCCGGGGGATCCGGCGCACCAGGCAGAGGCGGAGGCCGGGAATTGGAATGCCGTTCAGGGGCGGCAGAAGAGCTGGCCAGCGCCACATCATCCGGCGCAAAAGGCAAGGTTTTCAAGAGCCAGCCGGCGACCAGCAGGTGCAGCAGGCCGCCGACGGCGGGCAGGTTCCATGGCACGAGCGCCTTCACGGCCTGGACCCAGTCCCAGGGAGGCGTCACGCCGAAAGTCGGCTCTGCCTTCGCAGCCGGCAGGAGCGCGAGCAGCTTCGGCGCATACGCCAGCAGGGCAAGGTAGATCAAATGGGCGCCGAAAATTGCTGCGCCGGCGAACAGAGCGCGCTTCAACCTTGGCGCCGGCTGTCGCGCGAGCCACAAGCTGAAGAGCGCGAGCGTCAGCACCAGAAAGTCAATGCCGGCATACGTCGCGCCGGTCCGCAAGGGTTGGCGTACGATGAACCCCGCGCCGGACGAAAGGCCAACACCCAGTTGATCGCTGAGCGACCAGACCCAAGGAATGGAAGTCACCGCGAATCGGTACAGGCCCAAGGCGAGCGCGCTGACCGAGGCGTGCAGGAATGGCGTTCGCGCCGTGTCCGGCGGCAGCCAGGCCAGCGATGCCAGCACGAGCGCGACGGCCATCACATTCACGGGCGGCTGGGGCGAACTGAGCAGTGCAAGCGAGGCGATCGCGGCGCTGCCAAGACCGAGGACGCTGCGCCAGGACCACCAGCGCGATTCAGAAGGCAGGCCGAGGAGAAACGTGGCGGCGAGGAAAAACAGCGCCAGTGCGTGCCGGAGCGTGTGGCCAAGCAGCCCCGTCGAACCGGCCGCGATCCACGCGGCAGCCAGCCCGCACAAGAGCGAAACAAACCGGCCCCTGTCACCAGAGGCCGGTTTGACGTCAGAGTGTTGGCAGATCGCGGCGTCCCGGTCAGCCGCAAGCGTACCCATGCTTTAGTCACGTTTGACGAGCCAGCACACGTACTTCCGGCGGTCTATTGGACGGGCCACCTCAGGCAGCGACGAGGACGAAAGTGTTGTCGGCTCGTCGGTCGGCGATTCAATCCACATCGTGAAGTCAGGGGCTGAAAAAGAGAATTCCTCCGCAGGAAGGAGGGCCGGCGCCAGCGGCCCCTCCGGTAACAAGGTGAGGCTCTTGGACGGAGCCGGGGCACTTACTTGATCCGCCGGAATTCCAGGCCAGCGAACCACGAGCACTGGGCAAGGACGATCAAGAATCGGCGCCGCCAGGAGAATGGCGGCATTGCCTTCGACGGGCGCCGGACATACGCCGGCCAAAACCGGACACTGCGTTTGAACCGCGGGACAGCGCGTTTCTGATACCGGACAACGCGTCAAGCCGGCGGGGCACTGCGTCAAAACGGCCGGACAACGGGTATCCACCGCGGGACAGCGAGTCTCCACAGGAGGACACCGCGTTTCCACCACGGGGCAGAAGGTCTCGCCGCTCGGGCATTGTGTCTGTACGACCGGACACCGTGTGTCGACCGCCGGACACCTCGTCTCCGCCGGCGGACAACGGGTCTCCACGACCGGGCAGAATGTTTCGCCAGCCGGACACTGCGTCAGGACGGGCGGGCAACGAGTCTCCACCACCGGACAACGGGTCTCGCCGGCCGGGCACTGCGTTTGAACGACGGGACATCGGGTCTCGGCCGCCGGGCAGCGTGTCAATAGCGGCGGACACGTTGTTTCGGCGACGGGGCATCGGGTCTGGAGCGCCGGGCAGCGGGTTTCTGTCGCCGGGCAACGCGTTTCGGCCACCGGACAGCGGGTGTCGGCAGCCGGGCAGCGCGTCTCGACCACCGGGCAATGTGTTTCCGCCGCCGGGCAACGCGTCAGCAC
>DASTLJ010000220.1:0-5437 GCA_035715125.1 Verrucomicrobiia bacterium
AAACCATCGGCACGGGCCAGGGGCTGCCGCTGGTCTATTCCATCCGTGCCATCACCGATACGGGGCCGCGAGACGTGGACACCGACCTGCCTCCGCTGCACCCCTTCGGCACTTTGGAACCCGGCGCCAGGGCCTCCTTCCGGCTGAAAGTGAGTCGCGACCGGATGAGTTCGCCGACGGGCGCAACGTTGCTCAAGGTCAGCAACGGCGCGGGCGCGCTGGTCTGGGTGCCGGTGAACGCACAGCGCGGCGATCTTTCCTCCCCCTCACAATGACCCCGATATTTCGTTCCATGAACCGGCACTTGCAAGGAGTCCCGCCTTCAGGCGGCCGGACGTCCGGCCGGCTAAAGCCGGGACTCCGTGCCAGCCGCCGCCATTCATGGCCCCAAGGCGCGATGCTCGAATCGTGGAGGCTTCCCACGAACCTGGTAGGGCCGACCTGCCGGTCGGCCTGGCCGCGCGTCCGCGCGTCCCTACCGCGTTCATCGTCGCAGGCCGCAGTCATAAAACCGTGGAGGCTTTCCATGAACGAGCATTCTAAATCCGTCCTTGCCCTGCCTGCGCCGATGCTTCGGCAGGCAGGCCGGCTGTGCGCCTGTGTCTGCCTGTTGTTGGGCGCGGCTTCGGCGCCGGCCGGGGATCATCCCTCGCGCGGGCTGTGGGTCGGCGAGGCCATCCTGAACAAAGTGAACGAAGTGTCGGTGGGCATCAATGCCGCCAACCAGTCCGTGGCGCCCGATCCCAACGTGCCCACTGCCACGGCCGCCCAGGCCAACCTGAGGCTGATCCTGCACGTGGATGGCGAGGGCCGCGTGCGCTTGCTCAAGAGCGTGGCGGCGATCAACGCGTCCACTAATGATCCGACGGCCATCGCGCTGGTCACGGACGACACGCTTTATCCCAATTTCCGGGGCAACGGCAAACGCATCGCCTCGGCGGCCTACGACTTTGGGGAAGGCCGTGCTGCGGACTTGTTGACTTATCTGGCCGACGCCGTGGGCCACGCGGCCGGGACGAACAGCGACACGGCGGCAAAGGCCACCAATGCGGCAAACCAGGTGCTGGCCGCCGCCAATCTCGACGCGGCCTACCGCGCCTTCGCCACCAGCAACCTCCTGCGCAACGCGGGCACGAGCGCGGCTGCCTCGGCCGGCGTGGGAGCATTGAACGCAAAGGGCACGAATGGGAGCGCCAGCGCCATCCTCGCCGCCGCCACCGCGGCGGCAACGAACGACTTTGTCTTCAACACCGCTCTCAGCACCGCGGCGTTGCTTCAGGAGCGCTCGATCTTCGAGGACACGCGCTACACCGCGGCGGTGTACTCCGTCGGTTTCGCGGCGGCGTCCGGAGCGGCGACGGCGGCGAATACGAACGCGAACTTGTCCGTCGTCCGCGCCGTGGCGACGAACGCGGCGCTGGCGGCCTTCGCCGCGGCGCCCAACGCCCCTTCTCCTGTCTCCGCCGCCTACAATGCCTTCCTGACCTCGAGCGCGTTCCAGACGAACGTGCCGCTGGCGGTCGCGGCAGCAATCGCGGCAGCAACGGCGCAAGGCGCGCCCGGCCCGGAGGCGGCCAACAGCGCCCGAGCGGCGGCCTTGAAGTCGCTCTTCGAGCATCGTGCCATTGCGGCGGCGGACGCCATCGCCATCAACGAAGCGCCGCTCTCCGGCCAGTTGGCGGCCGGCGGAGTCGTCACCGGCCGGCTCTACCTTGGCGCCAGCCACCCAACGAATCCATTCCGGCACCGGCGTCATCCCGATCACACGCTCGGGTTGACCATCACCCGCCA
Source organism: Verrucomicrobiia bacterium (assembly GCA_035715125.1). Taxonomy (GTDB): domain Bacteria; phylum Verrucomicrobiota; class Verrucomicrobiia; order Limisphaerales; family JADJPG01; genus DASTLJ01. Next base: position 1,792 of record DASTLJ010000220.1, read on the forward strand.
ACTGACCTTTCAGGTGAGCACGAACGGGTTTGAGAAGGTCGGCTTCGGCGTGGAACGCCTCAGCGGGGTTTACAAAGAAGAAATTACAGGTCTGCACAAACCCTTGGGGCCGGACCAGAACATCGGACTGAAAACGGAGGGCACGTTCACTCTGAACCGGGTCAGTCTGGTGGACCGGCTGAACCAGTAGCCCACGCATCCTGGATTTATCTGCCATGAACATCGATTCTTCACTTGTTGCGAGGAACAGTTTCCGCGCCGGGTTGCTGGCGCTGGCGCTCGCTCTGCTGCCGGTGGTCGCGCGGGCCGCGGACTCGTTTGTCGAGCCGCTGTCCGGCTTCGAGCCGGTGGACGCGGCCGTCGATCCGCAGGACGGCACGACCTTCGTGCTGGGCCGGGACGTTAGTGGTGTGGCGACGCTGCGTCGCTACGACAACACGGGCGGTGAGGTGCTCTGGGGCCTCCTGCCCACGGACGGGACCAACAGGTTCATCGAACGGAAACTGACCGGGGTGACGCCCGCCGCGATGTTCGTGGGCGCCGGGACGAGCAACCTATTCGTCGTCGGCGGTTCCAAGATTACTCGGGTGAACAAGGCGACCGGAGGATCCGTGGCCACAGCCACCGGCCCTTCGCAGCTCGGGCTCCGGGACGTTTACGTGCAGGGAAACCAAGTCTATCTCTGCGGTACGTTGAGCAGCGGGGCGAGCGTGTTCGGCCTCGCCGCGACCGCGCGTGGCAGCCAGGCGGCCATTGCGTTCCGACTCGACGCGAGTCTTACCGGCAACGCATTGGCGCTGGCGACGTTCGGATCCGGGGGGATCAATTCGGCGGAGTCGATTGTGGTGGATGAGGCCGGGGGCATTTACGTCGCCGGCGGACTCGGGACGGGCGGCACCTTCGGATCGGACTTTGGCCTGATGGGACGGTGGCAGGTTCGGACGGCTCGCTCCTCAGAACACCTCACGTCGCTGGCGGGCGCCGTGGACGTGCTCAACGGCATCAACCGCGTGGCGTCCGCCAGCGGGACGGCGGATGTCATCGATTTTCGCGACAGCAACTTTCCGGGCGGGAACCAGGACAATTTCGCCTTTCAGGCCACGGGCCTGATCGCGCTGGCGCCCGGGCGTTACATTTTTTACAACCGCACGGACGACGGCTCCTACCTGAAGATCGATGGCACCACGGTGATTTACGACAACACACAGCACGGCGAGGAAGACCATTCCGGCGAGCGCTTCATCGGGCCGGGGCTTCACTCGGTCGAGTTCGTGATGTTCGATCAGGGTGGGGACGCGGTCGCAAAGCTGGAGTATCAACTGAAAGACGGCGGCACGCGCGACTTTCTGCGCACCGTGGGCACGAGCGGCGGCAACAAGGGATACGTGTTCAAACTGAACCCCGACCTCAACGGAGTGCTGGGCGTCTACTTCTCGACGGAAAACAGCCAGAGCCTGGGCGGAGCCATTCGGGAATTGCACTACGCGCAAGGCTGGGTGTATGCGGCCGGTTTCTGGAAAGGCAAAGCCAACAACGCGCTCATCGGCTTCCCGGACGACTCCAGCGGCGACTCCGAGGACGTCGAGATCATCAAGCTCGACACCGACCTTGTGGCCAAGGGCCGCGCCACCATCAAGGGCCTGGCCAACAATCACGCCTTCAGCGTCAATTCGGACGAAGGGGGCAACGTGTACGTCGCCGGTAACTTCGGCACGGGTTCAGTCGACTTTTTCGGCGCGAGGGATCGAAGCTCGACCGGGGCGAGCAACGACACGCCGTCGATGTCGCTGTCCTCCGCCAAGGTGAACCTGTTCGTGGCCAAGTTGGATCAGGACATGAACTACCAGTGGGTGCGCGCCCCGCGCCTCCCGGCGGACGGCTATTCCTCCACCAGCGTGCCGCGGGTGCGATGGAACCAGTCACTGCAACGGCTCTTCTGGGTGGGTTACATCTCGTCCGGTTCGCTGGTGATGGGCGAGCCGGAATCGGAAAAGCAGTTGGACAGTCCCAAGGGGTTCGTCGCCGTGTTCGATCCGGATGGAAGATTTACCGAGCGGGTGAACCTGACCATTATTTCGGAATTCGGCCAGAGTGAAGTGCAGGTGCTGCCCTTCGGCGGGCCGAGGCTCAATGGCGGCAACACGACCACGAACACCCGCCCGCGCATCAAGGGCGCCGAAATTTCCGCGTCTGTTCCGCGCTTCATGTACAAGGACGGGGTCAACGCCGACCTCACGCTCAGCGAGGATGAACTGGCCAACGCGCAGTTGATTAACGACCGCGCAGAGACCCGCATTGTGTCTGCCGGCTACTCCGTGGACGACAACGTGCCCATCGGGGACGCGAGCTCGTACCGGTTCATCATTCAACAGGACACGACGGTCACCTTCAACTGGACGGTCGAATATGCGCTGACCATCAAGTCGGACTTCACGGAGACCGTCGGCGACGTGATCGCAGGCATTTCCTCGGATGCGTCCGGCAATCCGGCGCCGGTGGTCAAGAAGCATTGGATCCCGCGCAACGATCCGGTCATCGCCAGCATCGACGCGGAACTGCCGGACCTTAACAACCCGCTTCTGCCGGTGAAGTATCTGGTCACCGGCTATCGCGCGTCGGGCGCGGCCACCAACGCCGCCGTCACGGCGACCTTCCCGTTTTATCCCTACCCAGGCAACGAAGTGCGCCGGCAAGTGCCGCAGTTCGTGATGAGCGGCCCGGCGAAGATCACCAACATGTGGAAGCTGAAAATCGGCGTTCAAGTCACCACAACCGGTAACAAATCCGGGAATCTGCCGCTGGTCCGTGTGGTCAAGGACTCTCCCTCGGCCAGCGGCCCGCCCACGCAGGCGGACGGAGTGGGCAGTGGCACGTTTTTCTATAACGAGCACACCGTGTTGGAGATCGGCACGGTAAAGAACGAGGACACGCAGCAGTTGAAGGGGTGGATGAACGGCGACGGCACGGTCTTTCCGCCGACTGGCGAGCTGGCGGATCTGCCGACCATGATGATCGGCGGCAAACAGTATTCCGCCAGGTCGGTCCCGAGTCTCGTGCGGCCAGCGCGCGTGCTGTGGGATTACGGGGACCGCATCTTTGAGGAGACGGTGAACATCGGCAACCCGGTCACCTTCCGCACGGTCGATGACGCCGGCATCTTCGGACGAATACTGACAAACGAGGCGCCGTCGCGCGTCGAAGTCACACAGGGTCCTCAAGGCAGTCTGGGCGACGCCATGACCATCTGGGATGACGTCGGAAAGAAGTTGTATCCATTGCGGCCGGGCGTGGTGATGTCGTTCTGGAAAACCAGCACCGACCCGGAGGAATTCATTATCGTCCGCGTCATCATCCGCTATCCCGATTCGCCGCACTACAACCACATCGCCGGCACTCCGCCCGTCCGGCTCGATCCGGGAACGAACGACCTCGTGCGTTTCCGGGAGATGAAGTTCACCGAACCGGCCACCGGCGCGGCGGCCAGTCTCGCCGAAGGTTTCACGGCAACGGGGCCGGGGCGCACGGTGTTGCTGTTTACGGAGACCAGCAGCAGCGGGCACAGCGGCCCGTTGGAAACGTTGCGTGTGCGCGTGGTGAACACCCGGTTGTGGAACGACGCCCTGCCCGCGCCCGTGACCGCGCGCAT
>DASTLJ010000221.1:0-13581 GCA_035715125.1 Verrucomicrobiia bacterium
TGCCCGGGAACGCGTCCTCCTCCGCGTGCCTCCCGGGCGTCCGCGGCCAACCCCTTCGATTTTGCTTTTCGGCCGTCCCCGAGCCGCGCGCCTGCGCGGCCTGGCGGACGGCTGGCTCTTTGAAACGCATCGCAGCCGTCGACCCTGGCGGACGGCTTGCGGACTTTCACCGGGTTCGGCTGCGGCCGTGACAGACGATTTATGGGCTGCCCGCAGAGGATGCGGGACGCGCAGAATACTTGACTGGGTTGGCACCTGCGCCCTCCTGCGGAATCTGCGGGCACGTCTGGGCGGGTGCGACCGGTTTTGGTTCAAGGGAGGTCGGTGTGGGTTTTGGAATGAGAGCGTCTGAAATCCAAACCGCCATTGAAGGCTGGGCGGGAGTACTCGTGGTCACCTCTCCGTAGTGGTACCGACGCAGCGTAACGCCCCGCCCGGCAAGCCCCTCTCTCCCGTTCGCGGGGGGGAGGGGACTTTATTTTAAGGGGGGAAGCGTGGTGCGTGGAGCGTGAAGCGTAAAACGTGAAACGTGAAACGTGAAACGTGAAACGTGAAACGTGAAACGTGATGCGTGAGCCGCGAGCTTTGAACTTTGAACGTTCAACTTTGAACTTTTAACGTCCTCAAACCCTCTGGCTCACCGCTTCCACGCACCGCCCGCAGATCGTCGGGTGCTCGGCGACCCGGCCCACGTCTTCCTCCCAATGCCAGCATCGCTCGCACTTCTGGCCGGCGGCTTTGGCGACGGTGACGTTGAGGGTCGGTTCGCCATTGGCCGGGGCAAAATGAACTTCGAGTTGTGAGACGTTCAGCAGCTCGCGCAACGCTTCGCCGTGCGCCTGGCCGTCGATCAGCATCGGGTCTGAGCCGGTGAGAGTGACTTTGGCGTCGAGCGACTTGCCGATGGTCTTGGCCTGGCGCTCCTTTTCGAGGTGGGGCAGCACACGCTCCCGAATCTCGAACAGCCGCCGCCAGGCGGTTTGCTCGGCTTCCGAACGGGTGAGCGGGGACAGCGTCCACGTCGCCAGATGGACGTGCGGCGCGTTTGCGGGGCGGCCGGGGACAAATTCCCACGCTTCGTCGGTCGTGAAGACGAGGATCGGCGAAAGCATCTGGCAAAGCTGAGTCACCATCCGGTGCAGCGCGGTTTGCGTGGAACGGCGACGAGGCGAGTTGGCCGGGTCGGTGTAAAGCCGGTCCTTCACCGCGTCGTGGTAGATGGCCGACAGTTCGACGGCGGCGAACTGGCTGAGCTTTTGATAGACGGCGTGGAACTCGTACGCTTCGTAAGCCGACAACACGGCGGCTTCCAGCCGGGAGAATTCGCCGAGGATCCAGCGGTCCAGCCCGGTCAACGCCGCGTCGGGCACGGTGTGTTTCGCGGGGTCGAAGTCGTACAGGTTCGAGAGTTGGTAGCGCAGAGCGTTGCGAAGGATGCGATAGGTCTCGCCGACTTTCTCGATGCGCTTCTCCGAAACAATGATGTCGTTGCGGTAATCCTGCGACGCAACCCAGAGCCGCACCACGTCCGCGCCCCACTTCTTCACGTAGGCATCGGCGGTCTGCGGCTTGTCGTAGGCGGCCTGGCTTTGCTTGCTCTTCGAGATTTTCTCGCGGTCTTCATCCACCATGAAGCCGTGGGTGAGCACGGACTTGTAGGGCGGCGCGCCGTTGCCGGCCAGCGAGAGCAGGAGCGAACTCTGGAACCATCCGCGATGCTGGTCGGAGCCTTCCAGATACATGTCAGCCTGGAACGGCGGGAGCGCCGAGCTCCCGCTCGGCTCGTTTCCCGTCGATCCAGTCGAGCCGGCCGGCCGGTCAGCGCTCCGACTACGGGCCAACTCCGGGCGGCGGCTGATCACCGCGCGCGAGGAGGAGCCGCTGTCAATCCACACGTCGAGCGTATCCGTGGATTTAGCCGCCGCTTCGGGGCCATTCCAGTCCTTCGGCCGGAGCAGCGACCAAAGTTCGACGGCGGACTTTTCGAACCAAACGTTCGAGCCGTGGTGCTGCACCAGGTCCGCCGCGGCGCGGACGATGCTTGGGTCGAGGATCGGACCGCCCTGAGCGTCGTAGAACGCGGGGATCGGCACACCCCAAGCCCGCTGCCGGCTGATGCACCAATCGGGGCGCGATTTCACGGCGGACTCGATGCGGGTCTTGCCCCAGTCGGGGATCCAGTTCACGGAGTGGATGGCGTCGAGGGCCTGTGCGCGAAAGGAAAGTAGGGCAGGCGTCCCGCCTGCCCCCGTCGGCGAAGCCGACGCAGAAAGGGTGCTTCTACCGCTCGCGCTGGCGCGCTCGCCGGGCAGGCGGGACGCCTGCCCTACGTTGTGATCTATCCGGATGAACCATTGATCCATCGCGCGGAAGATCACCGGCGTCTTGCTCCGCCAGCAGTGCGGGTAACTGTGGTGATAGTTCTCCTGCTTGAGCAGCGCCTTGCGGATGCGCAGCTCGTGCAGCACTGCCTCGTTTGCATCACTCTTGCCGTGCTTTTCGAGTATGGCCTTGCCGACCATCTCGCCCGGCATCTGCTGCGCGGCCGGCAAATCGTTCGTGTGCGTGAAGCACCCGTTATCATCCACAGGCGAATAGATGGGCAGTCCGACACGCAGGCCCAGATTGTAGTCATCCAGACCGTGTCCGGGGGCGATGTGAACGAACCCCGTGCCTGTGTCGCTCGTGACAAACTCCGCCGCGTGCAGCTTGCCCGTGCGATTGCAGAACGGGTGCTGATACTCGAGCCGCGCAAGCTCCTCGACCGGGAAGGGTTTTTCCTCGTAGTCGATCCACCCGCACTTTTCGGCGACGGCCTGGAGGAGCCCGCGAAACACAATGAAGCGATCCTCTCCAACGCGCGCCGTGACGTATTGGAAATCCTTGTTGAACGCCACCGCCAAATTGGCCGGCAGCGTCCACGGCGTCGTGGTCCAGATGACGAGGCTCAACCCCGGCTGGCCAACGACAGGGAACTTCACATAGATACTCTGGCTGACGTGATCGGCGTATTCGACCTCCGCCTCGGCCAGCGCGGTGCGGGCCGGGATGCTCCAATAGACCGGCTTTTTGCCGCGATAGACGAAGCCCTTCTCCACGATGTCGGCAAACAGGCGCAACTCATCCGTCTCGTATTCTTTGTTCAGCGTGAGATACGGATGCTCCCAATCGCCGAGCACACCGAGGCGCTTGAACTGGGCGCGCTGGATGTCGATGAACTTGCGCGCGTAAATCTCACACGCCAGGCGGATTTTCGCCGCGTCGGCGCCTGTCTCGCCGGCCTTGCGCATTTCCTGGCTCACCTTGAACTCGATCGGCAGGCCATGGCAGTCCCAGCCCGGCACGTAGGGCGCGTGCCGGCCGCGGAGCGTGTGGAATTTGATAATGATGTCCTTGAGAATCTTGTTCAGCGCGTTGCCGATGTGAACGTCGCCATTGGCAAAGGGCGGTCCGTCGTGCAGGACGAATTTCTCCGCGCCGGCGCGCGCGGCCTGGATTTGTTCGTAAAGCCGGGCGGCGGCCCATTTCTCCAGCCGTTGCGGCTCGCGGGCCACGAGGTCGGCTTTCATCGCGAAGTCGGTGCGCGGCAAATTGAGCGTGTTTTTGTAGTCCATGATCAAAAGTTCAAGGAGCGTGGATGCTACGGGCAGCGCAAGGGGCGAATCAAGCGGTCTGTGGGCCAAGCGCGGAGCGCAGACCGAGCCATTCCGACGCGCTGGAGTACGACGATGGCGAAGAATGAAACCGCTCGCACCGCGCCGGAGCCGCCACGCTTGGCTTGATTTGAAATGCCGAATCTGAGATTTGAAATCCAAGGGCCCGGCGCTTGTGCCTCGGCCCGGGTTCCGTGAATGGCATCGAACAACGCCGCGCGCTGCGCCGGATTCGCTGGCTGGTGGGGCTGTTTATCGCCGGTCTGGTCCTCAGCGGCGCCACGGCGATTCCGTTGGAAAGCGAAGTGACGTGGCTGGCGAAAGTCACAGGCGCCCACGAACTGCTCGACCAATCTTCGCCCCCCGCCTGGGCCTTGTGGCTCTGCCGCGTCGAAGCCGCCTTGCATGAGATCAACCTCAAGCACCCATTCATCAGCTACGGCGGCGACTGGCTCGCATTCGGGCATTTCGCGATCGCAATCGCTTTCATCGGCGCGTGGCGCGATCCGGTGCGGAACCGGTGGCTGTTCGACTTCGGCCTGACCGCCTGCGCGCTCGTAATTCCGTACGCGCTGACGTTCGGCGCGCTGCGCGGCATTCCGTTCTGGTGGCGGCTGATCGATTGTTCGTTCGGCCTCCTCGGCGCCGCGCCGCTCTGGCTGGCACGGCGGTGGGTGAACAAATTGAGAAGCCAGGAGTGATGAGTGCGGGGAATGCCCCGCTTCCCCCGTTTCACATCCAAAGCCCCGGCGTGGACACGAACGACATCGACTCCGGCACCATCACCTACACAGTGCCAACGAACGCCGCCAACTATTACTACAACTGCACTGTCCACGGGGATTCCATGCGCGGCGAAATCGTCACCACCGCGCCGCCGACCTTCAGAATCCTGAGCCTTGCCGTCAGCAGCAACATCGTCCTGACCGCGACCGGAACGAACACCTGGACGGTGAATCCCGAGGTCAACACCAACCTGCTGACCTCGAGTTGGTTCGCCTTGACGGTCCAGACCAACCGATTCCTGAACGGCACCAACGAAGTCATTTGCGGCCGGCCGCCGGGGAGCAATGTGTTCATTCGCCTGCGGGCGCAGCCTAAATTGTAGCACGTCTGCCGACGAAACCGCTGCGAGAGCATCGCGGGGCGAGGCCGTTCGCACGCGGGGTCGTAGGAGCGCATCTTGGAAGTACGTTCGAGGTCGCGCCTCGAAAGTAGGGCAGGCGTCTCGCCTGCCCAGCCGCGCCGAAAGGCGCGGGTCGCGCACCAGCAAGGCCTCGCTTCGCTCGGCCGGGCAGGCGAGACGCCTGCCCTACCTTGGTGTTACTCGCAAGCTGCGCCCCAACCGTGGGCGCGCCGACTTTTGCGGCTCGACAGAGTTGGGGTCGCGGAGTAAGCAGGGCTTCATTGTGTCTGCCTTCCATTCCTTGGTGATTTGGGGCGCGAGTCCCAAGAGTCGTGACTTCGCATCGCGTCGCCTGGGACGCAACCCACACTTCCTCCGGAGAGCAAAAGCCGCTTCTCGATTCAGGGCGAGCCATAGTGTCCAGGCCATATGAAGACAAGGCGAGCTCGCGCGATCTGGTTTGCGCTTTTCGGCGCAGTCACCTTGCTGGGCTTGTATGTGCTCGCGCTCTGGTGCCCCACGGGCATCAAACGTCATCGGCGATTCGTCGAGGATTCGCGAATCACGTATGCCAAGCCTACAAATTTGAGGGAGATTTTCTCTGGCGAGGCACTTGGCTGGCTACGCCAACAAGGGACGACGGCCAGTCAGCGGGCTGCGGCAGGTAAAGAGCACGAAGAGGCATTGCTTCAGTTGGGCTACTTTGAGCGACGATATTACCGCTATACCAACGTTGATATGACGGCCTTCATGCAAGCTGTCTTCTCCGGGCCGCTGCGCGACCGGTTATGCTACTTTCGATTCGACAGCGGCGTGGTTGAGGTTACTGCCCAGAAAAGCGACTTCGTCCGAATTGCACAGCTTCTGCGAGAGCATGAACAAGCGAATTAAACAGGAGTTCAATGCTGCGCCCGAGCTGCCCGCTGATCTGAACGCCCGCTGACCCGCCACCCATGTCATCAAACCATGAAAACATGCCCCTTTCGCCCCACGCTCCTTCCGCTGGCCACTGCGGCGCTGGTCGCCTTCAGCGGCTGTTACAACCTTGATTCCACCTCAAGCAAACAACCCATGATCCAAGTCGATACTTTCGGCCAGATGCCCGACGGCACGCCGGTCAAAATCTACACGCTCGTCAACCGCCACGGCATGAAGGTCAAGATCACCGAGTACGGCGCCATCATCACGGAGCTGTGGGTGCCGGACCGCGCCGGCAAACTCGGCAACATCGTGCTCGGCTTCGACAGGCTCGACGAATACACGAAGGGCCATCCGTTCTTTGGCGCCATCGCCGGGCGCGTGGCCAACCGCATTGCCAAAGGCAAGTTCACCCTAGATGGCAAGGAATACACGCTCGCGGTGAACAACGGGCCGAACCATCTGCACGGCGGCAAGCTCGGTTTCGACAAGAAGGTCTGGAAATCGCGCCAACTCCCGCCCGGGCCGGGCACGCTCGCCGTCGAATTCACTTACACCAGCCCGGACGGCGAGGAAAGCTATCCAGGCACGCTCGCCGTCAAGGTGATCTACACGCTCACCGACGACAACGAACTGCGCATCGACTACGAGGCTACGACGGACAAGGCAACGCCGATCAATCTGACAAACCACTCCTACTTCAACCTCGCGGGCGGCGGCACGGTGCTTGATCACGTGTTGAAGCTGAATGCGGATCGCTACACGCCCGCGGACGCCGGCCTGATCCCGACCGGCGAACTCGCGACGGTCAAGGGCACCGGGCTGGACTTCACCGCGCCGCGGCGCATCGGCGAGCGCATCGCCGACTTCGAGAGCTTCGCGAAGGGTTACGACCACAATTTCGTCATCAACGGCGGCGGATCGAAACTGACACCGTGCGCGCGGGTCGAAGAACCCAAGTCGGGACGCGTCCTGGAAATCTCGACGACCGAACCGGGCGTGCAACTCTACACGGCCAACCATCTCGACGGCAAACGGACAGGCGTCGGCGGCATTGTTTGCGGTCGGCACGCCGGCTTCTGCCTGGAGACCCAGCATTACCCCGATTCGATCAACAAGCCGGGCTTCCCGTCCGTCGTGTTGCGCCCCGGCCAAAGATTTGCGAGTGCGACGGTGTGGAAGTTCTCGGTGAACTGACTCATTGACAGTTGTCGGCCCGGCCCCTGACCATGAGGTCCATGAAAGCCCATTCCCTCACCCGTCGCGAGTTGTTGCGCGGCAGCGTGGCCCTTGCCGCACTGGCTCTGGCCCGGCATCCGCTCTCCGCCTTCGGGTTTCCCGATCCCGAGGAGGGCGGGACGGTGCTGCCGTTCCTCGACAAGCAATCAGGCAAGAACGGAATCGAATGGGAGAAGTTGTCGAACTGGATCACACCCAACCCCGAGGTCTACGTCGTCAAACACTACAACCAGCCCGCCATCGATCCCGCCACCTGGCAGCTTGAATTGGGTGGTCTCGTGAAGAAGCCCGCGAAATTTTCCCTGGCTGATCTGAAGTCCCGCCGCCGCAAAACCGTGACGGCCACGCTGGAATGTTCCGGCAACAACGCCTCGGCCGGGTTCATGGGCGCCGTCGCCAACGCCCGATGGACCGGCACGCCGCTGGCGCCGCTGCTGCGCGAGGCCGAGCCGTTCAAACGCGGCATCGAGATCGGCTTTTTCGGGACCGACGGCGGCAAGGAGGAGGACCGCAACAAGAAGGAATACGCCGCCAACTTTTCCCGCGGCCTGCACGTGGTCGACGCGATGCGCGAGGATATCCTGCTCTGTTACGAACTGAACGGCGAGCCGCTCGCCCCCGCGCACGGCGCGCCGGTGCGGTTGGTGGTGCCGGGCTGGTTCGGCATAGCGTGGGTGAAGTGGCTTCAGCGCGTGGAAGTGCTCGATCGCCGGGTGATGAGCAAATACATGGCGCGTGAATACGTCACCGTCCGCGGCGAGGAACGCGGCGAGAAGACGGCCTGGCGCGAAACCAGCATCGGGCCGATGCTCGTCAAATCGATGATTGCCCGCGCCGAGAGGCTCCGCGACGGATCGGTCCGCCTGCGCGGCGCGGCGTGGAGCGACGGCACGCCGCTGGCGAAGGTCGAACTCAAGGTCGACGACGGCGCTTGGCAGCCGGTCACGCTCGACAAGTCGCCACGCTCCAAATTCAGTTGGACGTTCTGGAGCTTTGACTGGCAAAAGCCGGCGCCGGGCGAGCACAGCCTCGTCTCCCGGGCCACGGACGCCGAGGGGCGCGCGCAGCCTTCCGCCGAGGACGCCGTCATCAAGCTCAAGCGGACCTACTGGGAGGCCAACCAGCAGTGGACCCGGCGCATTCAGATCGAGTCCTAAGGGCGCACAACCGAAACCAGCATGCCTGGCGGTACCGCCAACGTAGGGCGGGCGTCTCGCCTGCCCGGCGCCGAGCGTAGCGAGGCGGATATGGCGTTTGCGGCATAGCTCGCGCTGACGCGCTCGCCGCGCAGGCGAGACGCGTGCCCTACGTTGGAATCTGAGACGCGCAGTAGGGCGTCCCTGCCGGGTTCATGGCCCCGATGCGCGTCCACAGTTGGAGGTCGAAGCGACCCATGAACCGCGGCCAGAGGCAAAAAGATGAGGGCAGAAAAATCCGTTCATTTTTCTGCCCCCATCTTTCTGCCTGTCCATGAGCCTGAATGAAGGCGGGGCGCGCCGCTCCGCGCGCGCCGCACTCGACACGGCAGACCGGCGCGCGCGGAGCGACGCGCCCTACCATTTATGAGATGGCTTCCAGGCTGGAGCACCGAACGCCGATGGCAATCCCCGGAAATCCTTGATGAACCCCTCTTTGATTCCGATTCGCGTTTCTCTGCCGCAACCTCTGCCCCGCCCGGTTGTTCCAATCCGTGGGCATGAGAATTGCGTTATTGAAGGTTGCGCGGTCCTGAGAACGGGCGCGACAACCGGCACTTAAGATCTTGAGTACGATTGCCGATGGCTGAAGTGGACAGAGGTGGGTCGCTGGTCCACATTTGGGATGTAGTGGACCGGGCCCCTGGCAAACCAGGCATCGACTATGAACAACACGGTTTTTGTAAGGCCTAATTTAAAGGTGTTCCTGCTGGGGGCTGTCCTCCTGCTAGTGGTGCAGCACCTGATCTCCAGTGGCCACTCGCAAGGGTCGGGCCCCTCGCGCCCCCTTCCGGCGAATGCCCGCGAGCTGTCCGATGCCGACTTGCAGGGGCTCATCCGCGAGGCGGCCGTGAGCCCGACTTCGGCTGCCTACCTGCGAATCAGCCGCCTGTATGAGCAGCGAGGCGAGCAGAAGAAAGCGCTCCTGTATTTGCGCCGGGCCGAGAAGCTCAGCCAGATGGAAGAGGCCTCCGAGTAGGCCAGCCGGTTTTGCATCCCTCCCGCGAGGATTCCGCTCCGGCCACGCGTTTCATTTCTTCTGGTTTTCCTTTTCCTCCGCCGCCCGGATGTCCTCTTGGGTGGCGGGCATCGGCCACACCCAATCCCGGCCGAAGAGGAAATAGAAATTCCGCGATCCCTTGTTCGGTGGGACGGGATCTCCGCCGTCATCGCGTTCGTCTTTTCCAATCGAGTAAAGAAGGTAACTGCCGCCTTCGCCCGGTCGGTAGCGCAAGGGCTGTCCGTCGAAGATGTCCCGGGGGATCTCCCGGAGGAATTCCGGAACCAGCGCCGCGAGCGTGGCGGCCGCGGAGCCATGCCGCAGCTCGTGTCGCTTGAGCGCAATTGCGGTGATCGTCAACGTACGCTGGGCCTCGAACGAGATCGCCCGTTCGAGAGACCTGGCTTTAGAGGCTGCCAATTGTTCGGATAGGTGGCGGCTTATCCGGCTGTATGAGCTTTGATTTTCCCAACGATTTTCAAGCAGTTTTGAGACTCTCGAGACCGGCGCAACGGAATACCGCCGCACAGCCTCCCGGCCGCCCTCGAGCACATCCTGCATCGCTTCCAGGTAGAACTTTTCGTCCTGGTGAGACCAGGCGAACTGCCAAACTGGCAAGTAGAGGCCTCTCATGAGGACGCGGCCGCCACCTGCGCCAATCTGCTCGACCCATTCGTCGAACGACTGAACAGGGCCGATGCCGCCAGTGGTCCCGAACGAACTCCAACTTGTCATTGCGTCCATCATCTTCGCCGCGTCGTCCACCGAGCCGCGCATCCGGGCAAACATCGCCACTGCCATCGCTCGCTCCATCTCCAGGGATTGATTCATGCCCACGACAAACTCGTTCGTTTCCCACGCTCGCTGTAGCCGCGCCAACTGCGCATCGGTCAAGCCCGGCGTCTGCAGGGCCTGCCAGGTTGGCCCAATCGCATTGGCCGCAATGGCGATTCGGACCAGTTGCGAGATCAAGAGCCGCTCATTCCGCATCTGATGGCTGAGAAACAGCTGCGCCTCAATGTCATCAACGGCCTCGTCGAGCCGGCCATTGTGAAGCTGAATCAGTGCATCGATGCCCAAGTGCTGGGCGGCCGACCGAAGGCGGGTGAGATGAGGCACCGGGGCTTCGAATCCGCGCGCGTAATCGACTTTGGCGTCAAACGCCGGCCTCCGAATGGCGACTTTCACATCGGCGAGCGGGTCGCGCCACGCGGCGAACGATTCCTCCAGCGCCCGCCAATTGTTGTTCGTGGCGTTCCTGCGGTTTGCGTTGCTCACCTTCCACTCCGTCAGGCCGTGAATGACCTCGACCCTTCCGGGCGCGACCGCGCGAAGCGAGCGCGGCGCCAAATAGGCGAGCGACCCTCCGCCCAGCATTGCAGCGGCGCGCACAAGTTCAGCGCAGCCGTTCTCCGCCACAGTCTCTGGCGCAGCCGGCCGGCACTCATTGACGGCCAGCTTCTCGCCCTTGGCGACAAGCTGCCGCTTCAACTTGCCGAGCGCCCACTTGCCGCGGAAGTGTTCCTCGACGAGGAACAACACCGGCAGTGCCATCACAATGCCGGTGATGATGAGGCTTTTCTTTTGCGAGCGGGTCATTGAGAAGTCGGCTCGTCGTTGGACAGTTCGCGAAGCCGTCCCTCACGGACGAAGTCGTTTCATTCCCCGCGCGGCAGGAAGAAACCGCGCTGTTGGAGCGCGGCGTTTACGCCGCTTCAACATAGTCTGTACAGAATGGCTTGAGGTATTTCGCACCTGTCCCGGTGGCGACGCTGAAGCGGCGTAAACGCCGCGCTCCGGAGAGGAATGCACGTTCATCCTCCGCGAGGTAGAAAAAAGCCTCGCTGTTTCTCGCTGATGGGCATGGCCAGCCGTTCCATCACCTGGAGCATGTCTTCCCAAACGAGCCGCTTGTCGCGCGGTGACATCGTGCGGAGCAGGTAGGAGGGATGAAACGTCGGCATGAGAGGGATGCCCCGGTAGGTTTGCCACTGGCCCCGCAAGCGGGTGATGCCGGACTTGCCGAGCAGCCCCTCGATGGCCACCCCTCCCAACGCCACGAGCACCCGCGGCTGAATGAGATCGATTTGAGAGTGCAGATAGGGGATGCACGTCTTCATCTCGTCGGCGGTGGGCTTGCGGTTGCCGGAGGACTGGCCGGGGGTGTCAGGACGGCACTTGAGAATGTTGGCGATGTACACGCGCTCGCGCGAAAGTCCTATCGTCTGGATGATTTTGGTGAGAAGCTGCCCGGCCGCGCCGACGAACGGCTCGCCTTGGGCGTCCTCCTCGGCCCCCGGCGCCTCGCCCACAAACATGAGCTGCGCGTGGATGTCACCGACGCCAAACACCACGTTCTTGCGCGCGCTGGCCAGGCTGGGGCACTTGACGCAAACGAGCGCGCGTTCGCGAAGTTCCCTCATCGCCTCGGCTTTGGCGGCGGGATCCAGGCTCGGGCGAACGGGCGCCACCTCGGCGCTGCCCGGCGAGGACAGCAGTTCGGCGGTCGCCGGCACCGGGACCGATTCTCGCGCCGGCGGAGCGGGGCGGGCCGCGGGAATGACGGGCGCCGTCGGTGTAGCGGGAGCCGGGGGCGCCTGTGCCAGTCTGGCAAGCTTGTCGAGAGTATCGGTTGAGACGGCAGCGAACCGGACGCCGCGGCTCTTGAGATCCTCAAGATGCCGCAGGGCCGCGTCGAGCAACTGTTGGTAGGCTGTGGACACAGCCCGATGCTAGAAGGCCGACGCTTCGACGCACGAAAAATCTTCCTCCTATGGAATGCGCCGGCCGAGCGCAGCGACGACGGCGCTTTGGCTGAACGCTGGGCGGCCCGGGCGCGTACAACGCTTCACAAAGGCCAGCCAAAGCGGAGTCGCGCTGCGCTTGCCTCCGCAGTCCAAATGCTGCCCTTCCTCGCCCGGCGACTTAGTCACTGGCCCTGAGTTGCGCGGCTGCCTCAAAAACCGACGAACCAGCGCAAGACCCTGATAGAGCCAAACGTCAGGTTGCCCAAACCGTCTTGGACTCCGGGAATCTGCATCAATACGATCACGATGTACATCCCGAAGCGGCTGATCGCCAGAAATGTTTCATCCGGCATCTGGACAACATGCTTCATGACGTGCGAGCCATCCAGGGGCGGCACGGGGATGAGGTTGAAGAAGAACAGGAACATGCTCACCCAAATCAGCATCAACGCTGAGGAAGCGATGGGCTCGGAGCCGGCCATCGCGCCGATGCGCCAGATGACCACGGCCAACACCGAAAGCGCCACGTTCATGGCCGGACCGGCCATTGAGACGAGGATGTCGTCGCGCACGCGATGGCGCAGGTTGAAAGGGTTCACCGGCACTGGCCGGCCCCAGCCGATAATCAAGCTGGCCCACTTGCCCTGTCCGCCCAACGTCAACCACAACGCCAGCAACGGCAGCAGGACCGTGCCGATGGGATCGATGTGGGCGAGGGGATTGAGCGTGACGCGGCCTTCGTGGCGCGCCGTGTCGTCGCCGCACCGGGAGGCCATCCAGGCATGGCCAAACTCGTGGAAGGTGATGATTATTACCACGCACAAGTACTGCGCCAGCCCGACACTGAGCATGCTCGTGTCCATCGCGCCATTCAGGACACCACCCAATCCAGAATGGCCTTCTGCACGTGCAAGCGGTTCTCGGCCTGATCGAAGATCGTCTGCGCGTGGTCCTCGAAAGTCCGTTCGTCGATTTCCTTGCCGCGATGAGCGGGCAGGCAATGCATGACCAGCGCATCGGGCTTGGCCAGCTTCAGCAACGCGGCGTTGATCTGATAGCCGGTCAGTTCCCTGATGCGCCGGGCGCTTTCCGTCTCCTTGCCCATCGATACCCACACGTCAGTGTAGAGCAGGTCGGCGCCGGACGCCGCGGCCTCCAGGTCGTCGGTCACGAGCACGTTGGCGTCGGCCCGCGCGAGGATGTCGGGCGAGGGCTGGTAATTCCTCGGAGCGGCGATGCGGAGTTCGAAGCCCAGTTTGGCCGCGGCAAAAATCCAGGAAACCGGCATGTTGCACGCGCCGTCGCCGATGAAGGTGACGACTTTGCCGGCAATGCGGCCGCGCTTCTCCTCGAAGGTGAAGAGGTCGGTGAGCACCTGGCACGGATGCTCGTCGTCGGTGAGCGCGTTGATGGTCGGGATGTTGGCATAGCGCGCGAACTCCTCCACGTCCGCCTGCGCGAAGGTGCGGAACACCGCGCCATGGACCATCCGGCCCAGCACGCGCGCCGTGTCCTTGATCGGTTCGCCCCGGCCCAGTTGAATATCCGCTGCGCTCAGAAACATCGGACGCCCGCCCAGTTCCGCAACACCCACTTCGAACGAAACGCGCGTGCGCGTGGACGATTTGGAAAAAATCAGCGCCCAGGTCTGTCCGGCGAGCGGCTGGGTGGCGTGCCGGCCGCGCTCGCGTTTCATCACCGC
>DASTLJ010000222.1:0-2421 GCA_035715125.1 Verrucomicrobiia bacterium
CCGGGATTATTGTTGAAGAAGGCGATGACATTCGCCTTGGCGAATTGCTCCGCGCTGGGCCAGTTGTGCGCGGTGTCCACCGTGACGCCATCGGCCAGCGCGAGGAGCGTGGACCATCGCTTCTTCCAGAGCGGGTAATCGTGCTCGCCAATGCCGTGGTCCTTGGGGCCATCGCAGAGGACAATGTTGAGCTCCGGGTTCCGGGTTCCGGGTTCCGGGTTCTGAGTTGAAGCGTCCAGCAACGCTTTGACTTCGGCGAGGTTTCGGGGCGGCGGGGCGCCGTCGCGTTCGATGGGGGCGGGTTCGAGCGGGACGGTCAGGAGGAACGTCATCAGGTCGCGCTGTTCTTCCTTGGTCAGGGCTTCCCACAAGCCCTCGGGCATGAGCGAAAGGGCGGCGGGACGGATGGAACTGACCTGGGCTCGGGGGACGCGGCGGGGCGCGGCGTTGGCATCGACGACGGTCAGTTCGCTGGCAGTCTCGCTGACGAGCAAGCCGGTGAGCGCGTCGCCGTCGGTCAGTTCAACGATGGAGGCGAGGTGGTCGGGATTGAGCGCGGCGTTGGGCTGGGCGATGTCGCGCGCGACGCTGGCGTAGTCGCGATGGATGAGGTTCGAGAGGTCGGGACCGACGTGACCACCTTCGCCGCGCATCGTGTGACACTTCGCGCAAGCGACCTTGGCGCCGAAGTAAAGGTGGCGTCCGCTCAGCCAATGGCCACCGGCGATTTCGGGGATGACGCGGGATTCGTTCGTTGCGGGCGATGCACCTTCGGGCTTGGCCCAGGGGAGGAAGAATCGGCGGAGGGGGAAGGCGCGGGGGCGGGAATCGTCCGCAGTGGACCACGTCGCGGTTAGTTCCGGCACTTGGGAGCCAGTCTCTATCGAGGACTCAAGGGGCCACCAAAGCTGCGACTTTACCAGGCCAAAGAGGTTCAGTCCACGAGCATTCGCACCTGTCGCATTAACACCCGGCCAGGATATGCCGTTCGTCATCTTTGGATAAGATGTCATTGGGGTGGACGACTTAAGATTGACCGAGACTTCTTCGAGTGGCCGTTCGTAATCGAGCTTCGAGCCAGGCTGGATGGCGGGCTGAAGCATCTCCCAGACATCGATTTGGCCCTTGAGCGTGAGGCTGCCGGGCAGGGCGAGGAGTTTGAAAAAGGCTTCGTGCTCTGAGCTGCCGGCCGTCAATTCGCGGGCGACGGCGATGTCGGCATGCGGAAGCCAAACGGACCGATTGGTCTTGCCGTCTTCAGATCGCCACGCCGCTTCCACGCCGTGGAGACTGGCGGCCAGATCGATTTCGTAGCAGCCGACGTGAGGAGGCTCTGATCTTCCGTTTGAAGTGAGCCTCCTTACGTCGGCTGCTACGCAGAACGGCAACGTGACAGCGCAGTTCAGCGCTGTCTCGCGCGGCTTGGTTGTTAGCGTGAGCGTGCGGGCGTCCGGGCTGACGGCCGCGCCGAGGACTTCGACGGCGTAACGGGGCTGCGCCAATTGGTCGCGCACGACCTGGTAGCCTGGACGAATGTTCTCAAATCGATCTCCGGGGTAAACGTGCCGGCCCGCTTCGATACGAACTTTCTTTGCGAGATCTTTGAGGGCCGCGGTGGCGAGCGGCTTGTCGAAGGCGATTTTGATTTCGGTGGGGCTGGCGCTCCAGGTCAGGACGGGCTGGGGCGCGTTCGTGTCGGTGTAGCGGATGCGGTAGATGTGGCCCTTGCCGGCCGGGCCGGTGCCCCAATCGGGCGCGCCGCTGTGCGTGCAGAGCAACAGATCGCCGCGCGGGGAGACCGTCACGTCGATGGCGAGTTCCTTCGTGCAGGCAATGAGATGATTCTGCGCGACATAGCCGGCGGCGGTCTTGACGAGCTTGGTGCGATAAATTTTTCCGCGTGATTCGCCGGCGATGAGGGCGTCGCCGGCCCATGACGCGGGGCCGAAAGTCGGGCTGCCGTTTACGGACTCGTTGAAAGCCAGCCCGCAAGTCGATTGATGCTGCGGCTGGTAGTCGAACACGCTCGGCTCGTCGATGACGTTGGGCAGGTGCTTCGGGTGACGCGGGGGGAATCCGTAATGGCGGCCGGTCTGAATATGAAGCAGTTCGTCGAAGGGATTGCCGTTCGGCAGCCAGGTGGCTCCTTCCTGGTCCGTGGAGAACAGGTCGCCGTCTGGATTGAATGCCATGCCCACGGGAAATCGAATGCCGGTGCAAACGATCTCGAGATGTTTGAAATCGGGAGAGACCTTCATGATCGTGCCGCGTTCGCTTCGCAAATCATAGCGCGCCGCACCGGTGGTTTTATCGATCAAATACGCATCGGTGAAATTGGCGGCGCCCAACCCAAAATAAACCGCCCCCTCTTTATCCACGGCGACGCCCAGCGCGTCCACGCCGTGCTGAATTTCCTTCCAA
>DASTLJ010000223.1:0-23136 GCA_035715125.1 Verrucomicrobiia bacterium
GCAGCCGGAAGCCGCCCAGTTGGCGGCAGGCCTCTCGCACGACCACGATTTCCGCATGGGCGGTCGGGTCGTTCGCCGAGGTCACCTGGTTCCAGCCCCGGGCGATGATCCGGTTCTCCTTCACGACCACCGCGCCGAAGGGCCCCCCGAGACCGTCGCGCATTTTTTCGATCGAGATGCGGATGGCTTCCCGCATGAATTGTTCATTCATGGAAGTGAGGGAACGCTGCGGAAGCGGTCAGGGAGTTCAAGGAGAAACTGATTTGGACCTTAAGTTTTCCTCCCCCCCGGTCGTTGATCCCTTTGGCGGCCCTGAGCACCCGGGCCGCCGCGCCATGACGGGCGGCGCAGTTCCAACAACAGAGATGGACCATGTCAACTCGCGATGAATTAATTGCCTGGGCGCTCAGCCCGGATCGGACGCTCGAAGAGGCGTATTGCGCGGAGCGCCTTGTCGAGCAGGGACGCCTGTATTGGCCGTCGTCGAACCCGGGCCGCCGACCCGAACTGTCACCGCGAGAAGAGGAGCGCAAAAAGAAGCGCCGTCTCAATCCAGCCCACCGCGTGCAGCTCGAAGAGGCCGAGGTGTGCTGCGCCGTCGAGAAGTTGTTGATGATGGATCGGCTCGACCTCGACTCGGAGTCGGATCGCCCGATGCGGGACATCTCCGGGCTGCGTTTCTTCTGCCACTTCCGGCACCTCAACCTGGGCGGCAACGCGCTGGGCGACGCCGGCGCGCTGCGTGGCTGGACCGCGCTCGAGTCGCTTTCCATTCGGGACGACGCGCTGGAGGATTTGACGCCGCTGTCCGCGCTGACGAAACTGCGCTCGCTCCACCTGAGCATCCGCAGCCCGTGGCCCAATCTCAAGGGTCTCGAGGCGCTGGAGGAACTGGCATTTTTTCACTGGCGCGGAAATCTGCTCTCGCTCGAAGACATTCCGCGGCTGGGCAAGGTGTGCCAGGCCAGGTTCGAAATGGGCCCCTGCGGCAATATCCCGGTGCCCAGCGTGAACTGCCTCCCTGACATGCCCTGGCTGGAAGCGTTCGAAATCGACCCGTTGTTCCGGCTCGATGACATCACCCGCTGGCCGCGCCTGCGCAACCTTTCCGTCGGCGGGCCGTTCAAGGACCTGCGTCCACTCGGCGGGTTGCGCGCGCTGACGCACGTGGTGCTCCGGGGCGATGTCACCCGCGATTTGTCGCCACTCGCGCGGTTGCCGGAACTGCGCCGGCTCGAAGTGCGCAGCCAGCATCCGCACGATTATTCCGTGCTGGCCGAAGCGCCCAGGCTGCACGAAGTGAGGGCGGAAGGCTGCAAGATCAACAAAATGGAGCTGGCCACGCTGCACGCCGTGCTCGCGCCGTGGTCGGACGAATTCCTCGCCGCGCAAGCCCGCCCGCGCGGAAACGCCCGGTTCGTGGTTTGTCAGAAGAATGAACTGCCGGCCAATCCGCGCCAGGAGTTCGGTCCCGAATCCCGATGGAATGACGATCTGGAGCTGGCCGCTTCGGAAGGTCGCTGGTTCCGCCAGCGTCTCCATTCGGCGCTCGATGGCTTGTTCGGAAAGCAAGGCTGGGGGCGCCTTTCGCCCTGCTCGGCCGGTTCGGCGCCACTGTGCATCAGCAAACTTGAAGCGGCCGAGCAACTGGCCGTCGTGGTCGAAACAGCCCGTGAACTGTTGTGCACGACGCAGCTTCCCTGGGTCGTCCAGTTTTCCGTGTCGCTGGAGGAGGGGGACGTGAACCTGGCCGAACCGGACGACGAATCCGACGATGAAGAGCGGGCAATCCGGCGCGCGGCGAAGGACAGGAAGGAGTTCCTCGAGCGCCAAAAGGAGCAGGAAGCCTACCTGGAACGCGAACATCGCCTGCGCCTGCTTCAGCAGGAGGGGAAACCCGTGAACCCGGACGAATTCGCGCCCCCCGAGGAACCCCGGGCCCACCGGGCGCAAGAGGAGGCCGGCCAGGAGGCGGAAGACGGGCAGGAATCGACCCTCGCCCAGCAACTTTGGACGCACGGCGTCATCAACGAAGAAGGTTTGTTCATCGAGGAGCGGGGACGCCAGGCCGCCGAGCACCTCATGGGCCGCCAGGCCGAGCGCGCCGCCGCGTGATTGGGGCGCCAACGTAGGGCAGGCGTCTCGCCTGCCCGCGAGCGCGTCAGCGCGAGCCGTGCGGCAAGGGCCCCATCCGCCTCGCTGCGCTCGGCGCGGGCAGGCGAGACGCCTGCCCTACGTTGGCGGAGCGCGGGTCAGTTGCCTTTTTCCGCACCCAACGAGCGAAACCCGGTCTTGCGCGGCAGCGCGTCCCATTTGGCGCGCATGCGTTTCATCCGTTCGTCGGTCGCCGGGTGGGTGCTGAGGAAATCCAGCGTGTTGGCCATTTTGCCGGAGGAGGTCTTGTCCTGTTCGGCTTTCATGGTTTCGAAAAACTCGATCATGCCGCGCGGATCGACGTTGGCAGCGATGAGATAACCCCAGCCGGTGTCATCGGCCTCGCGCTCGAAGTCGCGGGAGAACTTCTGGCCGATGAGGAACTGCGAGCCATCGGCCAGCACGGCCACAATCCCCTCCGCGTCGCCGACCAGCGAACTGATGATCACCCACAACCCGGCGCTGCTGATGACGTTGCGCATGCTGTGGCGCCGCGTCACGTGGGCAATCTCGTGCGCCACGACGCCCGCCAATTGCTCGGGCCGCTTCACGGTTTCGAGCAGGCCGGTGAATATGAAGACGTGACCGCCGGGCACGGCGAACGCGTTCAGGTTCGTGTTCTCGATGACGTGGAAGTGAAACACCAGCGGCGCGCGTCCCAGCGCCGGGAGGAGCGCGTTGGTGATCGCCTGGATTTGCGCATTGTAGGCGGCGTTGTTGGTGACAAGCTTTTCGTTGCGCGAGAAGTCCTGGAACAGCTTCGCGCCGAATTCGACCTCCCACTCGATGGGCACCTTGTTCGCCAGCGATTCCACGATTTGGTCCCGTCGAACGATCAGCACAGTCAGTCCTATAAGAAGGAGCAGCAGAAACAGGCCGCATCCCATCAAGCCCCTCGGGATGGTCTTCGACAGCTTGCGGGTTCGGGCGATTTGTTCGCGAAGGCTGCTGTGCTGAAATGCCGGCTCATCCAGCAGCGAGAGATCCGAGGTGCTCAGCGTGGCTTTGGGATTGTCGGCGCGGGTCAGGAAGAGTTGCTTGTTGTCGTGCCCGCCCAGGCTGAGCCGAATCTCCTCCAGGCGCCATTCGACGACACCTCCGCCGGCCTCGAAGCGCACAATTCCCCCGGAGATCGTCACTTTGCCCGGCTGCAAGCCGCCGCCCAGTTCGGGCGCGGCGCCCAGGGCCTGATAGGATTTCTGTCCGCCGCCGGAAACAGTGCTGTCGCTCATGCGCGGCCGGAGATTACGGCAAGGGGCCGTCGGGAGGGAAGCGCAAGCCTTGGTGAGTAATGGGCGAATAGTCTGCCAACAACTCATAACAACTTTGGCTTTGTTCCGTCAGCGCATCGCGCGACAACCAAGCCATGAGCGACCTGTTCGCGGAAGATGAGTCGACGGCAATCCACCGTCGAGTCGAAGAGTGGTACGACGCCTTTGAGAAAAGCCCTGCCTTTGCAGCTTTGACGGAGTCACAGCAAAACAAGGCCGGCGCAATCGCGAATTACTTTACGGATCACTGCCACCGCCATCTTGATCTGGCCCCCGCCCAATGGCACTGCAATGCGGTGCGCGATTGCTGCCTGGAGATTCTCCCGCGCAAGGTGTCCGCCGAACTCTCCTTCTTCGAGGCCATCGCGCCGGTCCTGGGCGCTTTCTTCCGCTTTTTGGGCGACCAGTCCCTGCATCCCAAAGGCCATGCGCTGGCGGAGACAGTCGAGGATATCGCCGAGGATATCGTCCGCAGCGCGGAAGATCCGGACAACTGGGGTATGGCCAAGACTTTGGTGATGACGGCTCATGAAGCCGGCGTGAACATAGGCGACCAGGCAGAGTTCAATGCCTTCATCGCGGCGTACAACATAGCGCTGGCATCTCGGTTCAAGTCATCCGACCCGCCGCCCGCCGCACCACCGTCTTCCGGCAATCCTTATGCTTCGTGCCCATGCGGCAGCGGGAAGAAATTCAAGTTTTGTTGCCGGCAGACGCAAGCCGACCAACCGGGCGCCCCGTTTTCGACCCCACGCTGGCTTTAGCGCCACTCCTCGCCACCATGATCCCTTTCCATCTGGCGTGCCCTGAAATTGCCGCGCGGGAAACCCGCTCGCTCATCGTCGGTCCCGGTCCGGGGCTGCCTGTCGGCGAGTACGCCTACCTCGAATTCTACTGCCCCGATTCGGGCTGCGACTGCCGCCGGGTTTTTATTCAAGTCGTTTCAAGCGACCATCCGAAGCCCGTGCTCGCCTCGATCAATTTTGGATGGGAACGAGAGAGCTTCTACCAGCGCAAAATGCCCTACGATCCCGAGGCGCCACGCCAGATCACCCGCGGCTGCCTGGACCCAATGAACGAACAATCGGAACATGCGTCTTTTTTGCTCACACTATTCCAGGACATCGTCGCGGACGAGCGGTACCGCCTCCGGCTCAAGCGCCATTACCGTCAGTTCAAACATTTCGTGACCAGCCGCGCGGCGGAGGCTTCGGCGGTTGATCCCGCCACGCCGAAGGCGTGAATGGAGAATCCAGTTGCTTGCGGTTCCGCCCCAGCGCGCCTATTTCGCCACGACTGGCTGCGGCTTGCGGTTCGCCAGTCCTTTCTTTGTTTGCTTGTCACGGAATGCTTCATAGGCGGCGCGATGCTCCGGATGTTTGATGCCGAGAATGGCCGTTGCCAGCAGCGCGGCGTTGATCGCGCCCGGCTTGCCGATGGCCAGCGTGCCGACCGGAACGCCGCCGGGCATCTGCACCATCGACAGGAGCGAGTCGAGACCCTTGAGGGACTTGGATTCCATCGGCACGCCAAGCACCGGCAGGGCGGTCTTCGCGGCGGTCACGCCGGCGAGGTGCGCGGCGCCGCCGGCGGCGGCGATGATCACTTCCAGCCCGCGCCCCGGCGCGCTCGAAGCGTACTCGAAAAGCAGGTCCGGGGTGCGGTGCGCGGAGATGACTTCGACTTCGTGAGGGACGTTCAGTTCCTCGAGCTGGGCGGCGCAATGGCGCATCACCTCCCAATCGGACTGGCTTCCCATGATGATGCCGACGAGCGGCCGGGTCGTGGCTGGCATGGGCGAAGTGATAAGCGAAGTGCCGGGAGAATTGCAATGCGACGATAGGCGAGGAATCGTTGAATCGTTGAATCGTTGAATCGTTGAATCGTTGAATCGTTGAATCGTTGAATCGTTGAATCGTTGAATCGTTAAATCGTTAAATCGTTAAATCGTGGGAGTGGTCCTCCAACTAGTACCGCAGATTTTCTCTGGCCCATCCGGCCGGCCGTCCAATTCAACGTTTCAACGGTTTAACGATTCAACGATTTAACGATTCAACGACCCAGAGTTGACGAGGCCCGCTTACATTACAACACTGGCGGCACGCCCATGACAACGGCCAACAAGATTTCCATCTTCCGCATCCTGCTGGTGCCGGTTTTCGTTGTCGAGGTGCTCTATTATGCGGAGGATGGCGACGAGATTCATCGCCTGGCGGCGGTGCTTTGTTTTGGCATTGCGGCCATCAGCGATGGGGTGGACGGCTACATCGCGCGGCGCTACAACCAGCGCAGCGAACTGGGCGCCATCCTCGATCCGCTTGGCGACAAATTGCTGCTGGTGGCGGGCATCGTGTTGTTGAGCCTGAACAATGCGCCACACCTGCCGCGGCTGCCGTTGTGGCTCGTGGTGACCGTGGTCAGCCGCGATGTGATCATTTTGATTGGCTTGCTCATCATCAAGCACGTTTGCGACAAGGTGATCGTGCGCCCCGCAATGGTGGGCAAGGTTGCCACGGTATTGCTCATGGCGTGCATTCTGTGGGGGCTACTGAAGTGGCCCGCGAACTGGTTGCGCTGGATTTGTCTCGCGGCGGCGGCCTGCACGGGCGCGTCGATGGTGGTCTACCTCGTGGATGGGATCCGGCAGTTGAGCGCCAGCCCTTCGAGCGTGGCGTCTCCGAAGCAATGAAAATCGAAGTCAAAATCCAATGTGACTGCGGCACGCGATACAAGTTCGACGTGGAGCCGCTCCATGGCCGGATGCCGCAAAAGGTGGATTGCCCAGGCTGCGGTGTGGACGGCACGCCCGCGGCGAACGAATGCCTTCGCCAGAGTCTCGGTGCGCCGGCAGTTCGGCGCGGCAGGCTTGGGCCCGGGATCGCCGGCGCCGCGGCGGCGGGCTTGGTCGGAATGCTCGTTTGGTTTTTTCTCCTCAAGGTGACCGGCCGCCAGATCGCGTTCGCGGCTTGGGGCGTGGGATTGCTTGCCGGACTGGGCGCGCGCGGATTGGGCCGGGAAGGCAGTCCGGGGCTTGGAATTGCGGCGGGAACGGCCGCGCTGGTGGCGATTCTGGGCGGCCAGTGGCTTGCGGCGCAGAGCGGAGCCGGGAATCTGAAGAGCTTATTTTCCGATGGAGGCATCGGCTGGCTCACCTTGTTGTGGTTGCTCCTGGCGGTCGCCAGCGCATTCAAGCTCGGCTCCAGCCGGGCGCTAGGGGGCGCATCGAATTGAGAAGCCGGCTGGAAGCCGTGTAACGCCTCAAGCGAGCCGCTTCGGCTGCCGCGGTGTTCGCGGAACTGTGCAACGCCTCAACGTAGGGCAGGCGTCTCGCCTGCCCGGCCGAGCGCAGCGAGGCCTCGGTTGGGCGAAGGCCGCGCCTTTCGGCGCGGCAGGGCAGGCGGGACGCCTGCCCTACGTTCCCGGCGCGACCTCGACCGTGGTGGTACTTGCGAAAAGCGCCCGTCGCCACTTCCGGCTTTGCGGAGCGTGTGCGATGATGCTTTGATTTGGTCATGCAACTTAACGTTGGCATTATCACTATCAGCGACCGGGCGAGCAAAGGCCTCTACGACGATCTCGGCGGGCCGGCGCTCAAGAAAGCCGCCGAGGGCCACGGCTGGAACGTGCTGGCGGACACACTAGTGCCCGATGAGAAGCGCGACATCCAGCGCGCCATCCGAACACAGATCAGCCAGGGGTGCCATCTGGTGCTGACCACGGGCGGCACCGGCGTGGCGTGGCGCGACGTCACACCGGAGGCGATTCGCGAGATCGCCCTCCGCGAACTGCCCGGTTTCGGCGAAGCGATGCGGATGGAGTCGTTGAAGATCACGAAAAACGCAATCTTGTCTCGGAACCTCGCTGCCGTTGTGGACAAGACGCTTGTCATTTGTCTGCCCGGCAAGCCGAGCGGCGCCGTCGAGTGCCTCGGCTTCGTGGCTGGCGCCATCCCGCATTGTGTCGAGGTCTTGCAGGAGGTGCCGACGAGTTGCTGAGCGCGGCATGAAGGCGCTGTGTGTTTTCCTGGTGGCGGTCGTCCTGGCCACAGCAGGGTGCGCCGGCAGGGCGAAGCAGCGGCAAGCGGAGGCGTTTCGCAGAGGACAGCAACAGGCCCTCGACGCGCAAAAACTGGAACAGGAACCCGCCGTTTGGTTTCGCGGCATGGTCCGCCACCCGCGCGTGCCATGGAAGGAGAACTTGACGCTCGCACAGGCCCTCTTGGCCGCGGAGTACACGGGCGCGCTGGATCCGACGCGCATCAATGTCATCCGCCAGGGACAGACCTACCGCGTCGATCCGAAGCGGTTGCTGCGCGGGGCGGAAGATCCGATGCTGGAGCCGGGGGACGTTGTCGAGATTGCGCGCTGAGCGCGGCAGGGAGTCGCACCCACCTAGCGGCTCATTTTGCTCCTCGCCGTCAAGTGGCAGCGCACAGGCTCCCGGCGCGTTCCTCGATTGCCCGAAGCGCCTCCTGAATGGCCGTAACCTCGCGCTCCTCAAAATAAACTTCGCCGCACTGTGAGCAGACCCACGCGGGCACCGCATCCAGCCGCAGGTGGAAGCCGTGACGATCCACGCTGAAGGGAGCAGTGGCCCGCCGCATCTCGCCTTTGCAGTGAACACATTTCATAGACGTTTTCGTGTTTTCAAGTCCGGCTCCCATTCGCGAGGGTCCGGCAAGTACGCAGTAATAATAGCCAAGTAATCGTCTTTTGGCGAGCACACAACATGGACGGGGCGGCTGCCGTCGCCGCGTCCCACCATCAGGCAACTGTGTCCGCGCACATCCTCCGGATAGTCTTCAACGAGTTCTCCACACTCCATAATGGTCCGAACTTCTTGGGTGGTAATCATGCGATCAGGGCGCGCCATTTGGCGGACAGCGTGTGGCAGGAACAACAGCCTCTTCGCAACCGCAGCTCGCACGCGCCCCAGGATTTCCAACTTTTCTGGCACGCGCGGAACTTAACTTTCCCGGTCCTCCGCACCAAGACAAAGCTGGCCGTGCTCCTGGTCAGTCCACTCGCAGCGCGAGACTTTCTGAGTGGCTGTTGAACTCGGGCGCGTACATGCACTGGATGGCCGCCACGCCGGTCTCGTAGGCGCCGCGATGCTGGACGCGGGTCGAGTATTCGAAGACGTAGACGCCCTTCGGCAGGTAATCGATGAAGAAGTGGCTGGCGGTGTCGCGCGTGCTTTCGTAGTAGGCGAGGCCGTCCTGGTAACGGTAGCCCGAGAGGACATTCACCGGCTCGGTGCCGCTGCCGCGCTGGTCCTTGAGATGGACGTATTCCATGTCGCGGTCGACGCGCAGCTCGATGCGGACCACAAGTTCGTCACCGACCTGGACCGCGCCCTTGATCGGCTCGAGGACCTGGCCTTTCTTTGTGTTCACTTTCGTGAAAAGGGCTTTCTTCAGCTTCAGCGGCGTGCCGGTGTGCGGCGTGACCTTGCTCATGTCTTCGAGGTACTGCCAATGAACGCTGCCCCAGGCGACGCCTTCGTCGAGTTTGCGGACGGTGATTTCGCCGAGCCTGGGTTTGATGTCGGAAGCGGCGAAACGTTTTTCGTAGAAGCCGGTGCCGGCCTCGGGAGAATTTCGTATTTCGGATTTCGGATTTCCGATTTGTCCCGCGACGGGCGTCACGTCCATGCCGCCGAGCTTCACTTCCACGAGCGCGTCGCTGGCCAGGATGTCCCGACCGCGCAGGAGCAGCGCGTAAATCGCGTCGGCGGTGGCCTTGGTCGTTTTCCAATCCTGCGTCTGTTTCTGCTTGAGCAGCCAGACGCGGCACTCTTCGACGGCCTGTTTGTCCGCCGCCACTTCGTCGAAGGCCTCGATCATCATCGCTTGCGATTCAATGGGGGCGCGATACCACCACCAGCTCAACTCGGTGTCGCGCCAGAACATGCCCATTTCCTCGTTCGTGACGGAGCGCTCCTTCAACGAGCGCATGATGTCGCGGGGCGTTGAATCGTTAAGCTTCGTTGAAGCGTTGAACCGTTGTAGCGCCAGGGCGAGGTGGCCCTGGCTTTGGCGGCTGGAGACTTGCAGCCAGTGCTTGCGGGATTGCGCGAGGAAGAAATTCACCGCGGCCTGATGTTCCGGGGCGATGGTCTTGTCCTTCCGGAAGAAGCTCCGGCCATACAGATACAGCGCGTCGGTCGGGCTGGGAACGTAGTCCTCGGGATGGGGCCATTTCAGGATCTCCCGGTAGTGTTCATCCATCCAGGCGTCGAGACGCGTAAGAGACTTCACAGCGGCCGTCGTGTCGAGATCCACACCGAGGTGGCGCAACCGGCCGAATCCGGTGGTGATGTAGAGCGTGATGTAGTCGTTGCCGCGCCCGCCGGGGAACCATGGCCACGCGCCGTCGGGAAGCTGCATCTCGACGAGCTTGCGCAGGGTGCGCTCGCTCTCGTCGTCGAGCCGGTTTGCGTCGAAGAGCACGCCGACGCTTTTGCGCGCCTGGCTCTCGTTGTTGGCCTGACGGAGCCATGGGGTTTCTTCGAGCATCACGGATTTGAGGTCCTGGTTCTTCTCCAGCGGACTGTCGAGCGCTGGCGTGCCTTTCCACTGGTCGAACACGCGACGGATTTTTGGGTCGCCGTTGGCGATGCTGCGGGCCAGCGAGTTGGCGTAAAAGCGATTGAAGGTCTGCTCGGTGCATTCATGCGGAAACTCCATCAAATAAGGCAGCGCCATCACGGCGTACCACGACGGATTCGAAACCATCTGCACCACGAGGTTCTGGTGGACGAGCGAACCGGACTTGCCGGACTTCGCCAGCTTCTCGAACTCGAACTTTTTCACCACCGCGCCGCCCGCCTGGCCGCGGATGGGCAGCGGGAGTGATTCGGTGACGAGGATGCGCCGCGCCAGCACGGGAAGGTAACCTTCCTCGCCGTCCGACAGCCGGCCGCTGGACGCGACGGCCTTGTAAGTCAGGAACGGCGCGCCATCGGGCGCCTGGATGCGCCACGAGCAGGTGCGCGATTCCTTGGCGGGGATGTCGAAGGCGATCTCGGGCGTGGCGTTGGCCAGCAGCCTGTCGGCGCTTTGGCCGCTCTGTGCGTCGTTGAACGTGAGCCGCACCTTGCCCTCCTGCCGCGTGGCGGATTGGTTGGAGACCTTCACGGTGAACTCCAGCGTGTCGCCCTCGCGCAGGAAGCGCGGCGGGTTCGGTTGCACCATGAGGTCCTTCGCGGTGACGCTCTTGCCTTCGAGGAAACCGGATCGGCACGCCGAGTCGTGCGCAAAACCCATGAAGCGCCAGGTCGTCAGCGCCTCGGGCATGGTGAATTGTAGTTTCACGACGCCATTGGAGTCCGCGAGAAGCTGGGGGAAGAAGAAGGCGGTTTCGTTGAGGTTCTTGCGCGCGGAGACGTTTGCAAGCTCGGAGGAGGTGCTGGTCTCTTGCCGATTAGCGCGGCCGGACTTGTCATCGCCGTCCTTCCGCTTGGCCAGTTCGAAATCGACGCCGAGGGCGAGTTTAGCCTCGGCGGGGGCCATTGTCGAAGCCGGCAGTGCTGGGTCGCCATTTATGGCTTCCACGGAGTAGAATGTGTCTGCACGACCGAACTGCGCGATGCCCCGGTAGCGTTCCCCCCATCCGTAATTCCAGAAATTCTGGACAAGGTCGGACGGGAAATGCCAGTAGGTCATGTTCGCGTCGAGCCAACTCGACAGCCACTGGCCCTTGAGGTGTTGCAATGACTTCGTCGCGTTCGCGAAATGCGGCTGGGCGCTGGTGTTGTCGTAGCGGAAGAAGCCGAAGCGTTGCAGCCATGAATGGCGTAAATAGGCGTCGAGCGACTCGTCGTAAAGCGTCGCGACGAGTTCGGCCACCTCCTGTAGCCGCCGACGCGAGGAGGCAGATTCGTCGACTCCTTCGCCACCGTTCCGCCTCCTAACGTCGGCGGCTACGCTGTTGGTCGAGCGCGACACGACCAGTGTCCACGTCTCCTTCTGCGCCGGGCCGAGCTTGGAGGTGAAGTGCTCCCACTTGAGGTCCAATTCCTTGTTGCTCCACGGCACGTCGACGTGGCGCGAATCGAGAAAGGCGCGATTCTCGCGAATTTGCGTCACGTGCAGCGTGAAGCCGCCGCGCATCGATTCATCGACGGCTTGCTTGATCTGCTGCTGCGTGTCGCCGGCTTTTGTCCAGTAGCGTTTGAGCATCTTGTGGCGGTGCTCGATTTCGATGAACGCCCGGCCCGCGTCGTAGCCTGTGCCCCACAGTGCGCTGAACTCCTGGCCCGGCTCGCGCTTCCATTCCGGCGCGGCGAGCAGATGCGGAACTTTGATCGCCAGCTTCGTGTCAGACGGTTTTAGCACCCGCAACGCCAGCCGGCCCGTGACCTTCTTGCCGAAGCGGTCTTGCGTCTCCAGCATCGCGCGAAACGCGCCGACGCCGAGCTTGAATTCCAGCTTCGTTTTGCCCTCGGCATCCGTCGTGAAGCCCTTCTGCTCGACGACCTCGCCGAGTTCCCACTGGTTCGGGTCGGACAAGTCGGGCTTGTCCGCGTCGCCCGCGCCGCCCGCGCCACGGTAACGGCGGTAAGCCCAGTAGCCGTCGTCCGGCAACCGAGGGCGCTGCACCGACGCCGGTTCCTTCAGCCGATGAATCTTCACCGTCCCTTCAGCCGTCTGCGCCTCGCCGTCGAGCGTCGCGGTTTTGATGGAAAGCTCGACCGGCTTGTCGTCCGTCTGCCAGTCCTCCGCGCTCATGGTCGCCGTGAGCGCGGTGAAACCCACACGCACGACGCGGTCGGCAGAGCGCGTTTCGCCGGCCGTGTCCGTGACGTCCGCGTGGATGGTGAACGTGAACGACGCCTCGTCCTTTTCCGTCACGGCCGGGTCCGGTTTTGCGACAAACTCGACTCTGATCGAGCCATCGACCTCCGAGCGCGCGGTGCCGTGGGCGATTTCCTGGCTGCCCTGGACGTTCTGCATGCGCCACGAATACCAGCCCCACCACGGCCAGTTCACATCCCGCGTCACGCGCCACTTTACAAGCGCCCCGTCCACGGCCGCGCCGGTGTAGCTCTCGGCTTTGCCAATGAGGCTCACTGTGTCGTTCAACTTCGCCGCGGTCTTCGGCGCGTCGAGCGTCACCTGGAACTTCGGCCGTTTGTATTCTTCGACGTTGAACCACGCCGCGCCGTCCGCCGGGCCTTGCGTGTAGATGCGGCACCGCCCCAGCACGCGGTCGCGTGGCGCGGTGAAGCTGCCCGAGAAGCTCCCGTAATCGTTCGCCCGGTGCTTCGCTTTCGCGATCTCCTTGCCGTTCGGGTCCGCAAAGACCACTTCGATTTCGCGCCCGGCGAGCGTCTCGTAGCTGTCCTTGTTCTGGTCGGTGTGAACCACGATGCCTTTGTATTGCACCGTCTGGCCTGGCCGATAGAGCGCGCGGTCGGTGAAGAAGACCGTCTGGTCGCGCGGCTCGGGCTGGTGCAGCTCGTAACTCCAGTAGTCCTGCGCCGAAGCGATCTCGCGTCCGTTGTGCCGCGCGCGGATGAGATGGCCGCGGCGCTCCTTCGAGTCGAGGGTGAAGAAGCCGAGCGCGTCCGTTTTTGTGGCCGGCGACGCGACGCGATTGCCCTGGTTGTCGAGGTGCCACGAGTCGACTTCGGCCGCCGCCACGGGCTCGCCCGAGTTGGCTTCCAGCAAGAAGCCCTCGATCTTTCCGTCGCGCGGCCGCACGAGGAGCGCCAGTTCACTCACCCAGAAATCCGCGAACTGCACGAGGTTGTTCGTTTCGTCGAACGCCGCGTTGCAGCTCGCGATGAGGAAGTAGAACCCCGGCTTGAGCGTCGCGGGCGCCGGCAGTTCCCCGGCGCGCTCCTTGAAGTCCGCCGTGGGCGGCAGCGACGCGGACCATTCGAGCGCCGGCGCTTTGGCCAGGAGTTGCTTGCGCTCGTCGTCGTTGAGGGACTCGGGGCGGTTGTGCCTCCTGTCGAGGAACGCGGCCCAGTCCCACGCGACGGCCCGGAACCAGACGTTAGTCACGTTGCGGTAGCGAACTGAAATGACCGGCCACGGCGCGTTCCAGACCCATTCCGTGCTGACACTCGCCGACCTGGCCTCGATCTCCTGAATGAGGTTCTGCGCCTGTCTCCCCGCGAATGTTTCCCGCCACGTCTCGCGCACCTGGAGCGCCCGGGCGCGCGCCTCCACCCAGTCGCCCTCCTGATGCAAAACACGCGCCCGCTGATACACCGCGTACGCGCCCAGCTCGTGGTCCGCCCACTGGTCCGACACGGCTTGCAATGCCGCCTTGTAGCGCGCGTTTTTGGTCTCGCCGAACACGGCGTTGTGCCCGAATTGCAACCGCTCGATGTTCGCCAGGATAAACGCCCCCGGCTCGCGGTCCCCTTTATGGAAGCGCAGCAGCTCCTGGTGGAGCCGGATCGCCTTGAGTTTGGGCGCCGCGTCCTCCGTCGTCTCTGGCTTCCAGGCCAGGAATTCCTCCACGCTGCCGAAGACGGGGTTGTCCGCCGAAATCTCGAAAGCATCCTCCGCCTTCGCTCCGGCCTGCTCGCCCGACGCGTAAAACGCCAGAGCCTCGTGCGCGATGAAATCGTAAAGCGTCGGCCGCCACGCCTCAGGGGTGTTGCCCGGCTGAAGGAAATCCCGGAACGCGGATACCGGCGTGCGCTTGAGCGTGTCCGCGCCCGCGAGCGCCTTGGTGAACTGCTTGTCGATCTCGGCAAAGAGCCGCGGCAGGTCCCACGTCGTGAAATCCTTTCCCGGCGGCCCGGCCGTCGCCGTGCGCTGCATGAAACGCCAGCGGTTGTTCTGGAAGAACTGCCAGTACCAAATGGCCTGAAGCGTATCCAGCAACGGCACGACCTCCTTTGGCGCTTTGGCCAGCTCCGCTTCCATCCGCGTGATTTTTTCCTCCGCTTTGTCTCCCTGGATGTTTCCTTCGAGCACGATCTTCTTCGCAATGGCCCGGGCGGCTTCCGCGTGGGCCTTGTCCCGGAGCGCGCCGGCGAGGATCAAGTCGAGGTTCGTGATCGCGGTTTTTGGCAGCCCCTTGTTCACGGCCTCATCCACGGCCTTCCATTGGGACTCGCGCGACGCGGCGCGCAGGGGCAGGGGCACCAGCGAGAGCGACAGCAGGATCAGGGTTAAGGAAGCTATTTTCATAGATTCAGCGGTGCGGCACGTAGCCGCCGACGTGAGGAGGTGGACCGAACCTACTCCCAGGCTCAAGGAATCCGCCTCCTCACCTCGGCGGCTACTGCTCATACGGTTCTTATGGTCGAGGCGCGGCCCACGCGCAATACCGCGATGTTCGGCCCGGTGGCCTGCCGATTGGACGGAAGCGCCTCCGCAATGCTCCCGGGCGGCGGGCCAGGGGAGCGCGGCATTCATGCCGCTTCAACTCCCGAAGTCACGAAGGCATGGTTGCAAGCCAGACTCTTGAATCGTCGAACGGTGAAGCGGCATAAATGCCGCGCTCCGCCTTTCGCGTTGCCGGCCATCGCGGACCCGCCCGTAACGACGGGTTCGTCGGTTTTGTTGAACCTTCCATCCCCGCCTGCTAGCTTCGGCCGCAGTGCGTTACACGACATTACTCGTCCTGCTCGGAGGAATGATACTTTTGGCCGTCTCCTGTCAGAGACCTGCCGACCCGAACTCGGTTTCCGGAACGATTGAGACCGACGAGGTCCACGTGGCCTCGCGTTATGGCGGGCGCGTGGAAAGGCTGTTCGCCCGCGAAGGCGACCTGCTCACAAACGGCCAGCTTATCGCCGAACTCGAAGCCGCGGAACTACGCGCGATGCGCGCCCAGGCCGCCGCCACGCTCGACGAATTGCTCGCCGGACCGCGCCCGCAGGAAATCATCGCCGCCAGCAACGACTGGCAGGCGCTCGTCGCCGAGCTGGACCTGGCGCGCCTCGAGGACAAACGCAGCCGCGAGCTGATCGCCTCGAAAGTGATTTCCGAGACGGAGCGCGACCGCACGAGAAGCCGCGTTGCGTCGTTGGAGAAAAGCGCCGCCGCCGCGCGCAGCCGCTTCGACCTGCTGCTGGCAGGCACGCGCCCGGAGCGCATCGCGCAGGCCCGCGCGCGACTTGACGAACTCGACGCGCACCTGTGCGAGATGCGAATCGCCGCGCCGACCAACTGCCTGCTGGAGGTGCTCGAGGTAAAGATCGGCGACGTGCTGCCGCCGAATCGGGAAATTGCGACATTGCTGCTCATCGACCACCTCTGGGTGCGCGTCTATGTCCCGCAACCGTGGCTTGGGCAGATTCATATTGGCCAGAAAGTGGGCGTGAAAGCGGACGCGTTTCCGGCCAAAGAGTTCGAGGGCGTTGTCGAACAAGTGAACCGCGTTGCCGAATTCACACCGCGCAACGTCCAGACCCCCGGCGAACGCCTCAAGCAGGTTTTTGGCGTCAAAGTGCGCCAGAGCAGCGCCGAGTTGCGGGCCGGAATGTCGGTGGACGTGCTGTTTCCAAACATGGTGGGGGGAGGGGAAGGGGTTAAATGAGTGACAAGGTAACCTTGTAACGTTGGAACTCCAGCCACCGTTGCAATGTCTTCCGACGCCAATTCACCTCCGGTCATGATCGAATGCATCGGGCTAACCAAGCGTTTTGGCCACTTCAGCGCAGTCGATTCGGTGAGCTTCAGCGTGGCGAAAGGCTCTATCTTCGGCTTCCTTGGACCGAATGGCTCGGGCAAATCCACTGTGATCCGCATGCTCTGCGGCCTGCTCCAACCCAGCGATGGCACCGGGCGAATCGCGGGATTCGACGTGGCGAAACAGACCGACGAAATCAAGCCCCTCATCGGTTACATGTCCCAGAAGTTCTCGCTTTACGACGAATTGACCGTGACCGAAAACCTCAACTTCTATGCTCGCCTTTATGGCCTGAGCAGCCCTGCGCTCGTCCAACGTCGCCAGGAGTTGATCGCCCTGACCCACCTGGAACCGTATTTGATGCGTCGCGCCGGCCTGCTCTCCGGTGGATGGCGCCAGCGCCTGGCGATGGCCTGTTCGCTCGTCCACAAGCCCGCCGTCCTGTTCCTGGACGAGCCGACGGCCGGAATCGACCCCGTGGCCCGGCGTGAGTTGTGGGACTTGCTCTTTGAGTTCTCCAGCCTCGGCATGACCCTGTTCGTGACCACGCATTACATGGACGAAGCCGAGCGCTGCTCGCACGTCGGCTACATTCACATGGCCAGGCTCGTTGTCTCTGGCGTGCCCGACGACCTCAAGGCCCTGCCCGTCGTCAACCCGCCCGGCACGCGCCGCCTCGACATCACTTGCGACCACGTCACCACCGGCCTGCAAGCCCTGCGCCGGCTCCCCGGCGTGCGCAACGCAACGGTCTTCGGCCAGTCGATGCACCTGCTCGTCGAACAGGCGCTTCCGGAACAAGCCATCCGCGACGCACTCGCCCGCGCCGGCATCCCGCGCGCCGACATCCATCCCATCGGCCCCTCGTTGGAAGATGTCTTTGTCGCGCTGACCGCCGGGCAAAACGACGGCGGGAACGACTGAGCGGGGTTTCCTGACCAGCGGTGTGAGCTTTGCGAGCCGGGATTGACCCGACGACGGCTGTTCCGTAACATGGCGCGAGTCTGAAAGAGCCTATGCGCCGTGATCCTTGCTGGGTAAAGTCACGCATCGCCGCCCGCATCCTGATGCGACGGGAGGCGGGGCTGCTATCCCGCCGTGACCTGCGGCTGGCCCGGAGGCTGGCGCATGAGCCCGGTGTCACTGACCGCCTCATCGATCAAGCTCTCGCCTGTGTCTGTGCGGAGAAAGGCCTGCGGCCGGCCGCCTATCATGCCATCCTTCGATCAACCCTGGCGTCCGCAGCTTGACTGGAACACGCCGGCGGGCCGCGTCATCGACCAGCTGATCGAGGCACTGCCTGCGGATCGCACGGGGGAGTTCCATTTGCCTTTCCAATGAAATCCCCCTTCCGCGGCTTCAACGCCATTCTTTACAAGGAATTCATCGTGGTCCTGCGCGATCCGATGACGCTCTTTTTCATGTTCTTCCCGCCGCTCATCGAGATGATCGCCTTCGGCTACGCGCTGGACAACGATGTGAAACACATGTCCACGGTCCTCCTCGACGAGGACCGCACGGTGGAGAGCCGCCAGTTGGTCGATCGCCTCGTGAACACCGAAACATTCCGTGTCGCCGGCGAAGTCCAGGGCGTGGCCGAACTCTCCGCGTTCCTGCGCCAGGGCCGCGCGCACGTCGGGCTGCAAATCCCGCACGGCTTCACGCGCGAGCTGCGCGCCGGCCGCACCGCGCGGGTGCAAGTGCTCATTGACGGCTCCAGTTCCACGATGGCCTTGCAGGCGTTGAACACGGCGATGGGCGTCACGCTTCGCGAGTCACTGGTGGCGCTGCTCGGGCAGACCGGGCGCAGGAATGTTCCTATCGAGATCCGCCCGCAGGTGCTTTACAACCCCGCCATGCGCAGCCCGAACTTCTTCGTGCCGGGCGTCATCGGCGTCGTCCTGCAAATCGCGACGACCTTCGCGACGGCGATGAGCATCGTGCGGGAACGCGAGCGCGGCACGCTGGAACAGCTCCTGGTCAGCCCGCTGTCGCGCTGGGGGCTGATGCTGGGCAAGCTCACGCCGTATCTGGTCATCGGCATGGCGATGGCCGCGGGGCTCTTCGGCATCATGCGCTTCGTGTTCGACGTGCCCATCGCCGGAAGTCTCATTGCCCTCTACGTCTCGACTCTGCTTTACATCTTCTCGCTCCTCAGCCTGGGTCTGCTCGTTTCGACGCGGGCGAAGAATCAAATCCAGGCGCTCCAGATGTCGATGGTGTTCATCATGCCGTCGGTGTTCTTCAGCGGATTCATCTTCCCGCGCGAGACCATGCCGTGGATCTTTCAAGCCATCGGCTCGTGCCTGCCGACGACCTATTTCATCGAACTGTTGCGAGCCATCGTCCTCCGGGGCGCCGGCCTCGAGGAGTTCTGGCAGCACGTCGCCACGCTCGCGGGAATGGGCGCGGGATTATTTGCTCTGTGCGCGCTGCGCTTTCGGCGCAAAATCGCGTGAATGGGCTGAAGTGTTGGACGGTTGAAGCGTTGAATCGGCGGCGGACCATCACGGACATGGAATTCGGATCATGAAATCACAACGACGCCAGGCGGCGTTGCCATCGCTGTTTTCCGCCAGGCGGAAGCTGTTCATCGGTGTCGTGCATTTGCTGCCGCTGCCCGGCTCGCCGCGTTGGGGCGAAGGAATCAAAGGACTCCTCGAGCGGGCCGTGGCGGACGCGCGGGCTTACGAACACGGCGGGGCCGATGCGGTGATCGTCGAAAACTTCGGCGACGCGCCATTCACGAAGGGCGCGGTGCCGCCCGAAACCGTGGCGGCGATGGCCGCCGCGGGCGCGGCCGTGCGCGCCGCGGTGGAGCTCCCCGTCGGTTTCAACGTGCTTCGCAATGACGCCCGCGCCGCCCTCGGCCTGTGCGCGGCCTGCGGAGGCAGCTTCATTCGCGTCAACGTCCACTGCGGAGCGATGCTGACGGATCAAGGCGTCATCGAGGGCCGGGCGTTCGACACGCTGCGGCGGCGGCGCGAATTGTGTCTGGGCGTGGCGCTCCTGGCCGATGTTCACGTCAAACACGCCGTGCCGCTGGCGCCGATGCCGATCGAAACTGCCGCCCGCGATACGCTCGAACGCGGGCTGGCCGACGGGCTGATCCTCTCCGGCTCCGGCACCGGCCAGGCAACAGACCTGGAAGACGTGCGCCGGGTGCGCGCGGTTTGTCCGCGGGCGCGGTTGTTCGTCGGCAGCGGAGTGACGGCGGGGAACGCGGCCGAGTACCTGCGCCTGGTGGATGGAGTGATTGTCGGCAGCTCCCTCAAAGTGCGCGGGAGAGTGGCGAACCGGGTGGATGGCGGGCGCGTGGCGGCGCTTGCCAGGGTGATTGCCAGGGCGCGATAAGTTGGCGGACCCGAGGGGCGGACTATCCTGGATTCGCCGGATAGCAGGAGAGGCTTCCAGCCTGTTTCCGGAGCTTCCCGCCCCAGATGTTTCCTCTGGCAGGATGCCCGGGAGACAGGCTGGAAGCCCGTCCTGCCGAAGCGCCCGCCGCGCCGAGGCGGCTTTGAATTTTCTTTATCTGCCCGCGTCGGCACACTAGGATTCTACGATTACACCTATGAGCGCTGTTGGAGTTGGCTTCAAGATTTGGGGCGTGGACAATGTTGTCTATGGGCCGGTCGAGCTGCCCATGCTCGTCGGGTGGGTGAAAGAGGAACGCGTCACGGCGGATACCTGGGTTTACAGCGAGCAGGCCGACGCCTGGCAGAAGGCCCCGAACGTGCCGGAGCTTCGCATGTTTTTCCAGAACCGGCCCGCGGCCACCGCGTCGAGCCCGGTGATGCAATCCCCCGGCGCCGCAGGCGCTCCGGCCAGCTTGCGTCCCGGCTCGCTGCGCCGCGTGAAAATTCTCGCTGAATTCACCGATGAACAGCTCGAACGGCTGATCCACTTCATGGAAGTGCAGCCCGTGCGCCAGTGGTCCGAGATCGTCAAACAAGGCCAGCACGGCGACGCGATGTATTTCGTGCTCGAAGGCGAGTTGCGCGTGCGAATGATGATCGGCGGCCGGGAATCGATCCTCGTCACGCTCGGTCCGGGCGAGTTCTTTGGCGAAATCTCCATCTTCGACCAGGGTCGCCGCTCGGCGGACGTCGTGGCGAATTCCGACAGTGTGCTCCTGAAGCTTTCCGCAGCCGGCTTCCTGAGTCTGCTGCAAAAGGCGCCCGAGTTGGCGGCGCCGTTTCTCTTCGCAGTGGCCAGGACCCTCGCCGCGCGCATCCGTGCCGACAACAAACGCCACCATGACTCGATTCACTTCGCGCGCACGGCGGGGAAATGAAATCGAGCGTTGCACCGTTGAAGCGTTGAAGCGTTAAAGCGTGGAAGAGAGGTGGCGACGGCTACGGTGTGACCCGCTTCAACGCTTCAACGCTTCAACGTTTCAACGTTTCAACTCACCGCCACGAGCGAAACCTTGTCATTCCACTCGTTACGGGCGATTCCCTGGGCGCGCGGATCGAGCGTGGGCTTTCCATCAATCACGAAAAGGTAGTGATGATGGCCGTGGCAGAGCGGGATTTCCGCCCGCCAGGCGCCGTCCGGCATTCGCTTCAGGGGGTGCGCCGCCGGGTGCCAGTCGTTGAAGTCACCCATGATGAAGACGTCCGTTGCATGTGGCGCCAGGCACGTGAAGGCGACGGGCTTGAGAATGTTTTTAGCGGAGTATCCGTTTGGACGATGAGGATGGTAGTTGTTCAGTGAACGCATGAGACAATTGCCGCCGCCATTCAAATTCATCAATTTGTCCAGGCTCGTTGTCGCGGAGTTTAGCATCGAAACGCCCGCCTCACAAGTTTTGAGGATTGGGGTAGAGACCTCGGGGCGCATCCAGGCACTGCCCCCGACCCCGCAGGCGCGGTCGGAGCGCCGGACTCCGATCCGGCGCGTTTCGACAAGATTTCAATCCATGCCGGATCGGAGTCCGGCGCTCCGGGAGGAGTCAGGATCGTTTCCGGTGTCGCAGCCCGACAGCCAATGGTAACCTCGCACCGTGACGACGGAACCTGGAATACCCGAGTTGCCCGAGCCGCCCGCGCCGGCTGTCCAGCCTCCTCCACTGCCGCCACGCCTCGAGATCGAGGAGGTCTCCCAAACCAAACGCAAATGGATTCTCGAATTGCACCCGGACCACATTGCGCTGCACTCGGAATTCGAGCCGCGCCCGTGGGTCTTCACCCGTGGCGAACTGTGGGACAAACTGGAACTGATGGCGCCAATCAAGGTGCTGGCGGTGCGCAAACCGCGTGCGATCAACTTCCAGCTTTCGCCGGAAGCGCTGGCGGCTTTCAGACAATGGATGGGCCCCCTGATGAGCGCCGACCTGCGGAAGGTGCTCAAGAAGCGTTACTCGTGGGTGCTGCCTATCGCGTTTATCATTGCTGCCACCTCGCTCCCGATGTCGGGCGATCCGGCCCAGGGCATCAAACCTGTTCCCGTCGACCCGCTCGGGCTTGCACTGGGGCTTTTGCTCGGCGGCGTCTGGGTCTGG
This sequence comes from Verrucomicrobiia bacterium, assembly GCA_035715125.1. GTDB lineage: Bacteria > Verrucomicrobiota > Verrucomicrobiia > Limisphaerales > JADJPG01 > DASTLJ01. The sequence continues at coordinate 21,531 of DASTLJ010000223.1, forward strand.
GCGCGCTACCGCCCGATGCGGATCATCTTCCTGGTCGACGCCGTCTGGTTCGCATTTGTCGCCGCGCGAAACATCCTCAACGTCCTTGGAGGCTCGAACAAGTGGTGGCTGCTGTTCAGCGCGTGGCTGGTGCTGTTGGCCTATTGGGGCGTCAAATGGTTCGTTCACTTCGGACCGATGAAGGAGGCGGAAAATCGCCCGCAACCGGCGCCGAGCCCTTGATTGCACGAAACCTTCCACCCGGCCCATGAGAATTCATCGGGAATTCAACGCCGCGCGCCGCCGGGCAGGCGCGGCCTGGTCGCCGGGCTTGCGCTGGCTCGTCGTGATGGCGGCGATGCTAATCGCCTGGGCCGGCTGGATGGCCGGGCGCAGCCCGCGTGATGAGGTTTCGTTGGCAGCACCGGCGCCAGGGCAGACCAACGGCTTGCTCGTCATTCCCGTGACCAATTCCTCCGGCCGACCAGCCGAACCCATGGTGCTCGTGCCCGTCCACGCGCGGAGCGTTCCCGAGCAGCCCCGGCCCAGGCCGGCCGCCACGAACGCTCCCCTTTCCAGCCCGGTCGACGAACGCGTGCTTGCGGCCCAGACCGCTCTGGCCCGCCACGCCATTTCCCCCGGATCGCTCGACGGCGTTCTAGGACCGCAGACGCGCGCCGCGCTGCGAGCATTCCAGCTTCTGGAAGGACTTCCGGCGACGGGTGCTCTCGACGACTCCACTCTCGCCAGGCTGCAAACCAATGCGGCCCTCTTTACGAACCAGGTCGTCACCGCCGACGACCTCGGGCGGCTGCGTCCGCTCGGTGCGACGTGGCTGGAGAAATCGCAGCAGGATCGGCTCGAATACGAGACAATCCTTGAACTCGTCGCCGAGCGCAGTCTTTCAAATCCCAAACTCGTTCGAGCGCTCAATCCCGGCGTGGACTGGAGCGCGGTGACCGCCGGCACGAGCCTGAAGGTCCCGGCCGTGGCGCTTCCCGAGCCGGCCGGAAAAGCGGCCCTCGTGCGGATCTCGATCGGTGCGCGCACCCTTCAGGCATTCGACGCGGAGACGAACCTGCTCGCCCACTTCCCGTGCAGCATCGCGGCCCGCGTCGAGAAGCGGCCGGTGGGCGAGACCCTCGGCATCATCGTTGTCGCGGCCAACCCCAATTACACCTTCGATCCGGAGGTGTTTCCTGAATCCGCCGAAGCCCGGCAGCTCGGGCGCAAATTGATTCTGCAACCGGGGCCCAACAACCCCGTCGGGACGGTCTGGATCGGCCTCGACAAACCCGGCTACGGCATCCACGGAACGCCCAGGCCCGAAGATGTGGGCCGCACCGAGTCGCACGGCTGTTTTCGACTCGCAAACTGGAACGCGGAACATTTGTTCAAGCTGGTGGCAGTTGGAACGCCGGTGCTGATCGATCCGTGAGAGTGAAACGTAAAACGTGAAACGTGAGACGTGAAACGTGAGACGTGAAACGTGAAACGTGAAACGCGTAGTTCACGTTTCACGCTTTACGTTTCATACGAATCATACGAAGCGCGATATGGCCGGTTCCGGGCTGAATACGGTTCAGGCTTTTAGGAGGACGCTCTCTTTCTGAAATAGCCTTGTCGC
>DASTLJ010000224.1:0-2816 GCA_035715125.1 Verrucomicrobiia bacterium
ACGCCGCTGAAGCTGTTCATGTTTTTGATCTCGATCTTGGCGCCGAGTTTCGTCTCGCCCCGCGGGCGCACGCTGACGTTGACGTCGCACCGCACCATGCCCTTCTCCATGTCGCAATCGCTCACCCCGCCGTACACCAGAATGTCCTTGAGCGCGTTGAGATACTCATAGGCCATGTCGGCGCCGGTGATGTCGGGTTCGGAAACGATTTCCAGCAAGGGCACGCCGGCCCGGTTAAAATCCACGCCGCTATTCCGTTCGAAGTGGAAATTCTTGCCGACGTCCTCCTCAAGATGGGCGCGCGTGATCCGCACGCGCGCGATCCCGCCGTTGAACTCGAAGTCCACAAAACCATTCGCCGTCGAAGGCCGGGAATATTGCGTAATTTGATAATTCTTCGGCACGTCGGGGTAGAAATAATTTTTGCGGTCGAACTTGGCGAAGGGAGACACCGCGCAATTCAGCAACAGGCCGGTCAGCGCCGTGAGCCGCAACGCTTCCTCGTTCGCGACAGGCAACACGCCGGGCATTCCCAGACAGACCGGGCAGACATTCGAGTTCGGTGGCGCGCCGAATTCATTGGCGCAACCACACCACATTTTCGATTTCGTTTTTAGCTGGACGTGGGTTTCCAGGCCAATCACCGCTTCGTATTCCATAAGGCGGGAAGATTGTTACCACGGTCGAGCGCGGATGGACACGGATTTTTCCCGCACCCAACCGATCGGGGGGCGCATCTTCCAACTAACACGCAAAGTTACTTTCTTCTTCCGTCGCCCTAAGTGACTGAGTTGCTCGATACAACCATCACCCGAACGGCAGAGGTCTTCTCCCTTCCGCAGAGGAGGAGGGCTGGGGAGAGGAGGCCAATTTTATCGAATGCCCCTCACCCCGACCCTCTCCCCACTCGTTCCTCGCGGGGAGAGGGAGAAAATTTTGATGGTCGTATCAAAATGCGCCCAGCCGATCGGGACCCGCGAATGAACCTCATACCGGCGCCGGCACCGGTTGTTCGGCGTCATCCGCGCGGCGCCGGCGCAGCAGCTTTGTCATCCGTGCCTGGAAGGAATCGAGCCAGAGGTAATAGACCGGCGTGATGTAGAGCGTGAGCAGTTGCGAGACCAGCAAGCCGCCCACCACACAAAGTCCCAGCGGACGGCGCGCTTCTCCGCCGGCGCCGTAGCCGAAGGCGATCGGCAGGGCCGACATCAAGGCCGCCATGGTGGTCATCATGATCGGGCGGAAGCGCAGGAGGCAGCCTTGATAGATCGCATCGAAGGGAGTGCGGCCCTGTTTCTGTCCTTCCAGCGCGAAGTCGATCATCATGATCGCGTTCTTCTTCACGATGCCCACGAGCATGATCAATCCCACGAACGCGTAGATGTTCAGGTCGATGCCGAAGAGCATGAGCGTCAGGAGCGCGCCAAAGCCGGCCGACGGCAGGCCGGAGAGGATGGTCAGCGGATGAATGAAACTTTCGTACAGAATCCCGAGAATGATGTAGATAACCAGGATCGACATGATCAACAGCACACCCAGGCCCTGGAGCGACGACTGGAACACCTGGGCCGAGCCCTGAAAACTCGAATGCAGCGTCGCCGGCGCCTGGGCTTCCCGCATCATTTCCTTCACCTGTTCGACAGCGGTGCCGAGCGCGACCCCGGGCGCGAGGTTGAAGGAGATGGTGACAGCCGGGAGCTGGCCAAGGTGCGAAACGGTCATGGGCCCGACGCCGCGCGTGATCTTTGCCACGGCGCTGAGTTGCACGAGCCTGCCGGAGGCCGAACGGATGTAGAGTTGCGACAGCGCCGCCACGTCCTGCTGGAACCGGGGCTCCAGCTCCATCACCACCCAGTATTCGTTGGCCGGCGTGTAGATGGTGGAAATCTGGCGCGAGCCGTAGGCATCGTAGAGGGCGCTTTCGATCTGTTCCGCCGTCACGCCCAGGGCCTGGGCTTTGTCGCGGTCGATCTCGACGTTTACCTGCGGCGTGCGGATGAGCAGATCGCTGCTCACGTCCTGGAAACCGGCCAACTGCGTCATCTTCGCCTCGATGACCGTCGCCCAATGATACAGTTCCCTGGTGTCCGTGCTTTGCAGCGTGTACTGATAAAGACTCCGGGTCAGCATGCCCCCGATGCGGATGGCCGGCGGATTCTGCAGATAAACCTTGATGCCCGGAATGGCGGCCAGCTTCGGACGGAGTTGCTGGATGATCTCATCGACGTGAAGGCGGCGCGCCGAGCGGGGTTTGAGACGGATAAAGATGCGTCCGCTGTTGGCTGCCACCGTCGAGCCGCCCGCGCCGATGGAGGATGTGAAGTTGAGCACGTTGGTATCGGCGCTGATCAGGCGATTCACCGTCGCCTGATGTTCGTACATCGAATTGAAGGAAATGCCCTGGGCTCCCTCCGTGATGGCGAAGATCTGGTCGATGTCTTCGCTGGGGAAGAATCCTTTTGGAATCTTCAGGAACAGCGCGGCGGTGGCCGCGAGCAACAGAACCGAGACCGCCAGTGCGGCCGGTTGATGCCGCAGGACGAACTTCAGGGTGCGGTCGTAGGCGCGATACATCCCCTCGAACGCCTTCTCCGACAGCGCATAAATCCGATTGGGCGGCCGGCGGCCTTGATGGCTCCGGATGAACCGGCTGCACAACATGGGCGTCAGCGTGAGCGATACAAACCCGGAGACCAACACCGCGGCCGCGATGGTCACGGCGAACTCGTGCAGCAGGCGGCCGACCATCCCGCCCATGAACAGCACCGGGATGAACACGGCCGCCAGAGAGAGTGTCATGGAAACAATCGTGAAGC
>DASTLJ010000225.1:0-1761 GCA_035715125.1 Verrucomicrobiia bacterium
ACGCAGAGTCTGCGGAGTGTCGAACGAATGGGCCTGGCGCCGAATCGTGAATCAGCACCTCCCGCGACCGGTTCCAAAGCGCACGTCGTGAAGTCCGGTGATACACCCTACTCAATCGCCCGATTCTACGGGGTCAACCTGGCCTCGCTGTTGAGCGCGAATCCGGGGCTGGACTCCCGCCGGCTGCGTCCCGGCCAGACGCTCACCATTCCCACCCGCTAGCCGTATGCCCTTCCGCCTCCTGTTTCCTGCGATCGCGCTGTTCTGGATCGTCATGAATGTCCTGTTGTGGCGCGCTGAGTTCGGCCCCGGCCGGGAAGTCGGCAGCGCCGTTTCCCTGGAGGTGGTTTGGCAAAAAATACTCACCGCACCGGACGATTCCACTCTCGAGATCAGTTGGAACGGCAGGAAGAGGGGCTATTGCCGCTGGGTGGCCAACGTCGGTGAGGACCTGTCCACCCGAAAATTGGCGAGCGACGAATATAAGCCGGAAGGCATGGTCCAACGGCCGGCCGGCTACACGATCGATCTCGAAGGGAATCTGCTCGTGGGCCAAACGCCCGCGCGGCTGCGGTTCAGTTCGCGCGTGCATTTCTCAACCAACAGTGTTTGGGAAGAGGCGTTTGTCCGGTTCGCGTTGCGGCCCACGCTCTGGGAAGTGCGCGCCGTCGCCGCCGAGGAAAAGCTGAGTCTGAAGTACGAGGACGACGGGGAGAAGTGGTCGCGCTCTTTCTCCTTCGATGAACTGCGCGACCCGCAGAAGCTGGTCGCTGAATTCGGAGGGCCGTTTGCCCTGCCTTTGATGTCCCCGCTGCAGGCCCTCGGGAAAATGGGGGACCGCAAGGATCTGAGTCTGGGGCTCACGTGGGAGGCCCGCAACGATTCGTTGGAAGTCGGCCATTCGCTGGTCCGCGTGTACCGGTTGCGGGCCCACCTGCTGGATCGTTACCAGATCGTCGTCATCGTCAGTCGCGTCGGCGAGATCATGCGCGTCGAGTTGCCCAATGGCATCCAACTCGTCAACGAGGCGCTGACCAACTTTTAGGGAACCGCGGCGTGATCGAGTTGGTTAATCTGGCCAAGCGCTTCGGCGACGTGCTCGCGGTCGATGACATCAGCCTCACGGTTCCGCGCGGCGAGTTTTTTGCCGTGCTCGGCCCGAATGCCGCCGGCAAGACGACGACCATTCGCATCGTCGCCGGACTGATCCGGCCGACCTCCGGTTCGGCGCTCGTCGCGGGGTTTGACGTGCAGACGCAACCGCTCGAAGCGCGGCGTCGCCTGGCGTATGTCCCTGATTTCCCGTTTCTGTACGACAAGCTCACGCCCTGGGAATTCTTTCGTTTCACCGGACAACTGTTCCAGATGGAGGAGGACCAGATCCAGTCCGCGGCGCGCGAACTGACTGGGCGTTTCAACCTCGAGCCGTTTCTTGGCCGGCCGATCGAAGGACTCTCGCACGGCACGCGCCAGCGAGTCACGATTGTGTCGGCGCTTCTGCACGCGCCCGAGGTGTTCGTGCTGGACGAGCCGATGGTGGGGCTGGACCCGCACCATGCGCGCATTCTCAAGGACGTGCTCAAAGAGAAGTCGCGCCAGGGGATGACCATCTTTATCTCGACGCACCAGCTCAGCGTCGCGGAGGAAATGGCGGACCGCATTGGCATCATCCATCAGGGGCGGCTGATTGCGTTGGGCACTCGGGAGGAGTTGCGGCGGCAGAGCGGCCAGGACGGCGCCCTGGAACGGACGTTCCTGGCG
>DASTLJ010000226.1:0-8110 GCA_035715125.1 Verrucomicrobiia bacterium
TTCAGGTCGGGGCTGTAGACGAACGAACCGTCCGGCCGCTCCAGCACGATGCGCCCCCGCATCACCAGCATGTGCATGCACTGGTAAATCACCCGGCGCAAGGCGGTCAGGTCCTTCTTGTTCGAGTTCTTCAGGCCGACCACGGCCCAGTAAATCGCCGATGCCTCGGGCAGACGCCAGTCCAGCGGGCCGTACAGGTCGTCGGCTTGTTTGATGATCGCCGGGTCCATCTTGTATTTCTCGCGCAGCAGCTTCACCCGGGCGCGGGCATCGTCGGTCTGCGGGTTCAGCAACTCGTCGAAGTTCGGCCGGCCGCTGCCGAGCGCACGCTGCATCTCGTGGGCCAGCTCGAACTTGTAGATGAGGTGCGCGTCATCGAGGTTTTGCCCGATCTTGTGCTGGTAGAACCAGGCCAGCTCGCGGTAGATGAGTGCTTCCTTGGGGTTGTAGCGCAGGCCATCGTCGCGCAGCAGCTCGATGCCCCGTTGGACCCAGCGCCAGCGGTCGTAGGGGTCGCGGAACTTGACGGAGATATTGTACGCCATGTTCCAACCCTGCACGAGCCAGACCTGCGTGAAGTGCGGCTCGAGCTTCGTGATCCAACTGGAAAGCTGGACCTGCTCGAAAAACTTGTCTTCCTGCTGAAGGTCGTTGGCGCGAATCCAGAGCGCGTTGGCGATGAGACCCCGGAACCCGCCGAGCGCCACGGTCGTGAACGCCAGCATCGGCGGAGCGTTCTCGAGCGGGGCGACGCGCGTCAGACCCAGGCCGGCGCGCTGGCGGTTCATGAGCCGCTGGCAGGTTGCCGAGCCGACGACCAGTATCGCCGCAATCAGCAACAGGCCAGGTTTGTAAAGGCGGGAGTGCATCTCATCCCTGATTATTCAACTCTGCTCTTGCGTCGCCGCCAGTTCGCGGCGCGTGAAGCAAGTGATTCCGGTCAGCGCCAGCAGCCCGCCGAGCAACAGCACGATTCTCCCGAATGCCGCTCCCAACTGCCCCCACGTGATGCTCCGGCCCGTGCTCAGCGACTCAATCGGCGACACCTCCTCGACCAACTTCACGATGCCGAGGATCGTTTTGAACAGCGGCAGCAGCATTGTGTCGATGAATGAGCCGCCGCCCGCGCCCGTTTCGTGGTCCAACCCGGTGACGGTGCCTTCGGAGACCACCGTGGACAACGTGCCGCTCGACAGCGCGACGAGGAGGAGGCTGATCGAGCAGAACGCCGCGACCGGGAACGACAACAGGCTGGCCGCCGCCAGCCCGAGCGCCGCCAGCAGCGCCAGCCAGCAGAGAATTACCGCCATTCCGCGGGCGAAGTTCAATCCGAAGCCCCCTTCGCGGTAGAGCACTTCGAGACCGTCATCGAGCGGGAAGATGAGGGCGGTGTTGTTCCGATTCTCGAAGTCGATGGTCAGCTTGCCTGAATCGTCGAAGAGATTCGGGGGAATCTGGATTTCGTGAAAGGTGTCGGCCGCGAGGCTCTGCGGGATGCTGGGAACCTGGGGCGTGCCCGGCGGGCCAACGTTCCAGAGGCCAAGATAGCTCCCGGTTTCGTTGGTCATCGCGACGTGGAACTTCACTCGCATGAACAGCGGTTGGTCACGCAGCGGATGGCGTCGCAGGCCAAGGTCGATGGTCCACCGGCGGAGATGGTTCGGCGGCACGACCTGGTGCCGGCTGCGCACCTCTTCGCCAAGCAGCTTGCGCGTTTCCTGCTGCTGCTCGGGGGACAAGTGCTTTTCCCGCATCACCTGCGCCAACGCCGCGTCCACCGCGGCCTCAATGTCGGGCATTGGCTCCTTGAGCGCGGCGCGGGCGACAAAGATTTCGTTTCGCAAAATCTTCACTTGGGACTCGATGTAATCCGCAAGGTTCTTATCGCCGGCCTGCCGGGCCCGGGCCGCCGCCTTTTCCATCTGGGAGGTGCGCCAGTGCAGCAAGCCGTAGACGCTGGCGCCGGACGCGGCCAGCAACGTCGCGTTGAGCAACATGATGCCGAGGAATTTGCCAAGCCAGATCTGCCAGCGGGCAATGGGCTTCACTGCGACCATCTGCATCGAGCAATCTTCGATGTCTCGCGCCAGCGTGCCACAGGCCAGCCAGAGGGTGGAGAAACCGAGCAGCGCAGTGATGACGTTCAACGTGTAGGCGAGCATGATCTGGATGAACCCGCGCGCCGTCCCGTCATCCTGGAGCAACAGCGGCAGCACGACCACCGAGCCGAGCAACAGCGCCGCCAGCACCCAGAACAGCCGGAAGCGAAATGCGGCTTTCCAAGTCAGGCTCGCGATTGCGAATAGCCTGGAGAATGGACGCGTCAACTCGGAATACCAAGCACGTCCCGACCACACGCTAGGTCCAAAGTCTCCATTGCGAGCCTTCCGAAGAGCACCAGAAGAATTTCGCGCGGCGACCTCTCCACAGAATTGGTAGCCGGTTCGTTCCAATCGCCGTGCCCTCCAATATCCCCCCTTAAATCCCATATAAATCCGAGTTGGGAAAAGTAAGGCGAACAGGATTACTGCCCACCACGGTAGAGAACCTGTTCGAACCAGTTCTCTAAGGACTCCGGCTGCAAGGCTGAGTACCGCCATGATAGCGCCGAGGACCCAAAGCCGGCAGGCAAACGACCACAGCGTCGGAAACAGATACGCCCAAATTGAGAAACCGCTTGGACAAACAGCGAAGCCTTTCTGCGGATGCTTGTAAACTTCGTAGCACGTTGTCCACATAACTTACTTCTCACCCTTGCCTAACAGTGAGGAGAGCTTCTCGTTGGCCTTCGAAAGATCGGCCGGGGGCGCCGGGGCGGGCGTGGTTTCAGGCGCGGCCGGTTGTGGCGCTGGTTCAGCCGCCTTCGTCAATGCCTCGAGGCGGGCGCGGTCCACTGCACGCTCTTGCGGCTTGGCCTCAGCCGGCCTCGCCTCAGGCTTCGCGGCGGGCGCCGTCAGCCGTTCCAGCACCTTGTCCGTCGCCGGCTTCGCCTCCGCTTCGCCGCGCAGGTAGGCGGCGACTTGTCCGCCGGAAATTGAACCGGATGTTTGCAAATCGGCCTGCTTGGCGCGGGCGACCACATCGAGGAAGTAGCTTTCCAGGTTTTGTGTCGGGTTGTCGATCTTCACCTTGTCCCCGGCCGCGTCGGCGCGAATGAGCGCCAGGACCTTCTCCATCGTTTCGCGCGGCAGCGGCGGCGTGGTGATGCGCACGGCGTCGCGGTTGGAGAGCAGTTCCTTGAGCGGCCCCATCGCCTGGATGCGGCCGCCATAGTAAATCACCACGCGATCGCAAACGTCCTCGACGTCGCTGAGCAGGTGGCTGCTGAGGAGGACCGTCTTGCCGCGCCGGGCCAGCGCGAGGATGAGGTCTTTCACTTCGCGGCAGCCAATCGGGTCCAGGCCGGCCGTCGGTTCGTCGAGCAGGACCAGGTCCGGATCGTTGATGAGCGCCTGCGCCAGACCGATGCGCCGCTGCATGCCCTTGGAGAATTCGCCCACGGCGCGCGTGCGCGTCTGCGTGAGTCCCACCATGTCGAGCAACTGATCGGTGCGCTGCGTCCGCTCCCCGGGCGTGAGCTTGAACAAATTGCCGAAGAACCCGAGCGTCTCGCGGGAGTTGAGGTATCGGTAGAGGTAGGATTCCTCCGGCAGATAACCGATGCGCGACTTGGTCGCGACGTGCCGCGGCGACTTGCCGAAGACTTCGATGTGCCCCTTGGTCGGGTGCAGCAAACCCAGCAGCATCTTGACCGTGGTGGATTTGCCCGAGCCGTTCGGCCCGAGCAGCCCGAACACCTCCCCGCGCCGCACCTCGAAATCGACATTGTCCACCGCCCGCGCCTTGGGCCGGCCCCAGAAGTCCTTGAAGACTTTCGTCAGCCCGCGCACGACCACGACGGCTTCGGAGGATTGCGGATTTCGGATTTCAGATTGCGGATTGAGGTCTGCGGCGGCAGTCACTTTCGTCCTTTCATTCTGCGGACCTTGTCGAGTGCCGCAACGTAGTTGAAACCTTGCCGGACGCCATGTTTTTCGTGGTAGCGGGCAAAGAAATCGCGCTGGCAACGCATGCTGAACTCCGGGTGCCACATCATCAGCGGCAGATTGTGAAACGCCTCGGCGAGGTCCGCCACCTGCGCCGCCTTGCCCTCGCGGCCGAGCATCCTCATCTCAAGGAATGCCAGGTAAGCCAGACGGGCGAGCGCCTTTCGCTGCTCCGCGCGCGGCAGTTTGGCGTCAGCAAAGCGTGGAGTCAAATCAAGCCGGCTTCGTGAGACCCGTTGATCTCGTCGAGGTCGTCCGTTACTGCTCATGGCTACATACTGGCTTGAGATATGACGAGTGACAAGGCGGGACCATTCCCTGAGCAATGCAATTGCCGCCGTTTTTGCGGCAGGAATTCGGTGTGACTTGCAGCTTGAGCGGTCTTACGCTTGGGCTGCGAGGCGGAAGAAGCGGCAACTGTTAATCGTCGTGCTGGCAACACTGAGTTTCGCGGCAGCCGAGTGGCTCTGAGCTGCCCCGCCTTCGCTACTCGACCGACCAGTAATGGACGGCGTCGGTTCAACGATCACCAGATAGCTCTTCATTGCTGGCCAGGGCTGACAGGCTCGCGATCCACCGTAACTCGGCTGATGAGAAGTGGCGAAATGACTGTCCAGGAATCGTCATCGCCAAACACGATGACACGAACGCCGGTCGGCGCCACGGCAACATGGTCAACGGTCGGCACGCGCACTTGTCCGCCGTCGGCCAGGTGGATGGTGAACGGGACGAACGGCTGGGCGGCGATCAGCTTGCGGATGTCAGCAACCATAAATGTCAGGCAAATCTATGCCTCGTTCCGGCGCGCGACAAGCGCCGGTCTGTCACGAATGGCACATCACGCAGGTTTGGGGGCGAGTTGCGCGGCGGGTTCAATCTTCTTCCCACCGTCGTCGGACGGGGGCTGCACGGCGGCCCCCTGGAACGGCTCCAGTTCCTCGCCATGGCGGACAAGACGGGCGCTGTTGAAGACCACGAGCAGCGAGCCGACGACGTGCATCATGGCGGCGATGATCGGGTTGATGTATTTCAGCGCCGCCAGCACCAGGCCGCCGAGGACGAACAGCACGCCAACCAGGAAGTTCTGGTTGATCACCGCGCGGGTCTGGCGCGAGAGGCGCACGAGCACGGGCAGACGGCGAAGATCGTTGTTCATGAGGGCGATGGTGGCGCTGTGGATGGCCACTTCGCTGCCGGCGGCGCCCATCGCGATGCCGAGATCTCCGGCGGCCAGCGCGGGGGCGTCGTTCACGCCGTCGCCCACCACCGCGACGCGGTAACCCTTGGCCCGGGTTTTGCGGACGAACTCAACCTTGTTCTGCGGAAGACATTCGCCAACGACTTCTTCACAGCCAATCTCCTTCGCCACACGCGTGGCGACGGGCTGGCGGTCGCCGCTGACCATCGCGATGCGGCGCACGCCTGTCTGCTTGAGGTCGGCGAGGGATTCGCGGGCCTCGGCGCGGGTCTGGTCCTGCAAGCCGACCCAGCCTATGGAACGGCCGTTGCGCGCGACGAAGATGAGGCTCCAGCCTTCGGCTTCGTTGAGGTCCACGGATTTCTCGAAGTCATCGCGCACGCCGTTCTCCTTGAGCCACGCGGCGCGGCCGACGTGGATGGTCGCTCCGTCCACCTTGGCCTGGATGCCGCGGCCGGCGGCCTCGGCGAAATCGCGCGGCTCGACGAGCGGCACGCCGGCCTCCTCCGCGATCTGGGCGAGTGCTTTGGCCGTGGGATGATTGCTGTATTTCTCAGCGGAGGCGGCGACGCGCAGGAGTTCGGCGGGCGTGGTGCCTTCGGCGGGCGCCAGGCGGCTGACAGCCAGCTTGCCGGTCGTCAGCGTGCCGGTCTTGTCGAAGATGAAGGCGTTAATGCGGGCGGCCAGTTCGATGTCGGCGACATTTTTGATGAGGATGCCCAGGCGCGCGGCGGCGGACAGCGCCGCGACCATTGCCGTGGGCGTGGCGAGAATGAACGCGCACGGGCACGAGACGATGAACACAGCGATCACGCGGCTGAGGTCCTTCGTGAACGCCCAGACCAGCGCGCCGATCACAAGCACCAGCGGCGTGTAGAAGCCCATGTATTGATCCACGATGCGCATGATGGGCAGCCGGGTCTTCTCGGCGGCGAGGATGAGTTCGCGCACGCGGCCCAGCGTCGTGTCCTGGCCGGCGCGGGTGACTTTGACTTCGAGAACACCGGTGAGGTTCTGCGTGCCGGCGAAGACTTCGTCGCCGGGCTTCTTGTCCACCGGGAGGGATTCGCCAGTGATGTTGGCCTGGTTGAAGGAGCCTTGCCCGCTGAGAATCGTGCCGTCGGCGGCGACATTGTCGCCGGGGCGGATGCGGATGGTGTCGCCGACGGTCAGGTCGTGCACGGCGACTTCCTCCTCGACCTGGCCCTTGAGCCTGCGGGCCTTGGTGGGGGTAAGTTTGATGAGCGATTCGATGGAAGCGCGGGCGCCTTCGGCCGTTCGGGTCTCGATGATTTCGCCCATGAGCATGAAGAACGCGACGACGCCGGCCTCCTGGTAATGGCCACTCGCAAACGACGCGAGCACGGCAATGGCGACCAGTTCGTTCGTGCTGAGGACGCCCCGACGGAGGTCCTTGAACGCGGTGACGACGATGGGGTAGCCGAGCAGCAGCGCGCCGATGGCGGCGCTGACTTCCGAGACAGCGGGGCCGATCCGCATCCACTCGACGAGGAACGAGTTGATGACGAAGAGCAGGCCGGCGAGCGTTTGCTTGAGGCGGATGGGCGCGTGGCTGTGATCGTGGCTTTCGCACGAGCCATCGTGGTCGTGGTCGTGGTCATTGCGGGAAAGGAGGGAGGTGACTTGCATGGCGGGCGGAAATTACGAAGGACGAATGACGAATGGAGGAGTCGACTGGCCGCGCGGTTGCGAAGTCGCGTAGCGACTTTTGATCACTCGTGGATCGACAACGGCCTCGACTTCTGCTCTGCGCGGCTGCCGACTCAGGGCCCCATGCCGCTTCAAGAGCAAGTCCGCCTCGTTCGTTACTCTCAGTTTGGCGATCACTTTGCCCATCGCTTACTCATCTTACTTGGTTTCTTCCGCGTTTCAATGATGCTCATCCTTCGGCGGCTCCAGCACGCGGGGCTTGGGCGGTTCGCGGTTGATTTGGATCCAGGTCTGGCGGCCGGGGCCGCGTTCGGGAGCCACGATCGTTTCCTGCGCATTGGTGAAAATGGTCCGCATCGTCTCGGCCTGGCGCTGTTGCGTGAAGAGCGTGCGATTTGCGCGCCACGCCGGCAGATTGTTCGTGAAGCGTTCGACCTCGGCGGCGACGAATTCGACCAACCGCGTGCGCTCGGCCTCGCCGGCGTTCCTGCGGGCCTCGGCTTCCGCGCGGGCCTTGCTGATGGTTTGGTTTTCGTAGCTGCGCGCGTCGTTGATTTCCTTCCCGCGCCGTTGCTCGGATTCGGACACGCGGGCGAAGGCATCCTTCAATTGCCGCGGCGGGATGACCTGCACGTTTTCAATCTGCTCGACGAGAATTCCGAGGCGTTGCGTGGCGATGAGTTGTTCAAGACGGAGGAGCGCGGTTTCGCGGAAACCGGCCTGGTCGCGTGTGATGGCGTCATCGACCTTGTAGCGCGCGGCGGCGTAAAGCAGTGCGTTGTTGAAGGCGTTGCGTACGGCGTTCGTGGCGTCGGTGAATTCCAACGCAAAGCGCAGCCCTGGCTCGGCGATGCGGAAGCGCAGCGTTGCGCGGACGTGAATAATGTTCTCGTCCGCGGTGATCAAGTAGCCATCGCGCAACGGGCTGAGCGACTCGCCGGGCGGCGGCTCGGTCTTCGCAGCCTCGGCGGCGGCGGTCGTCGCGTACCATCCGATGGTCGAACTGACGTTCTGCACCTGGCCGACGGGAATCTTGATTACCTCATCGATCGGCGGCGGGAAGGCCCAGTGCGCGCCCGGCCCGTAGAGCTTCCCGTCGCCAACCGGTTTGCCGAAGCGGAGTTTGACGGCCTTCTGCTGCGGCCCAACGGTGAAAAAGCCGGAGAACAGGAACAGGACAACCAATCCGGCCATC
>DASTLJ010000227.1:0-2220 GCA_035715125.1 Verrucomicrobiia bacterium
ACGGCGATGGCCGGGCAGTATTCCGGCGTAAAGATTTACGGCGAACAACGCGGATCCGCGGCCGGCGACTTCGACGCCGATGGCCGGGTCGATCTGCTCGTTGCTCAAGCCGGCGCCGAGACCAGACTTCTGCACAATGAAACCGCCAAGCCAGGGCTCCGCGTCCGCCTGCAAGGCCCGCCCGGAAATCCGCGCGGCATCGGCGCCGTCGTTTGGCTGCTGTTCGGCACGAAAAGCGGGGCGGCGCGCGAACTACACGGTGGCTCCGGCTATTGGTCGCAGGACAGCGCCGTGCTCGTGCTTGCCACACCGGAACCGCCGACCGGCCTCTGCGTCCGCTGGCCCGGAGGCAAGCTGACGGCCGTCGAACTTCCGCCGGGCGCTGCCGAAGTCAGCGTCGGCCCGGAAGGCAAGGTGCAGAAGCTGCATTAAGCATGACTCTTGAATGGCTGATTGCCGGGGCGCTGCTGCTACTCGAATGACCACGCCCGCCGCGACACCGCCGGTCCCTGAGTCGCCCCGCGAACGCCTCGCTGGCGATCCCGCCGTCCTGGCGCAACGACATCTTCGCTTCGGCTGGTGGACGCTGTTGCTGTTCCTCACGCTGGGCCTGGTGCTCGAAGCGCTGCACGGCTTCAAAGTAGGCGCCTACCTCAACCCCTCGAATGACACTCGCCGCCTCGTCTGGACCCTGGCTCACGCGCACGGCACGCTCTTCGGCCTGCTGAACCTCGCGTTCGCCTTCACCGTGGGCAGCCTTCCCGGCTGGCCCGCCCGCCCGCGCGCCATCGCCTCCGCCTGCCTGCGCGGCGCGACGTTGCTCATGCCCGCCGGATTTTTCCTCGGCGGCGTGCGCGTTTACGCGGGCGATCCCGGCGTCGGCATTGTGCTCGTCCCCGTTGGCGGCCTCCTGCTATTGGCCGCGGTGCTCCTCACCGCGCTTTCTGTGAAACTCGCGAAGCCCGCGGCGCGGCCCGGCGAGCGCGGCAATGCCACGCCACGGCGCAAGTAGAGTGATTGAGGACTCGACGGTTGGTAGCCGCCGACGTGAGGAGGCGGAGAGCGCGGGCGCACGATCCATCCGCCTCCTCACGTCGGCGGCTACGATCGTCTGTGCGAATTACAACAGCCAGGCCGCCACGCTGAAATAGAACAAGATCGTGAAGAGGTCCGTGAACGCCAGCGTCACCGGGCCGGCGGCGATTCTCGGGTCCAGCTTCAAAGCGTGCAAGAGCGCCGGCACGCTCAGTCCGAAAAAGCACGCGGCGCACAACGCCAGCAAAATACTGCTGCCAATGGCCACCGCCGCCAGCCCGGCCCCCTGCCAAAGCCAGACGATCAGTCCGACCACCAGGCCGCACGCCGCGCCCAGCAGCGCCGCCGTCCCGGCCTCGCGCCGGAACGCCCGGGCATACCAGCCCAACGTCGGATGCGCCGTGCGCAGCGCCTGAATGGTCACCGTCATCGACTGGACGCTCACGCTCTCGCCCAGTCCCAGCACCAGCGTCAGGAAAAACGCCAGCACCAGGGTCTTGGCCAGCGTGACTTCGAAAGCGCTGGCGAGCAGCGCGCAAATCGTGCCGCTCCCGATGGTCGCCAACAGCCACGGGAACCGGAATCGAAAGGCGCGCACCGGCGAGGCATCCCGCACTTGCGACACCCGAAACCCGATGGCTTCGAACACCTCGTCCATCCGTTCCCGTTCGGCCACGTCGAATACTTCGTCCGCGAACAGGCCGACGTCCACCACCCCCACAATCCGCCGCTATTCATCCACCACCGGGAAAGCCAGAAATTTGTGCAGGACGAACAACTCGCAGGCCTCCAGCACCGTCGCCGTTTGCGGAATGGCGATGACACGGCCCAGCATCACCTCCGAGAGCCGCTGCTCGGGGGAAGCCGTCAGCAGCCGCCGGGTGGGTAACACACCCACGAGCCGCTCGTCGCCGTCGACGACGTAAAAGTAGACAATTTTTTCTCCGATGCCCCGTTGCCGAATGGCATCCAACGCCTGCTGGACGGTGAAGTCGCCGCGCAGCGTCGCCACGTCCTTCCGCGCGACCGTCACGATCGGCTGCTGCAAGTGATCTATCTCATCGATCATTCGTGGCCAGTGTGGTGTTTCCAATGCACCGTGACAATGGATTTGCCCGTTTTGAGTTCAGGTTGGTTCGAAAGGGATTTGGCGGACAGCACACGGGTGTAGTTGCAACCGCGAGG
>DASTLJ010000228.1:0-2312 GCA_035715125.1 Verrucomicrobiia bacterium
CGATCGCTGTCGCCCTGTTCGCAGTCACAACCGTCGCAGGCAACGCTCAGGAAAAAAGTTGGCCTCACCAACCTTCCCTCGTTGAGTACTTGGGCTACGATCCATTCACCAATCCAGCCCTCGGAAGACCCAAAGGCAACGAAACCCCAAGCGTTGCCCTTTTAGCCCCTTCCGCCGACATAAGTCAGCAAATCATGAAACGTCGCCTGGAACTGAAGGACAAAAGGATGCACGATGAGTTCCTCCATTCCGATCCTTCCGCCGCGGCTTCCGGAAGGGGTTGGCGGCTCCTTCACGCTCGTGTAGTCTGAGCGCGCCCGGCCATGAGCGATGTGACCCGCATTTTGAACGCGATTGGCGGCGGCGACTCCAAGGCCGCCCAGGACTTGCTACCCCTCGTTTACGAGGAACTGCGAAAGCTCGCCGCTCACAAAATGGCTAACGAAGCTCCCGGCCAAACGCTCCAACCGACAGCGCTGGTTCATGAGGCATGGCTCCGGTTGGTCGGCACTGAGAATCCCCAATTCGAAGGCCGTGGACACTTCTTTGCCGCGGCGGCGGAGGCGATGCGGCGCATCCTCATCGACCGCGCGCGACAAAAACTCTCGCTCAAACGAGGGGCGGGCGCGGCCCGGGTGAATCTTGAGGACCTCGAGGTCGCTTCGGCGGCCGATGACGATACGCTGCTGGCCGTCGATGAAGCGTTGACGAAGCTGGCCCGGGAGGACCCGGACTCCGCCGAGTTCATCAAGCTGCGGTTCTTCGCCGGCATGACCAACGACGAGGCCGCGCAGGCCCTCGGCATTCCCGAGCGCACGGCGCGCCGGCATTGGAGCTTTGCCCGGGCGTGGCTGTTTCGTGAAATTCAACGCCAAAGCGGCGCGTGAAGATTCGGCCCGCAACTTTCGCGTTCTTTCTGGCCAGGTTTGCCGGCGCATTACGCATTAAGAATTGGATATGAACGCCCCCGTCCAATCCATCCGCGCCATCTTCGACGAAGCCTCGGAGATCGGCGACGCCGAGCAGCGCCGCGCGTTCGTCGCCCGCGCGTGCGATGACAACGAGGCCCTGCGCCGCGAGGTTGAGGAACTTCTGGCGGCGCACGAGACGGCCGGCGGATTCCTGGCCGACCCCAAGCGCGACGAGTCCGCGGCGCTCACTCTGAAGGAAGGCGACCGGATCGGCCGCTACAAACTGCTCCAGAAAATCGGCGAAGGCGGTTGCGGCGTGGTCTTCATGGCCGAGCAGACTGAACCGGTGCGCCGCCGCGTGGCGCTCAAGGTCATCAAGCTCGGCATGGACACACGGTCCGTGATCGCGCGTTTTGAGGCGGAACGGCAAGCGCTGGCGTTGATGGATCACCCAAACATCGCGCGCGTGCTCGACGCGGGCGCGACCGACACGGGTCGGCCCTTCTTTGTGATGGAGCTGGTGCGCGGTATCAAGATCACCGACTTCTGCGACCAGAACGATCTTTCCACCCATCAGCGCCTCGAATTGTTCATCCAGGTTTGCCAGGCGGTTCAGCACGCGCATCAGAAGGGGATCATTCATCGCGACCTCAAGCCGTCCAACGTCCTCGTCACCTCAAACGATGGCGTGCCGCTGCCCAAGGTCATCGACTTCGGGGTGGCCAAAGCGACGAGCGATGTCCAACTCACGAACAAGACGTTGTTCACCCGTTTCGATATGTTCATCGGCACGCCCGCCTACATGAGTCCGGAACAGGCGGAATTCAACGCGCACGACGTGGACACGCGCTCGGACATCTATTCGCTCGGCGTGCTGCTTTACGAGTTGCTCACCGGGCACACGCCCTTCGACTCGGATGCCTGGCTCAAATCGGGTATTGATGCCCTGCGCAAGACGATTCGCGAAGGAGAGCCCACGCGACCCAGTACGCGCTTAACGATGGAACTGGCCGCGCATGGAGTTCCGCCTTCAGGCGGCCGGGCTGGAAGACAATCTGGCGTTGTGGAGAAAGACCCCGGCGAAGCACCTAAAGGCAGGACTCCAAACCGCCGGCCGCCCACGAAGGAACTCATCGCCGAGCTTCGCGGCGACCTCGATTGCATCGTCCTGAAGGCCCTGGAGAAGGACCGCACGCGGCGCTACGAAACCGCCAATGGCCTGGCGATGGACATCCAACGGCATCTCGCGCACGAGCCCGTCCTCGCTCGCGCACCCAGCCGGCTGTACCTCCTGCGCAAATTCGTGCGGCGGCATCGCCCGGAATTCGCGATCAGCGCCGCCGTCGCGTTGCTGCTGGTCTCGGGCATCGTCTTCAGCCTGCGCGATGCGGCGCGAACGCG
>DASTLJ010000229.1:0-1734 GCA_035715125.1 Verrucomicrobiia bacterium
ACTTGTTCAAGCCTTCCAGGCGCGATGCGAGGTTCACGTTTTCGCCCAGCGCGGTGTAATCCACGCGGTCAAAGCTGCCGAAATTGCCGACGTTCGCCTCGCCGGTGTGGATGCCCATGCGAGTGCGCACCGGGGTGCCGCGCATTTTCATCGGGTCCAGCCCGCGCACGTGCATCGCCGCCTCGCAGGCGCGCAGGGCGTGATCGGCCTGCGCCTCGGGCGCGTTCCAGAAAGCGAACACGGCATCGCCGATGTACTTCACCACCGTCCCGTCGGCCGCATGGATGCAGTTGGCGACGATGTTTTGAAAGTAACGGTTCATGAACTCGGCCAGCTCGTCCGAATCCATGCCTTGCGAGAGCGACGTGAAGTTCTCGATGTCCGTGAAGACGATGGTGAGGGTCTGTTTTTCGGCGCCGGGCTTAAGCAGCCGCGGGTTGCGCGCGAACTTTCGGACGAGCTTTGGCGAAAGGTACATGGAGAGGGTGTGTTCCATGATCCGCTTCTGGGCGTAGTACTGGAACGAGTTGAAGAGGATGGACCACGCCAGCGCGACGCCGATCTGGACGATGACGATGAGCCATGGGAACCAGACGAGATGTTGCCGGAACACGAAGTAAGCCAGGCCCGATACCGCGGCCAGCCCTAACGCCGCCACGCTCGTGGCCTGCAAGGGACGAAAGCGCACGAGGCCGAAACCGAACAGCAGGCCGAGCGCGGCGATGGGCAGCCGCTCGACCCAAGGGGGCCCTCGCGAAAGCCAGTCGCCGCGCACGAGGTTCAGGTACAATGTCGTCTGCAATTCGACTCCCGAGAGAAAAAGGCCGAGCTGGCTGCCTCCCGCTTCGCCCTGGAGCCAAAACGTGAACGGGCTGGAGAACTCGTCCTTTCGATCTCCGGCGAACTTCGTCATCATCCGCGCGCCGACGAACACTGCCTTGCCGCGGAAAAAATCGTCCGGCGAGAGCGCGGAGTCGAGCGCCTCGTAGTAGCTGATTGAAGGGCTGGATCCCGGTCGGCCGTAGTGGTTGACCCAGCGGGGAACCATCTCCTGCCCTTCGCGCCGGGTCACGGGCGCTTTCACGAATTCCGCCGCGGCCCAGCTCAACTTGGAGAGGAGGTCGACCTCGTCTCGCGTCACGTGCTCGCGCACGACCATGTCCGGGCCAGGTTTGACCTCGTCGGTGCCGAAGTTCGCCGCCGCGTCCACCAGCGGTTCGGTGGGCGCCGTCACCTTCTTCATCTTCGGCCCGATGGCCCTGTTGTCCGCGGCCAGAATCACCCGGCCGTTGTCCTTGATGGCCTTGGCAAACCGCTCGTCCGTCGCCGGGCTGCTGCTCAGAGGATCGCTAAATACGATGTCGAACACGACCACCTTCGCGCCCGCGGCGCTGAGGCGGTCGAGCAGTCGGGCGTGAAGGGCGCGGTCCCACGGCGCGTTCTTGGGCTGGCCTAGGCGCTCGTGCGATTCCTCGTCCATGTGAATCACCACGGCTTCGTTCGCCGGCACGTCCCCCCGCGCCACGAGCAGCCAGTCGTAGCTGGTCCGCACCAGGCCGGAGCCAATGCGAAATGTGTGGAGGACCAGGCCAAGCGCCGCCGCCCTCGGCCGCGCAAGTTGTCCGCGGGCGGTGCGCCAGCCCGTGAGCGGCTGGCCGCGGTTGCTCCAAAACCAATCCTGGGAAGGCCCGGCACATTTCAAACTCCTTTGACCATGAATTCCCGAAAGGCATT
>DASTLJ010000230.1:0-5713 GCA_035715125.1 Verrucomicrobiia bacterium
AATATCGTCAATACGAACCTCTACGTGGGTACTCCCAGCGGCCCGCAACAATGGCTGCGCATCACGGAAATCATGTACCATCCGGCCGCGCCGCCTTCCGGCAGCCTGTTCGAAGCCGAGGACTACGAATACATCGAACTGCGCAACACCGGGCCGACAAATATCAGCCTGGTGGGCGTGCACTTCGCCAACGGCATCGACTTCTCGTTCACCGGCAGCGCGGTGACGGATCTGGCCCCGAACGGCTACGTGCTGGTCGTGCGCAACCTCGCCGCCTTCACCTCGCGCTACGGCGCCAACCCAAATGTGGCCGGCGCCTACGTGGGCATTCTCGACAACGGTGGCGAAAACCTTCGTCTCGATGACGCCGTCGGCGAGAAAATCCTCGATTTCCGATACGAGAACAATTGGTATCCGGTGACCGACGGCCCCGGCGCGTCGCTCGTGTTCATCAACCCGGCCGCCGACTGGAAGACCTGGGGACTGAAAGCAAGCTGGCGTCCGAGCGCCTACGATCTCGGCTCGCCCGCCTCGACCGATCCGCCGACCAATTCCTACCTTCCGATTCTCGTCAACGAAGTGCTCAGCCACTCCGACCCGCCGCTGAAGGACGCCATCGAGTTGTTCAATCCAAACGGCGTGGCCGTCAACATCGGCGGCTGGTTTATCAGCGACGACCTCGGCACGCCGCGCAAGTTCCGCGTGCCGAACGGCGTCAGCGTGCCCGCGGGTGGATTCGTGTCGTTTGACGAGACACAGTTCAATCCCACGCCCGGCACCCCGCCCAGCTTCGCGTTCAGTTCCATGGGCGATGAGGCGTACGTCTTCTCCGGCAACGGCACGAACATTACCGGCTGGTTCCAGGGCGAGAAATTCGGCGCGGCCGAGAACAACGTCTCCTTCGGCCGCTACACCAACAGCCAGGGCAACGTGCACTTCGTGGCGATGAGCACGACCAACTTCGGCACGCAAAACTCCCTGCCCAAAGTCGGCCCGGTGGTCGTCAGCGAAATCCAGTATCACCCGCCCGATCTGGCGATTTTCGGGGACAATTCTCAGGACGAGTTCATTGAACTGGCGAACATCAGCGGCGCGCCTGTCCCGCTGTTCGATCCGTCCCACCACACCAACACCTGGCACGTGCGCGGCGGCGTCAGCTTCAACTTCCCGACGAATGTGACGCTCCCGGCCAACGGCTACGCGGTCCTCATCAGCTTTTATCCGAGCAACGCGGCCGCGGCCGACCTGTTTCGCGCGAAGTTCAGCGTCCCGGCCAACGTCCCGCTCTTCGGCCCGTTCAGCGGCAAACTCGACAATTCGGCCGAGTCCGTCCAGCTCTACAAGCCCGATGCGCCGGTCGGAGGCGAGGTGCCGTACGTGTTGGTCGAGCGGATCGACTATGCGGACCAAACGCCATGGCCCGTGGCGGCGGACGGGCTGGGCGGCTCGCTGCAACGGCGCGTCCAGACGGCCTACGGCAATGACCCAACCAACTGGATCGGCGCCGCGCCCACCGGCGGCACCGGCTTCGTGGGGGGAAGCCCGCCGGTCGTCACCATGCAGCCAGTCGACACGAGCGTGATTCTCGGGAACGTGGCGATGTTCAGCGTCGCGGTTTCCGGCACGCCGCCGTTCGCCTTCCAATGGCAGTTCAACAGCAACAACATTCCCGGCGCGAACAGCACGACGTACACGCGGTTCGGGGTCCAGATGAGCGATGCCGGCGCGTATCGCGTCGTGGTCCTGGGCGCTGGCGGCAGCGTCGAAAGTCTGAACGCGCGCCTGACCGTACTCATTCCCGCGAGCATCACTTTCAACCCTACAAACGTGAATCTCCGGATTCCGCCGGATTCGCAGGCGCTGACGATCAACCGGCACGCGTACTTCCGCGTCGCCGCGACGAGCGGCAATCCGCCCATCACCTATCAGTGGCGCAAGAACGACACCAATATCCCCGCCGCCCTCAACCCGACGGCGGTGAGCAATCTCCTGACGATCAGCAACGTGGTGCTGCCCGACGAAGGCGTTTACCAGTGCAGGGTCACGGACGGCGTCGGCACGATTCCCAGCGGCAGCGCGATTCTGACGCCCTTGATTGCGCCGAGCTTTCTCATCCCCCCGGTCCCGAACCTGACCAACCCGGTGGCTACGGCCTTCGCGGTGAGTGTCGTGGTGGCCGGATATCCGCCGCCGTATACGGTCTTTTACCGGAGTAACTCGGCGTTCGTCGGCCGCACCGACTTATCGAATCCGGCAAGTTTCTTCACCTACCCGGCCAACTTCGCCTCGCGCCTGGTCACCTCCAACTGGTATCGCATCGTCGTCAGCAACCTCGCCACCATCGGCTCGGGCGTCGCGACCCACACAACCAACCATACGCGGGCCGACTTTGACATGGACGGGCTGCCCGATTACTTCGAGGCCCTCTACGGGCTTAACACCAACGACATGAGCGACGCCGCGGGCGACCTCGACGGCGATACGATGTCAAACCTCGCCGAGTTCATCGCCGGCACCGATCCGAGCGATCCGGCCAGCTATCTGAAAATCCAACAGAATACGGCGCCCGGCACCGCCACATTGTTCTTCGGCGCCGCGCCCGGCAAGACCTACACGATTCAATTCACGGACCGTATGCCGGCGTCGCCTTCGGACTGGAATCGCCTCGCCGATTTTGTCGCCCTGCCCACTGCGCGCGTCGAGACGGTGGTGGACCCGCAATGGACCACCAACCGCTTCTACCGCGTGACCACGCCCAGGCAGCCTTAACTGGCTGGCCCGACGGCCCACTCACCGCCAATCATCGAAGCCGCGACCTTGCCGGCATGATGAATCACGGCTTCGAACACGTCGCCGGAAGCGCCGCCTATCGGGAGAGCGATTAGATCCGCCGCTGCGCCCCGTGAGATTTCCCCAATCGCCCCCGCTCGACCCAGCGCGCGGGCGCCGTTCACCGTCGCCATCCGCAGGATCGCCTCCGCGGCCAGTCCCGGCGCCGCCCGAGCCAATGACTGCATCTCGGCGAACAGGCTCAGCTTCGGCGCGCGGCCGGATTCCTTGCGCACACTGGCAAGACTGTCGGTGCCGAGACACACGTTGACGCCGGCGCTCTCCAATTCCTGGCGAGGAAACTTCAGGTGCCGGAAATAGTCATGGCTGCGCGGGCAGTGAACGACGCTCACGCCATTGGCGGCGAGCAAGGAGGCATCGCGACGATCCAGGTGGTTGGCATGCACCGCCAGAACATTGGTGTCCAAATAGCCGCAGCGTTCGAGGTGTTGCACCGGCGAGCCTTGCCCGCAATCCGACATGTCGCGCTGCCCCTTGAGCCAGTCGAACATCGCGCCCTTCCCGTATCGGAACATCATGAATTCCTCCTCGCTTTCGGCGACGTGCGTGACCAGGCGCCAGCCGCGGCGTTGCGCGGCCCGGGCCGCTTGTTCGAGCAGTTCCCGTGTCGCGGTGTACGGCGCATGGGGCGAAAGGCCAACCCTGCCCTCCGATCCAGGCAGGCCCAGGCAGTCGTTCACGCAGCGCTCGACCAGTTCGCGCGCCGCCTCGCGGCTCCTGAGGCTGATCAGTTCGCGGAATGTGATCACTCGCAAAGGCGTCGCGCCCCACGCCGCGGGGAGCAGTTCCGGCACGGCCTCAACATCGGCGACCGTCGTCGTTCCCGTCTCCAGCAGCATCCGGGCGCCGCGGCGCCAGGACACGGCGAAATCCTCGATCGTCCACGAAGCCTTGAGCGCGACGATGGCCTTGATCCAGTCCGTGAAATGCTTCGGTGGTGGCAGCAAGCCTGCCATGCCGGTGTAATCGAGGTGACAGTGGGCGTTGACCAGCCCGGGCAACAGTGCGGACTCTCCGAAGTCCTGAACCTCGACCCCGGCCATCGCCGGCCGGTCCTTCCAGCGGCCAGCCCAGGCCACTCGTCCGGCGGACACAGCGACAGCGCCGTCGTCGATGGGCGGCCTGGAAACGGGAACAACGATGCGCGCGCGCAGCAGCATGAGGGTTGAAGCGTTGAATCGTGGAATCGTGGAATTGTTGAGTTCTTGAAGCGATCCGCTGGCCGCCACAAGTGCCAAGCGGCTGAACGTTTTTCCGTTTTAACGATTCAACGATTTAACGATTCAACCTTTTTTCAAAGCGCAAGTATTCCGTCGGAATTGGAAGAACTCACGTGGAGAACCGCTACAGCGCGGCCTCCTGCCGGCGTTGCTTGATGCGGGCGGCCTCCGTGTGTTTTCGATTCTTGAGCTTGTCGTGGCGTTTGCGGAGCTGTTGCTCGATCTTTTTGGTCACCTTGTCAATGGCCGCGTAAAGATCGCCGTCGTGCTCCTCGGCATAGAGATCGGGGCCGCGCACGCCCAGGCGCAGCGCGCATTTGAACTGGCGCTCGGGCGCCTTGGTGTTGTCGTGCTCGAGATTGACTCGGGCGTCAATGGCCCACCGGTCGAAATGCTCCAGCTTCTCGATGCGCACCAGGATGTGGTCCTCGATGGCCTTGGTGAGCGTGACATTGTGGGTCGTCAGGATGAATTTCACGGGCCGAGAATGGGACGCGCGCCGGCCAAAATCCAGCCAAACCGTTTTCGCTATCCGGGATAGCCTTCCATCGCCTTGAGCATCTCTTTGACGGCCGATTCGAGGCCGACAAACACGGCGCGGCTGACGATGCTGTGGCCGATATTCAATTCCTCCAGATACGGCACGACCTGCAGGCCCGGCACGTTGCGGCAGTTCAGGCCGTGGCCGGCGTTGACCCTTACGCCGAGTTTTCGGGCCAGTCCGGCGGCACGGTCGAGCCGGTCCAGTTCGGCTTGCTTTTGGGGCGCGCGGTCGAACTGCCCGGCATAAGCTCCCGTGTGCAACTCGATGAACTGGGCGCCGATGCGGGCCGCGGCCTCGACCTGCGCCGGCTCAGGCCCGATGAACAGGCTCACGTCGATGCCGGCCTCGTTCATCCGACGCCGGGTTTCCCTCAGCGCCGCTTCCTGCCCTGCGGCGTCGAGGCCTCCTTCGGTGGTCACCTCTTGCCGCCGTTCCGGCACGATGCAAACGATGTCTGGCCGGAGACGCAATGCCAGGTCAACGATCGCCGGCACGTTGGCCATTTCCAGATTGAGCCGCGTCTGGATGCGGCGGCGCAGTTCGAATACGTCGCGGTCCTGGATGTGCCGGCGATCTTCGCGGACGTGGGCCGTGATGCCGTGGGCGCCGGCGGCCTCGCAAATCAACGCCGCCTCGACGGCATCCGGTTCGCCCGAAGGCTGCCCCCGGTATCTGGCCTCGCGCAGTGTGGCGACGTGGTCGATGTTGACGCCCAGCTTGAGGGGCATGGGGATCAGGGCTTCCGCCCGCCGCCCGTCACGGGGATGATCGGCGGCGGATTGGTTCTGGCGGCGGCGGGCTTGTCTTTGGGCTGCGGCACCAGCCTCGGAGGCTCGTAGCGGAAGGGAAACCCGGGGGAATCCAGAAACGCGCCAAAGCTCGCCAGCTCGATTCCCGTGAAGCCGAGGTGAGACTTGCGGACGAGCGTCAGTTCGTTCGGCCCGGTTTGCGTGATTTCAGTCACCGTCTCGCTGGGCGCGTTGGTGTTGCGGCGCAATTCCTCGACGACGGCCGCGAGCCAGTGCTTCACCGGCGAGTTGGTGCCCTCGGGAAAGCGTCGTGAAGCGATGTTGAGAAGCTGGTACAATTGGGCGCCATG
>DASTLJ010000231.1:0-2899 GCA_035715125.1 Verrucomicrobiia bacterium
CGCCTGTGCCGTCGGGCGACCCGCCCGACGGAATGGGGAGCGGCATCGAACGGAAGGGACCCGTTTTCTCGCGTCCAGACTGCGCCGCCAGTCCGCCCGGCGGGTCGCCCGCACCACCCCCGCTAAACACATGCCGTCGCGTTGCGACGGTTGAACGCAGATGCCGTGTTCAACTTTTCAAGCGTCGCTACGCGACGCCCAATCGTGTGGGAGGTCGTCGTCCACGGGTTCGTGCCCTTCTTCTTGTCCTTGCGTGCCTGCTTTTTGTCACGGAGTTCGACACGGGCTCCGCTCAACCCTCCGTCCACCAACGCCTGGCGGCACTCGACAAACTCGTCCGCGACGATTCCCCGAAGGTCCGACTCGAAGCCCTGCGGGCGCTCGCGAAGATTCCTTCCGCCAGGTCGGCCGAGCTGGCCTTGAGCGTCCTCGACCGGCCGATGGACCCGACGCTCGACTACGCGCTGTGGCTGACGATCAACGATCTCGCCGAACCCTGGATCGCCGCGCTCCAGAGTGGCGAGTGGAAACCGGAAGGGCGCGAGAAACAGTTGGAGTTTGCCCTCAAAGCAATCAGGCCCGAGCAAGCCAGCCGTGTTCTCGGCCAAATCCTCGCGACGCGCCCCCTCACTCGCGACGGCCAGGGACCGTGGATCGAAATCATCGGCTCGGCCGGCACTCCAAAAGAGCTCCGTATGCTCTTCGATCAGTTGTCGAACGGAAGCTTCGACGACCACGCCGCCGCGCGCGCGCTCAAAGCGCTCGCCGAGGCCGCGCGCCTCCGCAAAACCAAACCCGGCGGCTCGACCGTCGAAGTTGGCAAATTGTTCGATCACCCGTCAGAAGTCGTCCAACTCGAAGCACTGAAGCTTGCCGCTGAATGGAAGGAACTCGGCCCGCATTATTCGAAGCTGGGCCGAATCGCGGGCGCGCCCGAATCCAGCCCGGCCAGTCGCCAGGCCGCGTTTGAAACCTTGCGCCGCATCGGTGGCCAGGACGCGGTGGCCACGCTCACTGCCCTGACTGCGAGCAGCGACGCGATTGTCCGCCGCTCGGCCGCCGCCTCGCTGGCCGCTCTGGATCCCGGCGCAGGAGTTCCGCGCGTGATCGCGATCGCGAAGTCCGCGACCGGCGAAACAGAGGCACTGGAACTGTGGCGGGCCGTTCTCCCGGTCAAGGGCGTGAGCCAGGCCTTGCGCGATGCCCTGCCCGAAACAAGGCTGCCGGAGTCGGCCGCAAAAGCCGGCGTTCGCGCTGCGCGCGAAGGTGGTCGGAACGACCTTGATCTGGTTGTCGCGTTCGCCAAAGCCGGCGGCATTGTTGCCGACACCCAAGCACTCAGCGCTGAACTGATCAAGGAGATCGCCACGAAAGCCGTGGCTCAGGGCGATCCTGTCCGGGGCGAATGGGTCTATCGCCGCTCTGAACTGGCTTGTCTGACCTGCCATTCCATCGGCGGCGCCGGCGGCAAGGTCGGCCCCGACCTGACCAGCATCGGCGCCAGCGCGCCGGTGGATTACCTCGTGGAGTCCCTGCTGCTGCCGAGCGCGAAGATTAAGGAGGGCTATCACGCGATCAACATCGAAACGAAGGACGGCCAGTCGCTCACCGGCACGCTCGCGCGCGAGACACAAGACGAAGTTGTTCTACGCATTTCCACCGGCGCCGAAGTGAGCGTGGCGAAGACCCAAATCGAGAGCCGCCAGAACAGCACCTTGTCGCTCATGGCGAGCGGACTGCTCGACAACCTGGGCGAGCAAGACAAGCTGGACCTGATTGCCTTCCTGTCGCGCCTGGGCAAGCCCGGTGAATTCGACGCCAGCAAAGGCGGCGTGGCCCGCAAATGGCACATCTACACTTTCACGCACGAGGACCAGCAGCAGGGCCGCCACAACGACGTCTGGGAAAAGTCGCTCGAGGACAAGATGTGGCAGCCGGCCTACGCGCTCGTCAGCGGCCGATTGACCAAATCCGTGCTGCAGGAGGTGAGCAACCGTGCGGTCTGGGTTGGCACCCTGGCGATATTCGCCGCCACCGAGATTCAGACCGCCAAAGCCGGGCCCGTGAAACTCAAGCTCGACGCTGCGGCCGGCGAAGTTTGGATCGATGGACAGAAAGTCGGGGGAGCCGGGGAGAGCAAAGCTGATCTGGCGGCCGGCACGCACCGCGTTCTTATCCGCTTCGATCCCCGGAGCGTTCCGGATGACGTGAGACTCGAATCTCCCGATGCGACGTTCGTGGCGAATTGATTTATTTGAGAACGGCACAGTTGCTCCCCTGAAGGCGCGGCAGCACTCCGGCGCGCTGAAGGTAATCTTCTACCCCTTGATGCACAGTTTTTCGACACTTTGGACAATCATGCCTCAAGACGATGCACATTCGCACGCGGTGGAATGACCAACGGCGGCTACGTATTCCATACAAGGAGTCGGACCGGGCAAAGAGGAGCGTGAGCAGCGGCAGCAGCCCTGGAAAGCGGGCCGTGTGCTGCACAGTAAATCCTCGTCGCTCCGTTGGCACCCTTCTGGCTTTCCACTCTCAACGTGACCCAGAGAAGTCCGAAACGAATTATTTTCTCCGGCGTATTTTTAACGTTGGTGGCGAGGACGGGTGAATCCTCGACGTTGGAGAATTAGAGAAATACTGTTGGTCGCACGCTTAAGGCGCGCGGATACAGCACACACGTATGGCTCATTTGACGACGCATGATTGCACCTCAAGAATCTTTTCAAAAGCTCCCTTGAGCTGTCCGCAGTCTCGCCTCCGGGTAGCGATCGTGGATGATGACGAAAACGACCGATTATTGACGGGGAAAACTCTCGCCCAGGTGCCGGGAGTGGAATTCGCAGACAGTTACGGTAGTGGAGAAGAAGCTTTGAAAGGCATCCCCGGATCGGCT
>DASTLJ010000232.1:0-5500 GCA_035715125.1 Verrucomicrobiia bacterium
TCGGGCGGCGTCTGGTAATTGCGAATGATGGCTTCCAGGATGCGCCGGAACTGCCGCCACTCGCCTGGCTCAAGCGCCAGCGTCACTCGCCCTTTACACTTGGCCGCATGCATGGCTCAGGAGGATCGCTCGAGGGTGACGTTCAGGCCGAAGGCCTGGATTTGCTGGTGGTAAAACTCGGCGCGCTCCCGTGTCTCCGTGGCGACCAGGCTCTTGCCGCTGTGATGGACTTCGAGCATGTGGCGGGTGGCCTTTTCCTTGTTGAAGCCGAGCACGCGCATGAACACGTGTACGACATAACTCATCAGATTGATCGGGTCGTTCCAGACGATGACGTTCCAGCCCTTCTCAAAGGCGTCCTGGATCTTCTCCGAGGGCTGGCCTGTCTCCAGCGGTTTCTCGACGGGAGGAGGAAGCGTCTCGGTGCTCATGGCCTTCGGGTGGCGGGCAGGCCGGCCCGGCGTTCAGGGGTTCGCCGCTGGGCCGGCGGTCCGGGCGGGTCGAGTGACAGCGACACCCCCGGCCTTGTCGAGCAGGCGGATGTAATCGACTAGAATGCGCCGGGTCTCGTCGAGTGTGACGTCAATCGCCGGTGCGTCCAGATCGGCGGAATCTTCGAGGTCGTCGCTGTCGTGGGCCGCGGCGGATTCGGGTTCGGCCGGTTTGCCTGCGGGCTTGGCGTCCTTGGCCGGGCTGCCGGGCAGGCCCGGCTTGCCGGCGGGCGTGGCAATGTTTTTCGCGATGACGATGGACTTGGAACTATTGGTCGCGACGGACGCCGAGTTGGTTCGCACGGTGGGCCGTGGGAGGCCGGGTTCGTCGGCGTCCTTCAGCGTGATGTCGTAGATCTTTCCCGGCGGCTCGGGACGCGACGCGAGGTCCTTCTTGCGTGCCTTGGCGCGCTCGTCGGCTTCTTTCTTTTCCTTGAGGCGGATTTCTTCGTTGAGCGAGACGCTCTTGTCGGCCTGCTGCTTCTTGTAACGCTCCATCTCGCCGCGAATGAAAACGAAATCCGCATCGCTCGTGATGCGCTGATCGGAACGTTTCCTGAGTTCGGCGAGGTAAGGCTCGACCCGGTTCACCTTTTCGTAGCGGGCGGGTTCGATCGTATCCCAGGCCAACGGATTGTCGAGAGAGCCTTCCCCGACTTCGAGCAGGTTGTTGATGGAAGGCAGCACAATATCCGGCGTGACTCCGCGAAGCTGGGTGGAGGCGCCGCTGGCGCGGTAGAACTTGCGAATGGTGATCTTGATGGAGCCGGGATCGTTGGTGCCCAGCAGGTTGAACTGGCGCATGATCGGCGCGAGTTGTTGGAGCGACTGCACGGTGCCTTTGCCGTGCGTGCCGGAGTCGCCCACGAGGAGGGCGCGGCCGTAGTCCTGTAGCGCGCCGGCCAAAATCTCGGAGGCCGAGGCGCTGAAGCGGCTGGTCAACACCACAAGCGGCGCGTCGTAGAACACGCTTGGATCCGGATCGACATCCACGGACGGCGGCCGGTCGGGCCCCTTGACCTGCACAACCGGCCCTTCCTTGATGAACAGGCCGGTGAGGTTGATGGCTTCTTCGAGCGAACCGCCGCCGTTTCGGCGCAAGTCGAGAATGACTCCCGCCACGTCCTCCTCCATGAGCTTCTTAAGGAGTTTGGACACGTCGGTTGTCGTGCTTTTCGGCTCGCCGCCTTTGCGGCCTTCCAATTCGAAGCTGGAGTAAAAGGATGGAAGATCGATGACGCCGATGCGAATCGTCCGTTCCCGGCCGCCGGCGCGTTTGCCGTCGGGCAATTCGAAGATCTTGGCCTTCGCCGCGCCATCCTCAATTTTGATCTCGGCGCGGATGAGACTGACGATCTTGCGCACGGAGGAATCGCCGGCGTCGGCGGGGACGACGGTAAGGCGGACCTCGGTGTCTTTGGCGCCGCGGATGAGTTCGACGACCTTGTTGAGTTTCATGTCGACGACGTCGACCGGCGGCTGGTTGCTCTGAGCGACGGCGATAATCTTGTCGCCGGGCTTGAGCTTGCCACTCGCCATGGCAGGGCTCCCGGGGGTGAGTTCGTTGATCTTGCAGATGCCATCCTCGGACGAAAGCCTGGCCCCGATCCCGAATAGGGAAAGCCTCATGCTGATCGAGAAGTTGTCGGTCTCGCTCTTGCCCATGTAGTCGGAATGCGGGTCGTAGATGTGCGCGAGGGCGGTGAGATAGATCTGGAGCACGTCGTCGTTGTCGTATTCGTTGACCATGCGCATGATGCGCGTGTAGCGGCGGGTGAGGTTCTTGACGATTTCCTCGGGCTTCACCTTGTTGAGCTTTTCCTGGAGGTATTCGTGGTGGAGGCGGTCGCGCCAGAGCTTCCTGGCCTCGGTCAGGTTGGCCGGGCGGGGCAGTTTCTTGCGATCGAGCTGAAAGCGCTCCTGGCCCTTGAACTCGAAGGTCTCATGCTTGAGCAGGTCGAGAACGTAGTCGTACTGCTGGGCGAGACGCTCGCGAAAACGGCTGAAGATCTGCCGGGCGGGTCCGGCATCGCCTTTCTCGGTCAGATCGTCGAGCTTGAACCGGTACTTCTCGAACGACTCCACGTCGGCCTGGGTGAAGAAGAGGTGCAGGTTGTCCAGATGGTCCAGGTAGCGGTCGAAGAACTTCGATGACATCTCGTCATCCAGGCGCTTCCTGGTGAAATGCTGGCCCTGAAGGAGCCGGCTGACCACTTTGATAATGTTCGCGTCACTCTCGCCTTCGACGAGCCGGGCGGGGTCCGGCACGCCGTTGGTATAGCGGGACGAGACCAGCGTCTTGTGGCCGTCCGAGGCCCCGTGCTCGAACTTGCCAGCCGCGAAATACGTGCCGGACGCCTGGGCAGGTTCAGCGGCGAATAACCGGAGGGTGAGCGCCAACTGGCAGCCCAGAAGCAATACGATGGGTCTCATGAGTTGTTTCAAACGTGCCACATTCAGCATCGGCAGAACAGCACAAAATCTGCGATACTGTCTCACAAACCAGCTATTCGGCAACCGGGGGGAGGAACTTAGCGCCCGCCTGAACACGGGCAGCCTCCACGATTCGAGCATCGCGCACTGGAGCCACGAAAGGCGGCGGCTGGCATGGAGTCCCGGCTTTAGCCGGTCGGACGCGCTGCCGCCTAAAGGCGGGACTCCTTGCAAGAGCGGGTTCATGGAGCCTCTACGATTGGAGCATCGCGCATTGGGGCCACAAACGGCGGCGGCTGGCACGGAGTTCCGGCTTGAGCCGGTCGGACGTGCTGCCGCCTGAAGGCGGGACTGCTTGCAATTGACGGGTTTCCACGGGGGTTTTGCTCAGGGCTGGGCCGCCGCGGTTTGGGGGGCGCGGCTGCGAAGGAGCAGCTTCCTGGCACAGAACGCAATCGCATAGAGCACCCCCAGCAGCGCCACGTCCGTCGGCCCCACCGGCAGGTCCAGCCGGTAAGCCAGAACAAATCCCACCAGCGCAATCACGCCGCCCAGGCCGGACGCCAGCAGGGTGAACTGGCGCATGTTGCGTGCGAACAAGTGGGCCGTCAGCGGCGGCAGCAGCAGAAATCCAAACGTCACCAGCGAGCCCACACCGAGCACCGCCATCGAGATAGTCAGGCCGATGAGGAAAAAGAGAAATGAGTCCCAGAGCAGCACGTTTTTCTTCAGGCTCACGGCCATCTCGCGGTCAAACGAGACGAGCAGGAACTCCTTCTTGAACAGCCACAGCATCGCGACGACCAAGGCGAATGTTC
Organism: Verrucomicrobiia bacterium; assembly: GCA_035715125.1. Classification (GTDB taxonomy): domain Bacteria; phylum Verrucomicrobiota; class Verrucomicrobiia; order Limisphaerales; family JADJPG01; genus DASTLJ01. The sequence continues at coordinate 3,743 of DASTLJ010000232.1, forward strand.
CCGCCGTCACCCCAAGTTGGAAGTCGGAGACGGAGATAATTTCGCCTTTGAGCAGATCGAGCAGGCCATGTTCGGCGAGCGGGTTTTTCGACAGCAGGATGATGCTCCACGCGCCCGCCAGCACGTAGACCGTGCCGACGCGCGCCTCGACGGAGCCGCGTCCACGCCGCGCCAGCAACGACAAGACCAGGATGGCCGCCAGCGTGAATACCGTGGAGCCGATGAACGCCAGGGTCTGTTCGCCTGCGCTCTCGTGCGCGTGGGGCAGCAGCCCCCAGGCCTGCAACGCAAAAGCGAACGCGATGCCGCACGAGGAAACCTGCGGCAACGCCACGCCCATGAACACCAGCCGGCGCACGACCAGGTAAACGCCCACGAGGGGACAGGTCAGCCCGAAGGCCAGGCTCATGTAAACGGGCTTCCACAGGAAGAAACCCGGGCCAAAGATTTTTTCCACCAGAGTCTGCATGTCAGCGCATCTCCAAATCGAGGACGGCCTCCATCTTGTCGCGGGAGAGCAGTTCGGCGGGCGGACCTTCCAGGATTCTCCCGTCGCGCAACCAGACGACGTGTTGCACGTACTGCCGCACCACCGGCAGATCGTGGCTGGCCATGAGAATCGTCTGCCGTTGCTCCTGATGAATGCGCCGGAGCAATTCCATGATCGACTGCTTCACCGTCACGTCGATGCCCGAAGTCGGCTCGTCCAGCAGGAGGAACTCCGGCCTGGCCGCCAGCGCGCGGGCGATGAGCACACGCTGCTTCTGGCCGCCCGACAGTTCGGAGAATTGCAGGCGGCCCAGCTCAGCCGCGCCGGTCTGCTCGAGGCAACTCCTCGCCCAATCCCGCTCGCCCTTGCCGATCAACCGGCCCGGCCGCACGCGCCCGCACACGCCCATCAGCACCACCTCGAAGCTCGACAGGAGGAAAACCGGATCGAGCGACTCCCGCTGCGGCACGTAGCCCAGCACGGCCTCGTGGCGATCGACGGGCTTGAACTCCATTCGCCCGGACAGCGGCGGAATGATGCCGAGAATCGTTTTGATGAGCGTGGACTTCCCGGAGCCGTTCGCCCCGAGCAACCCCGTGAAGCTGCCGCGCTTGAATGCCAGCCTCACGTCCGACAAAACAGCGTGGCGATCATATCCGACCGCCACGCTGTCGAGAGTGAGAATGGAGTCGTCCGGCTCGTTCACTGTTTGAGGGCGGCCACGATTTGCCCGACATCATAGTCAAACAGGTCGAAGTAGTCTCTAATTTTCTCGTGGCCGCCCACCATCTCGGGGACGAGCAGCAACTTTGCCCCGATGGCATCGGCCACGTAGGCCGGTGTCTTGCGCGGGCGGTTCGGCTCGATGATGACCAACTTCACGCCGTCGGCCTTCGCGCGCGGGATCAGCGCGTTGATGTGCGTGGGCGAGGGCTCGATGCCAGGCTTCGGCTCGACGGTGCCGTCGAGCACGAGGCCGAATCGGTCGAGGAGATAGTCGAACGACTTGTGGTAGGTGAGCACCTTCGTGCCGCGATACGGTTCCATCGCTTTCGTCCATTCGGCGAGCTTGGCATCGAGGCGGTCGTTAAACTTTTTCAGGTTCGCCTCGTAAAAGGCGGCGTTTGCCGTGTCGAGCTTGCTGAACGCGGCGGCAATGGTGGCCGCCATGATCTTCCCATTGGCCGGGTCGGAGGCGTAATGAGGGTTGCCGAGCGGATGCACGTCGCCCATCGAGCGGTCCACGGGCCCGGTCGGCACATCGAGCA
>DASTLJ010000233.1:0-6580 GCA_035715125.1 Verrucomicrobiia bacterium
TGGGCGTGGCATAAGTCGCGCACACTTTCAGTAGTCTCAACGATTGTCAATAGTGAGGACTGACCCCTTCACCGGATCAATACCCGCCCGCTTTGGTTTGTGCCCAACAGGCAGCCGGAGCCGTTGGTGGACTTTTGCAACAACGCGCCTGAGAAACTCATGGTGCGGAGCGTGCCCGTGTCCAGGAAGGTGCCCGTGAACCGCCCGTTGCCCAGCGACAGCGCGACCGCGAGTTTGTTTGGGCTGGCATTGGTCACGCGGTTGTTGGCGCCGAGCACGATGTCATTCGTCCAATTTTGGCTGAGGTTTCCGCCGCTCAGGACCACGACACCATTGGTCAGGTCGATTACACGGTTCGTCGCAGTGAGCGGCGCCACGTAGCGCGAGCCGGTCAGTGTCATCTGGTTCGTGAAACCGGCGGGATAGAATCTCGCCGTCGGCAAGGCGGGTTTGCTCCAGTCGACGAGTCCACTCAAGTCGTCCGAAGGGGCGTTCGTGTCGAACTGGACCCAGCCGAGGAGTGAACCCCGAATTTCGTAGAGCGGCGCGTAGAGCGGCCAGGCGCCATCCTTCGAGATCGACACCGAACGGGTTAGTTTGGATCCTTCGGCGAGCGCACCAGCGAGTACGCCAATTCCGCCCGTGGTGACTCGCAGTACTCCCCAGCCATCGCCCTCGGGAGAATCCGTCCCCGGGCTGCCGGGCAAAACAAGAGTGTAGCGGGCCGCCAGCGGCGCCGGGTTGGTGGAGGCGTTGAAAATTGCCCGGTCGCCAAGCAATTCCGCGATCCATTGTCCGTCACTGACGGAGCCGGTGACCTGATCGAGGCCGTGCAAGTCCACTGCCCATTGCACGGTGAGCGAGTTGGTTCCGGTCCGGAGGATGACGTTGGTTGCCATCCCCTCTAGATTGAGTTTGCCGGAAGTCCCGTAACGCCGGCCCGCCAGGCGCAAGGCCGCGCTGTACTTGCCGCTCGTGGTCACGCGCAACTTGAAGTCGCCGGAGGTTCCGTGTCGCACCTGGCTGTTCTCATGGAACAAGCCGTTGAACAACCCGCTGACCCTGAGGAATGGATTAGGCACAAAGTTCGCCTGCACAGCCATGTTCGACTGCATGAGGAACCCCAGAGTGGGCAGCGGGCTCGAAGCGGAGCCAGTCCAGTTGGAGAAAAGGAAGCCGACGCCAGCCGTGGCGGTCACGCGATAGCCACGGTTGATTTCGAGCACTTGGCCGTTGGTGGCGCCGCTGACGGTGCCGGTGCCGCTGATGGTCAGATTGAGCGCGCTGGTGACGACCTGGAAGAATTGCCGCGCATTGGTTTTGGAGAAGTTGCCAAACGTGTCCACGCTGCGCACGCGCACGAGGTTCGTCCCGGGCGGCAGGGTGAGTGGCGTGTTCCAGTTTGTGGTGCCGGTCGCCGCGACGAATGGCCCTGAGTTCAAGGAGCAATCAACAGATGCGACGCCCACACTGTCGGCGGCCGTGCCGGTAAGCTGGGTGGTAACGTTGGTCGCACGCGCCCCCGCGGCCGGCGCGGTGATCGTGACCGTCGGCCGATATTTGACCCGCAGATCGATGCTGTTGGTGGCTTTGCCGCCCAGGTTGTCCGTGGCCAAGGCAGTGAACGTGTAGAGACCGACGCCCAGGCTCCTGACCGTGAGGCTGGCTGGGTTGGTCATGGCAAGGCCGATGGAGGTGGTGCCACGGAAGAATTGTATCCGGGTCACGTTGCCGTCGCTGTCAGACGCGGTGGCTTGGAGGACGAAAGTGGCCGGGGCAATCAGCCCCGAACCATCGGCCGGGCTTGTGATCGAGACGGCCGGCAGGGCATTCACGATGAGTGTAACGCTGTTGGTGGAGTGGCCCCCGACCATGTCCGTCAACACCGCCGACAAAACGTATGTGCCCGCCGCAAGATCGTTCACGTCCACGCGATAGGGATTGTTGGTGTCCACGCCCAGAGAGTTGGTGCCGCCGAAGAACTCGACCTGGCTGACGTTGTTGCCGCCGCCCGACACAGAGGCGCGCAGGGTAAACGAGGCCGGCGCGCTCAACACCGTTCCGTTGGTGGGCGAGGTGATCGTGATTACCGGGGCGGCCGGGATTGAAAGCGCCGCCATCGATATCAGGGTCGTGACGAACGCCAGTCGAAGATTCAGAGAGTTAGCTGTCATACGGTTGCATCGCGCGCGATACGGGTTCATCGAACCGAGAATCCAGGCGCGACGGCAACGAATTCATCGGCATCGCAGCAATCCTGTTAACCGCCATTTCTTACCGTGAGCATGAGGGCACGACAGTCGGTAGCCGCCGACGTGAGGAGGCGGAGAACGCGGACGCCGGTCCCTCCGCCTCCTCACGTCGGCGGCTACAATCGTTGGTGAGAAATGCGGGTTAAGCGCTAGAACTCGCGCTTCTCAGTCCTCGCTTCTCAGTCTATCCTCGCCTCGAATGAAGCCGCTCGACACTGCAACCTTGAACCTGCTCTGGCACGACGCCGATGAGCGCGAGGTGCGGCTGCGGCAAGTCATCAGCGAGCGCCTCGCCGTCCAGCCTCCGCCGGCGATCGATGACCAACTGGTCGCGAGCTACTTTTTCGCGCTGCGAAGCTGGCGCCTCGACCACTTGGCCAAGGAGATTGCCTACCACGCCACCAGCGGCACGAAGGACATTCCGCCTGGCTCGCTCCTTGAACAGTGCACCGGCCGTGCCATTGGCGTGGACGCGTTCGACGCCACCGGCCGGCTCGGGCTGCTGCACATGGCCTATCCCCTCAAGATGCTGTTGCAGCCGGACGGCCATCTCACCTCGACCGACATTCTTCACACGGTCGCCGGGGCGATTCTGTTCGATGTTTACGAGAACCAGGACGTGCGCCTCGTGGCGCTCAATATTCCCGAAAAAGTTCTCCGGACGTTCCCGGGCCCGGCCTATGGCGGCGCCGGCCTTCGGGCGCGGACCCGTTGGGGAAACGAACCCGCCTTCGGCACCATCCTCAAGCCCACCGCGGGCATCACGCCGGAGACGGTCGGTGAACTGGTGGGAGAGGCGGCGGCCTGCCGGCTGTTTTTGTTCGTGAAGGAGGACGAGAATCTCTACCCGCGATTGGGCTACTCGCCGGTCAAGGAACGCGCCCGGCGCGCCGCCGATGCCATCCAGCGCCAGCAGGACCAGCGCGGCGGGCGCGGGCTCATCTTCGCTCCGCACGTCACTGGCGCGCCGCACGAGATTCTGGAAAACGTTCACGCCGTCCTCGAAGCGGGCGCCACGGGCGTGATGTTCAGCGAAAGCTTTGCCGGGAGCACGGTGCGGATGGTGCGCGAGGCCACGAAACATCTGCTCGAGCCACCCGCGATTTACGGCCACAACGCTGGCATTGGCGTCAAGACCCGCGGTGGCATCTGGCGCGAGGTCATCGACTTGCTCGCGCGACTGGACGGCATCGACTTCCGTCAGACCGCGCCCGTGCGCCGCGGCCCGCCGTTTATCTATCCGCACGGGGACGAATGGCTGGCCAGCGAGCGCGTCCTGACGCAGCCACTTCCCGGCATCCGGCCAACGATGATCGCCCGCGCCGGCGGGCTGGACCAGGGCAACATCATCCTCAACCTGCAAGACGCCGAACAGCGCGGCCTGGGCGAGCACATCCTTTTCCTCGCCGGCAGCGCGATCAACTCAATCAAGAGCGCCGCTGGCAAACCCGATCCAAAACTCGGCGCCGAGGCGATGCAACAGGCCCTCGAAGTCCATCGGAGCGGAAAGCTCAGTGGCGTCCCGGCGCCCGAACACCTCGCCTCGCTCGTTGCCTTGGCGGAGCGCCAACAACTCAAGGCGCTGCGTGAAGCCTTGCGGCAGAGATACCCGGAAAACGCATGACCCGCCCTGTTCACATTGCCCTCGTCGGAGATTGCGACCCCGCCCTCCGGGCGCACGCGGCGATCCCAGTGGCCCTGCACCTGGCGGCCGATGAAATGGGCCGCGGCATCCAGCCAGCCTGGGTGGCCACCGATTCATTGACCAAGACGGCGGCGGCGGCGGCCAGGCTCGAACCGTTCGACGGCATCTGGTGCGTTCCAGGCAGTCCTTACCGCAGCATGGACGGGGCGTTGCGCGCCATCCGCTTCGCCCGCGAGAACGGCCGGCCGTTCCTGGGAACTTGTGGTGGATTTCAGCACGCCATCATCGAGAGCCTGCGCAATGTGGCGGGACTGAAGGACGCCGACCACGCCGAGTCGAACCCCGGCGCCAAAATGCCGGTCATCACCCGCCTGGCCTGCTCGCTGGTGGAACGCGGCGGCGTCATTCGTCTCCAGGCCGGCACCCGGATCGCCGCGGCCTACCGCCGGCACGAGGTCACCGAGAGCTTCAATTGCAATTTCGGCTTCGACAAACGTTTTGAAGAGGCGTTGGCGAAGAGCGGGCTGAAGATTTCCGGGCGCGATCCGGCGGGGGATGCGCGCGTCGTCGAACTGCCCAATCATCCATTCTTCATCGCCACCCTGTTTCAGCCGGAACGCTCCGCCTTCACCGCGCGATCGCACAGCCTAATCAAAGCTTTCATCGAATCAGCGAAACACAATCCTGCTCCAAAGCCGCCCGCTTGAAACTGTCGCCGGCCGCGATAGCCGACGGGCGTTGCATTGGGACAGCGGTTTCGATACATTAGCCGCGATGAGAGCCAAAGAACTTCGAGACCTCGTCCGTGGCAGCCCGTTTCGGCCATTCCGCCTGCACATGGTGGACGGCAAAGGTCTGCGCGTGCCGCTTCCAGACTTTGCATTGGTGACAGCCGATTACGTGGTGGTGGCCAACGTGTTGGCGGGAGGAATACCGGGAGACATCAACTTCGTGCCTTACGAACACATCGCTCGCATCGAGATGCTGCCGCGTAAGGCGCAGCGACACCGCCCCGGCAACGCATGACGTCGACGGCCGGAATGTGGAGGCGGTTCTTTCCCAGGAAACGGTTTGCATGGAGAGAACCGAAGGACTTTGTTCGAGCAGAGAATGCCGAACTCGCCGCGCGCCACAGGTGGTGGGTGATGCCCGGGTGCTGCCTGCTTATCAGCGCGGCAGTGATGGTTAATTGGTCGGTGTCCAGGTTGAATCCGAACCATCCTCTCCCAGACTTTCCTGCCGCGTTGGCCATCGCCATTGGCGGAGGGATCGTGATGGTCTACGGATTGCCACCGCTGATCGCCTTGATCCCGTCGTCCGTCGAGGTCCGCGAGAATGGAATCTCATGTTTGCGCCACGGCTCGGGGAGCTTCGTCCGCTTCAAGGATGTCGAATCAGTCGAGTGGACCAGGAAACACGGATTCACCGTGCTTCGGATTGTCCGCAAAGGCTCGAGCCGGCGGGAAGTGCCCTTGGGAGTCGCTCCTGAAGTGGATACGGCGAGCGTCAGCGCGTTCTTCGAGTCGAAAGGCTTGAACAGCGCTCGCCGCCCCGAAAGCCTTCTGTCGACTGGCATTTGAGTGAAAAAAGATTCCCGCCTCCTCAAACTCGGCATACTGGGCTGCGGCCCCATCTCTCAAATCGCCCATTTCGACGCGGCGAAGAAGGCGCGCAACGTCGAGCTGACGGCCATCTGCGATCTTGCCGACGATTTGCGCGAACGCATGGCGGCGCTGCACCAGCCGCGTTTTGCGTATCGCGACTTCGACGAAATGCTGGCCGACGATCGCATCGAGGCGGTGCTCATCGGCGTCGCCGACCAGTTCCACGTGCCGCTGGCGCTGAAGGCGATCGCGGCCGGCAAGCACGTCCTGGTCGAAAAGCCGCTGGGGGTGAGTATCGAGGAATGCGAACAACTGCGGCAGCGCGTGAGCGCCTCGAAGCTCGTTTTCCAGATCGGCAACAACCGCCGCTTCGATCCCGGCGTGGCGTTCGCGGCGAAGTTCATCCGCGAGGAACTCGGACAGATGATCGCCTTCAAATCGTGGTACTGCGATTCGACGCACCGTTACACGATGACGGACAATCTCCAGCCGCTCGTCCAGCACAGCGAAGCCGCCCGGCGGCCGGAGGGCAATCCCAAGGCCGACAAGCGCCGCTATTTTCTTCTCACCCACGCCAGTCATTTGGTGGATACGGCGCGGTTCCTGGCGGGCGACATCGTGTCGGTGCGCGCGCGGCGGCTGGAACGCTTTGGGGCGTTCTGCTGGTTTGTCGAGGCTGAGTTCGCCAGCGGGGCGCTCGGGCATCTCGACCTTACGATCCCGATCCGCGGCGACTTCGAGGAGGGATTCCAGATCTACGGCGAGCACGGCAGTGTGCAGGGGCGAGTGTACCTGCCGTGGTTTCACAAGAGCAGCGTCGTGGAATGCTTCTCGGAAAAGGACCGCGCGTATCACCGGCCGCTGGGCGAAGACGCCCACACTTACAAGCTCCAGCTCGAAAGCTTCGCCGATACGATATTGCGCGGCATCCCCCAGCACGGGGCGACTCTCGACGACGGGCTGGCCGCCATGCGCGCGCTCGTGGCTATTGCCCGCTCGGCCGAGAGCGCCATGCCTGTGCGGCTGGCCGAGGCAAACGGCGGCTTGTGATCCGGATGCATCCCAGTTTCTTGCAGCGC
>DASTLJ010000234.1:0-3753 GCA_035715125.1 Verrucomicrobiia bacterium
CCATCGCCTACGGAATTCAAATCGCCGACTTCTCCATCGGCCGGGTGCCCGACGGCTCGGGGGACTGGACGCTCACGCTCCCCTCGCCCAACGGCGCCAACCTGCCGGCCGCGCTCGGCAATCCCGCAAATCTCAAAGTCAACGAGTGGCTGGCCGACTCGCCGATGGGCGAGGATGACTGGTTCGAACTCTACAATCCCGACCCGCAGCCCGTCGCGCTGGGCCAGCTTGCGCTCACCGACGACCTGAGCAACCCCCTCCGGCACCGTATCGCAGGACTGTCGTTCATCGGCGCGGGGACGAATGCCTGGCAGCGCTTCGTGGCCGACGGCAACACGGGCGCGGGCGCTCACCACGTCGGCTTCTCGTTGAACGCCGAGGGCGAGGATATAGGCGTTTCGTTCACCAACGGCGCGGCTGCGCTGATCAACGGCTATTCCTTCGGCCAGCAGCAGCCCGGCGTCTCCGAAGGCCGTTTTCCCGACGGCAGCACGAACATTGTCTCCTTCCCTGGAACGTCTTCACCCGGTGAATCGAACTGGCGCCTGCTCACCGAAGTCGTCATCAATGAAGTCCTCACCCACACGGACGAGCCGCTGGAAGACGCGATCGAATTGCGCAACCTCACCGCCCAGTCCATCGATGTCGGCGGCTGGTGGCTGAGCGACGACGACGGGACACGCCAGAAGTACCAGATCCCTTCGCCCACAATGATCCCGGCCGGCGGCTACACCGTGATTTACGAGAACCAGTTCACGAATCGAGTGCTCGCCGCGGTGCCCTTCGCGCTCAGCTCCCGGGGCGATGAAGTCGTGCTCAGCGCCGCCACGAACAACGTGCTCACCGGCTACCGCACGCGGGTGGACTTCGGTGCCGCCGCCCGCAGCGTCTCCTTCGGTCGCTACGTCACCAGTGACAACCGCTCGCACCTCGTCGCGATGAGCGCGCGCACGTTCGGGGTCGACGACCCCGGCAATGTCGAAGAGTTCCGCATGGGCACCGGCCTCCCGAACGCCCTGCCGCGGGTCGGCCCCGTGGTCATTACCGAGATCATGTACCACCCGCCCGATCAAGGCACCAACGACAATACCCGAGACGAGTTCATCGAGCTGCGCAACATCACCACGGTGCCGGTGCCGCTTTTCGATTCGACCAACTCCTGGCGACTGCGCAACGCGGTGGACTTCGACTTTCCCCTCGGCACGGACTTGGCGCCCGGCGGCTACCTGCTCGTGGTCGGCTTCGACCCGGTGAACAATCCGGCCGCCCTCGCCGCATTTCGCGCGGTGTATGGCCTGTCCACGAACACCACCATCCTTGGCCCCTGGAGCGGCAAGCTTGCCAATGACACGGACGATTTGGAACTGCGTCGGCCTGGCACTCCGGACATCGACGGGGTTCCTTACGTGCTGGTCGAGCGCGTCCGCTACACGGACCTTGCGCCGTGGCCCTCCGCGGCCGACGGCACCGGCTATTCACTCCAGCGCCTGGCCGGGGATCAATTCGGGAACGATCCGGCCAATTGGACCGCCGCGCCCCCGACCGCTGGACCGGACTACTCCAACGCCGACACCGACGGCGACGGCCTGCCCGATTCATGGGAGAACGCTTTCGGGCTCGATCCCTTCAACTCCGCTGACGCGTCCCTCGACTCCGACGGCGACGGCCTGACGAACCTCCAGGAATTCCAGCTCGGCACTGACCCGCGCAATGCCGCGAGCGGCCTGCGCTTAAGCATCGCGCTGGCCCCCGGCGGCACGAGCGTCCTGCTGGGCTTTACCGCTGCCGCGAATTTCGGTTACGGGATCGAGCAAACCGACGTACTCGGCGCCGCGTGGCAGTCGTTGCAAAGCTTCGTCGCCGTTCCGACGAACCGCGTGATCCAGCTCACTGTCGCTGTCTCCTCGCCGCACCGCTTCTACCGGTTGCACATCGAGTCGAGTCCCGCGCCTGAGTTGCTGCGCTTGAACACGATTCAGGCAATGCCCGGCGATCAAGTGCTGCTCAACTTCAGCGCCCCGGCCAATCAGAGTTGCACCGTCCTTTTCAAATCGAGCCTCTCGGCTGCCGCGTGGACGGTCGTGACCCAATTCGAGTCCGCCCCGACGAACCGCGTGCTCCAGCTCCTCACCCCGGCCACCGGCGCCAGCGGCTTCTACCGCTTGCGCTCGCCGTGATCGGATTTACGATTTACGATTTACGATTTACGATTTGCGAACAAAGGGCTACAACGCGTCGACCCAGCGAAAGGCTCGTAAATCGTAAATCGTAAATCGAATATCTTAAATCCTTTCGCTCCGTAACCGGCGCCGCTCGTGCGATGTCACTGTTTTCGTCTGCATCAAAACTATGAAGAAGAGATTTGACCTGTTGGCCGCGCTGGCGGTGTGCCTGCTCGCCGGTTGTTCCGATCCGGCCGATTCCGTCCCGAAATCCTCTGCCTCCGATCCCGCAAAAACCGCACCCACGTCCGGCGGCGCCCCGGACTCGTCGGCCCCCGCGGCGGCGGCGCAGGCGGGCAAGTCGTACATCATCCGCTCGGAATCCACTGTCGGGTTCACGGGCTCCAAAGTCACCGGCAGCCACAACGGCGGGTTCAAGAACGTCGCGGGTTCGTTCACGGTCCAAGGCGGGAAGATCACCGGCGCGCCGGAGATCAAGATCGGCATGAAATCCATCTTCACGGACACCGATCGGCTGACCGGCCACCTCCAAAGCCCGGACTTCTTCGATGTGGCGAAATATCCGGTATCGACCTTCACCGTTACCGCCATCGAGGGCGCCGGCCCGACCAACAAGGTGACGGGCAACCTCGATCTTCACGGCGTCAGCAAGTCCATTTCGTTCCCGGCTGCCGTCCAGATTTCCGATGACGCCGTGGCGGTGAAGGCCGCGTTTGCCATCAACCGCAAGCAGTGGAACATCAATTATGCCGGCAAGGCGAACGACCTCATCCGCGACAACGTCATCATCCGCCTCGACCTCAAGGCGACCCCCGGCGCCGCGCGGCCCGAAGACCAACTTGCGAACTGACCCCCACTCAATCCCCCCGAATACCATGAAAACCTCATTCGCCCTCGGCCTCGGCGCCTTGTCAGTCCTCTCAATCCCGTTTGCCGCCGCCGCCAGCAACTGGCCCGGCTGGCGCGGGCCGGACGGCACCGGGGTCTCGACGGAGAAAGACTTTCCCCTCAAATGGAGCACCAACGAAAACGTCCGCTGGCGCGTTGATCTGCCGGGCCGTGGAAACTCCTCGCCCATCGTTTGGGGCGAGCGCGTCTTCGTCTCGCAGGCCGTCAGCAGCGAGAACCGCCGCACCGTGATGTGCTTCGACCGCGCGACGGGCAAGTTGCTCTGGCAATCCGGCCCGACTTACACCGAGCGCGAGCCGACGCAGCAGAACAATCCTTACTGCGCCGCAACGCCCGTCACGGATGGCGAACGGGTGATCGCGTCGTTCGGCTCGGCCGGACTGTATTGCTTCGACTTCACCGGAAAGGAAATCTGGCGCCGCGATTTCGGCAAGATGAACAACGGATTTGGCAATGCCGCCTCGCCCGTGCTCGTGGGCGACCTGTGCATCCTGAACTTCGGCCCGGACGAAAAAGCCCGGCTTATCGCGGTGAACAAGAAGACCGGCGATACCGCGTGGGAAGCCCAGCCACCCAAAGTGGACCTCAGCGAACAGCAGCAAACCCGCGGCGGGTTCGGCGGCGATGCTGGCGGGCCCGGTGGACCGGGCGGACCGGGCGG
>DASTLJ010000235.1:0-7672 GCA_035715125.1 Verrucomicrobiia bacterium
GGCGCCGGAGTGGGAGAAACAGTTTGCGCGGTTCGACCAACTCTTGCACAACGCGTGAATGCCTGCTGGGCGCATCCCCTTTGTTGCAGGGCACGGTCAAGGTACGGACTCAGCCCTCACCCCAACCCCCTTTGAGGCGAGAGAATTCTCCCAAGCAAATCTTCGCGCGTGGAACCCCTGAACCGCGGCAGGGACGCGCTGCCTTGCGTCCAGGCCGACCGGCAGGTCGGCCCTACCAAGTACATGGAAAGAGGGAGCGCGACGTGTTGACCGGAAAAGCCTCTTGCAACTCAGTCTCAACTAACGTACTTTTCTCCGGCTTGAACAACTCGATGCCAAAATGCGGTGCCGCCCCTGGATGCCCGCAGCCCGAGCTCTGCCCGTTGAATCAAATCCAGGCGGGCGCCACCGCGCGCATCAAGCACCTGGCTGCGGCGCCGGAAGTCACCCATCGATTGCGGGAAATGGGCTTCTGCGAGGAACAGGAGATCCGGCTCGTCAGCCGCCAGGACAACGTCATCTGCCAGATTTGCAATGCCCGGCTGGGCATCAGTACGCAACTGGCCGAAACCATCCTCGTTCAGCCCCTGTCCCCGGCCCCGCCGGCATTCGAGCTGGCGTGATATGCCCGCCGAGCCCCTTCCGCTGGCCGCGCTTCAGGCCGGCGCCGCCGCCACCGTTTGCGATATCCGCGTGCCGGCCGAATCTCGCGGCCGCCTGCTCGAGATGGGCCTGCTGGTCGGCACGCCCATCGAACTAGTCCGATTCGCGCCGCTTGGGGATCCCGTCGAAATCAAGGTGCGCGGATACCACTTGACGCTCCGCAAGCACGAGGCTGAGCAAATCTGGGTGCGGCCTCGCGAATAACCGCGAGCCGCGAAGGAGACCAAAGCCTCAGGATGAGCGACGGCGCGAGCAACACGGCAGTTTCAGGCAAAAAAGCTTCGGCGCCCGCCCGCCCGCTCCAGGTCGTCCTTTGCGGAAATCCAAACTGCGGCAAGACGACTCTCTTCAATGCCCTCACGGGCCTGCGCGCCAAAGTCGGCAATTACCCCGGCGTGACGGTCGAGCGCAAGGAGGGCCGTCTGCTCCACGCGCCCAGGGAACCGGGCGTGACTGTGCTCGACCTTCCCGGCACCTACAGTCTCAGTCCGCAATCGCTCGACGAACAAATCGCCCGCGACGTGCTGTTCCATCGCGTGGCGGGCGTGCCGCCGCCGGACCTCGTCGTGGTCGTCGTCGATGGCTCGAACCTCCAGCGCAATCTCTATTTCGCCACCCAGGTCATCGAACTCGGCTACCCGACGCTCGTCGCCTTGAACATGGTGGACGTGGCGCGCGACAACGGGCACGAGATCGACGCGGCATCGCTGGAGCAGAAGCTCGGCGTGCCGGTCTTTCCGATCGTCGCAAGCCGCGGCGAAGGCGTGGATGAGCTGCGCAGGAAAATCCTTTCCACCGGCGCGAGAACCCGGACGCCGGTCCTGCCACGTCACTTCTGCACGCTGCCCGGGCCGTTGACGGCCGAAATCACCACGCTCGCCGGCTCGCTCATCCGTGCGTTTCCGGAGAGCTGCTTCCAATCGCGCGTCGAAGCATTGCTCGTTCTCAGCGACGAAAAATTTCTTCCACTCAGCGGCGCGCATTATCCCGAAGCGATCCGCGCCGCCGTCGTCGCTGCGCGCGAACGCCTCGAATCCCAGCGAGTGGACTGGCGCAGTGTCGCCATCGAGTCACGCTACGCCCGCATCGCGGAGATCGAGGACAACGTGACGACCCGCAAGGGTGGGCCGAAGGAATCCTTGAGCGACCGGATGGACCGCGTGCTGACGCACAAAATCTGGGGCGTGGCGATTTTTATCGTCCTCATGGCGCTGTTGTTTCAGAGCATCTTCACGTTCGCGAAGCACCCGATGGACTGGCTGTCCAGCGGCGTGGACGCGCTCGGCGGCTGGGTCGCGACGCTGCTGCCGCCCGGCGCGCTCAACACGCTGCTCGTCTCCGGCGTTATCAAAGGCGTCGGCGCCGTGATTGTTTTTCTGCCACAAATTCTGCTCCTCTTCCTGTTCATCAGCCTGCTCGAAGATAGCGGTTACATGGCGCGCGCGGCGTTCCTGATGGATCGGCTGATGAGCAAGGTGGGCCTGCACGGCAAGAGCTTCATCCCGATGCTCAGTTCCTTCGCGTGCGCGATTCCCGGCATCATGGCCACGCGCACGATTGAGTCGCCCAAGGACCGGCTCGTGACGATTCTCGTCGCGCCGTTGATGAGTTGTTCGGCGCGGCTGCCGGTTTACACGGTGCTGATCGCGGCGACGATTCCGGACAAGAAACTGCTCGGCTTTTGGAACCTCTCCGGCATCACGATGCTCTCGATGTATCTGCTTGGCATCCTGGTGGCGCTGCTGATGGCGTGGCTGTTCAAGAAGACACTGCTGAAAAGCCCGACGCCGATGCTCATCATGGAACTGCCGCCCTACAAGCGGCCCGTGCCGCACGTCGTGCTGCGCCACATGTGGGACCGTTCAAAGCTGTTCCTGCGCCGCGCCGGCACGGTGATTCTCGGCATCAATATTCTCCTGTGGGCGCTCGCGACGTACCCAAAGGACAAGGCCGCTGAACAACGCTTTGCCGCACAGCGTGCCGCCGCTGAACAACGCCTCACGAAGGAGACGAAGCAGGATTCCTTGGTCCAAGACGAACTTTCCGCGCTCGACAAGGCCGAAGCCGGCCGGCGTCTTCGCCACAGTTACGCCGGCCGCCTGGGCCGGCTCATTGAGCCGGCCATCGCCCCGCTTGGCTTTGACTGGAAGATGGGCATCGGTATTGTGGCTTCCTTCGCGGCGCGCGAAGTCTTCGTCAGCACGATGGCCGTCGTCTACAATCTCGGCGACTACGACAAATCCGAAGCAGCGACCACGCGACTGGCCACGCTCATGCGCCAGGAAATGCGGCCGGACGGCACGCCCGTCTATTCCCCGCTCGTCGCGGTCACGCTGATGGTTTTTTACGTCTTCGCCCTGCAGTGCGTCAGCACCGTGGCGATCGTCCGCCGCGAGACCAACTCGTGGAAGTGGCCAATCTTCCAATGGGTCTACATGGGCGCATTGGCCTGGGTGTTGGCGTTCGTGACTTACCAGGCCGGAAAGCTCCTCGGCTTTTAACTTACATTTTACGTTTCACGTTTCACGTTTCACGCATCACGCATCACACATTCGCTTCGGGACTCAAACCAGCTTCTTATATTTCGCCTCCGCTGCCAGCCGGTTCACCAGCTCCTTCACCTTTTGCGCCTGGCTTTTGTGCGCCACGAGCGTGGCGTCGTCGGCCATGACGATGATGGCATCGCGCAGGCCGACCACGGCAATGGGCGCGCGGTTCTTCGTGCGCGCATCGTAAACGACGTTCCGGGCCGCGTCGACGTGGATGAAGTCGGCGACGGCGCAGTTGCCCTCGGCGTCGGCCTTGACGTGCCGGGCCAGCGCGGTCCATGAGCCGAGGTCGTCCCATTCCAAATCGGCCGCGGCCACGATCACGTTCTGCGCGTGCTCCAGGAGCGCGAAGTCGATGGAGATCTTTCGGACCTCGGGATACTCCCTGGCCAGCACCTTCGCCAGCTTCGGTGTCCACGCGGCCTTAAACCAGCGGCGGCAGGCGTCGGCCATTTCCTTCTGATGCATCTCCAGGCCGTTCGTGATGGTAACGAAACTCCAGATGAACATGCCCGCGTTCCAGCGGTAATGGCCGCTGTTCAGATATTCCACGGCCCTTTCTAGATTCGGCTTCTCGACGAAGCGTTCCGCTTTGCAGAAGGGTGTTTTGTACCTCTTCACACCGCTGGGCGGGGGCAACGGCTCGCCGACGTGAATGTATCCGTAACCCGTGTTCGGTTCCGTGGGTTTGATGCCGATGGTGACGATGCACTGGCCGCGGCTGGCCAGGTCGAAGGAGTCGGCCAGCACTTGCTGAAACCCTTTCTCGTCGGGAATGATGTGGTCCGCCGGCAGCACGGCCATGACGCCGGTGGTGGAACGGGCGCCGACCAGCGCCGCGCCAAGCGTGACGGCAGCACACGTGTCGCGCCCACACGGCTCGGCAACGATGTTTTCCTTCGGCAGCTTGGGAAGCTGTTTCCTTACCGCGGCGGCCTGCGCTTCGTTGGTGATGATGAGGATGTTTTTGGCCGGCGCCAGCGGTAACACGCGATCGACGGCCTGCTGGAGGAAGGAGCGTGTGCCCAGCAGGGTCAGGAGCTGCTTGGGCGTGGCCTGGCGGCTGACGGGCCAGAAACGCTCGCCGCGTCCGCCGGCCATGATGATGACGAATCGGTCGTTGGTGTTGGAGGTGGCTTTCATGGGGTAAATGTCCGTTGTCGCCTAACGCTCATTGGCCAATTGAATCGCGCGGGTGATGAGGAAATCGCTCAGGTGAGCCCCTGCGCCGCGAAGCTTGTCCAACACGGGCCTGACCGAGGGAATCACGCCCTGCTGTTTTGCCCGGAGAATGATTCCGACGGTCCCGATCACGGCCACACCCAAAGTCCTCGCCTTGTTTCTGGCCTTGAGATCGTCCAACACCGCCGTGAAGCCCGGTTTCGCCATCGCCCAGGCCATGACCTCGGCCTCACCTGCACCGCCATGCCAATTCGCAAGCGCCGCGGGAATGGGCGGGGCCGTTTGCACGAATTGCGAGCCTGCTCCGGCCAGCCAGCTCCGGCCTGCATCTGCGGCGACGCCGGAGCGAACCTCGGAGATTACTCCGGCAGGAATGACCAATTCCTCGCAAAGTCGCGGGACGAGATGGATGACTGCGGCTTTGGCCAGAAGAATCACCGGCGAGGCATTCAAGACCCAGCGGTCAGCCACGCCGAAACTCCTCCTCCAGTTCCTCGATTGTCATTTGGACGGCGGGCACTCGGTGCTGCGAGAGCACATCTAGAAACTGGCCTCGGGACAGGCAAAGCATTTCGGCGGACTGGCCTTGCGACAATCGTCCTTCTTCGAACCACCTAACGACCGCGGCCTCAAATAACTCACGCGGGAATGCATCGGGGCTGACAGCAAGGGCGGCCATCGCTTCATCAGGCACGTCGAGTGTCACCTGCGTTGACATGCAATGAATCTAATCACGCGATTGCTCCCGTCAAAGTCAAACCTGTTCGTCGGCCGGGTTGCCGCCCCGTCGCCCGGTCAATCCGAGCTCTCTCTCCTCGCTCGTCGTGCGTGTCCTCTGGCCTGGCTTTAGCGGTCACGCGTCAGTTCTGCTGTGGAGAAAGTCCTACGAACCAATCATTTCCGGTCTTGTCCTTACCCACGACCTGGCGTTCCATCAGGAATACTCCCGTAGGTCCGGGATGCTCGTCCCAAGGCGGCCATTCAGATTCAATATCCATCACAGCTGCGCCGTCGCCGACCCCTAGTTCCTTCGCCGCTTGTAACACATCTTCCGCCGGGCCGTCGTAGGTCTCCATGATCCGAAGCTGGATGAAGCTGAGAATGGCTGTCTGCGCGTCGATGGGCATAGTCGCTAGGCCTTGACTGCATTCACAAGGGCCTTCACGAACGCGGTGACTCGCGGGACCAGATCCGAGCTTTTCCCATGCGTCGCAATCTGGTCCACCACCGCGCTGCCGACCACGACGGCTTCTGCGTTTGCGGCCACCAGGCGCGCCTGTTCGGGGTTCGAGATGCCGAAGCCGACCGCGATGGGCAATGAGGTGTGCTTGCGGATCTTCGCGGTCATCAGGCCGATGGTTTCGGAGAGCTTGGCCTGCATCCCTGTGACCCCTTCGCGCGATACATAATAGACGAATCCACTGGCGCGTTTGCAGATGAGTTCGATGCGATCGTCGGGTGTCGTCGGTGCGACCAGATAAATAACGCTCAAGCCTGCCTCGCGCATGAGAGCCTCATAATTCCCGGATTCCTCCGGCGGCAGATCGAGGACCAGCAACCCGTCGACCCCCGCCCGCGCCGTCTCCGCAATGAATTTCGCCAGGCCGTGGTGGTGGACCAGGTTGTAGTAGATGTAAAGGACAACCGGGATACTGGAAGACTTGCGGATGGCGGCGACAGTTTCCAGCACCCTGGGCGGCGTGGTGCCGGACTCCAGACCGCGTTGGGCTGCGAGCTGGTTCACGAGGCCGTCGGCCAGCGGGTCGCTGAACGGCACGCCCAGTTCCAGCACATCGACGCCGGCCATATCGAAGGCCAGCGCCAACTCGCGGGTCGCTTCGAGGTTCGGATCGCCCGCCCCGATGTAAACGATGAAGCCCTTTTGCTTCTTTTCTCGGAGACGCGCGAAGCGTTCCGCGATGCGATTCATGGGGGCGCAGGATGCCAGCGGTCGATGCCAGGCTCAAGTCGAGTTTGCGGAGTCGAGTTTGCGGTGCGTGTTTGCTCCCGGTTCGCCGAGACCTGGGTGAACTTTCACACTTTGCAAAGTGTGGAATTAAGCGCCTCACGGCGAGTTTGCGGGTTTGCGCAGACATCGACCCGCCGCTAGAGTCCGCCCTCAATCAACACCGCAAATGATCATCGCCGTCCCCCGGGAAATCAAAGAACAGGAATACCGCGTGGCGCTGCTGCCCAGCGCGGCGTATCAACTCGTCCAACGCGGCCACCAGGTGCTCATCGAGCGCGGGGCCGGCGCCGGCGCCGGCTACTCCGATGCCGAATACGAGAAGGCCGGCGCCAGCGTGTGGACCGGCCACGCCCCGCTCTTCCAAAAGGCCGACTTGATCGTGAAGGTCAAAGAGCCGCAGCCGGCCGAATACGCGCTGTTGCGGCCTGGCCAGATGCTCTTCACTTATTTGCACCTGGCCGCCAACCGCGCGCTGACCGAAGGACTGCTGAAGTCCGGCGCGACGGCCCTGGCCTACGAAACCATCGAAGTGAATCGCCGCCTGCCGTTGCTCGAGCCGATGAGCGAGATCGCCGGGCGTATGAGCGTGCTGGTCGGCGGTTACTTCCTGGCCAAGCATTTCGGCGGGAGCGGCACACTGCTCGGCGGCGTGCCGGGAGTCCTGCCGGGCCGCGTTGTCGTGCTGGGCGGCGGGGTGGCGGGCATCAACGCCGCGCGCATGGCCACGGGCTTGGGAGCAGACACCACGATCCTCGAAGTGGATCTGGAGCGCATGCGCTTTCTGGACATCACCCTTCACACGGCCCACACCTTGTACTCGAACGATGCGCACCTGATGGATCTTCTTCCAAACGTGGACCTGCTCATCGGCGCGGTGCTTCTACCGGGCGCCAAGGCCCCGAAGCTCATCCGACGCGAGATGCTGCGCCAGATGCGGCCCGGCAGCGTGGTGGTGGACATCGCCATCGACCAGGGAGGCTGCGCCGAGACATCAAGGCCAACGACTCATCACGATCCGGTATTTGTCGAGGAAGGCGTGACCCATTACTGCGTGGCGAACATGCCGGCGGCCTACGCGCGTACCGCGACTCAGGCGCTGACGAACGTGACCTATCGCTACATCGAACTGCTGGCCGATTCCGGCTTGAAGGAAGCCTGCGAACGCCAGCCCGCATTGCGGGGCGGGATCAACGTCCAGAACGGCAAAGTCACTTGCAAAGCCGTGGCCGACGCGCACGGCATGGCTTTTGCGGCACCGACGCTCAGCGCCTGACCTGGATATTTCAGACCCGAAGTAGCCGCCGACGTG
>DASTLJ010000236.1:0-17144 GCA_035715125.1 Verrucomicrobiia bacterium
GAACCTGAGCTGCCGGCCGGCTCGCCCGGCTCGGTGAGGACGTTTCGCGCGGCGCCGAACTTTTTCAAGCTCAAGCTGCTGTTCTGGGGCGCGCGACAGACGGCGGCTTTTGCCGGCCTGGTTGTCTTCATCGTGGCCTGGCAGGTTGCGGCCAGCGGCGTTCCGCGCGGCCTCTTCATCACGGTGAACGTCCTCAAGGTGTTCGGCGTTCTGCTGTTCCTGGCGCAGATTCCTGTCACGTACGCCATCGTCCGGCTCGATTGGGAAATGCGCTGGTACATTGCAACCGATCGGAGCCTGCGCATCCGCGCCGGCATCTGGCACGTGCAGGAGATGACGATGACCTTCGCCAACATCCAGCAAATCTCCGTGCATCAAGGTCCGTTGCAACGGCTGCTGGGCATTTATGACCTGGAAGTTTCCACCGCGGGCGGCGGCGCGCCCGTCCACCCGGCGCACGGCGGCCTGACCAATGCCGGCCATCGCGGCTTCTTCCACGGCATCGACAACGCGCCTGAGATACGCGACATGATGCTCGATCGTCTCCGCCGGCTGCGCGACACCGGACTCGGCGATCCGGACGAGCATGAAGCGGCCGAGCCTCCGGCGGTGCGAGAGATCGAAGCACCCGTGCTCGCCGCAGCGCGCGAATTGTCGCGCGAAGCGCAGGCATTGCGCCGGGCGTCGGCGTGAAACCACGCGCCATCCAGTCGTCACGAACGCCACGGGTCCCCCGTCGGGCAATTCCCGAGCGCGAATGTGTTTCGGTAATTCACCCGAGTCAGGCCGCTGGCTCTTGTCCCGGAGGGACATCTGATAATAGCCCAGCGTTGAAACGCCGGGCTATTCTCATGCTGTCCCTCCGGGACGAGTGATCGTTTGAATTCCGTGAGGACATTAGGGCTAACGCCGCAAAGTCAAATTCATGACAGCACCTTCGCCTGCCGAATCGGCCCGCCTGGCCACCCCTCTGCCCAGATCATTCTACGATCTCCCCGCCGATGTCGTCGCACCCGCGCTGCTCGGCCACGTGCTGATTCGCAACACGCCTCAAGGTCCGTGTGGCGGCCTCATCGTCGAAACCGAGGCCTACCCGGCCGACGATCCTGCGTGCCACGCGTTCGGCGGCAAGACGGAGCGCAACCGCGCGATGTTCGGCCCGCCGGGCCGGGCGTACGTGTATCTCATCTACGGAATGCACCACTGCGTGAACGCCGTCTGCCGCCCGCGCGGCGTGGGCGAGGCGGTGTTGATCCGCGCTCTCGAACCGACGCTGGGCCTCGAACTGATGCGGGCGCGCCGTCCGGTGCATCGGTCCCATGACCTCACCAACGGCCCGGCCAAACTCTGTGCCGCGCTCGGCATCAAGCGTGATCTGGACGAAACCGACTTGTGCGACCCGGCCTCAGCGCTCTACATCGCCCGCAATCCATATTCCGGTGCAACCCGCGAAGAACTGGGACCTGTCGCACGCGGACCGCGCATCGGCATTACGAAGGCCGCTGCGGTGCCGCTAAGGTTTTTCCTGAAACGCAGCGCGTTCGTGTCACGTCGATGAACTGCTCGCGAGTCTGCATGGACGAGGCCAGAGCTTTATGGAGTGCGCCGGCAGAGCGCAGCGGCACAGGCGCTTTGGCTTTGGGCCAACGTTTGTCCTGACGAGCCAAAGCGGTGTCGCGCTTCGCTTGCCACCGCAGTCCAAATTCGCTGCCAGCAAGCCGCACGCTGTCGTCCATCCGACGGATTTCGCAGCAAGGCGCCGGGCTTGACGCGAGACCGGCGCGGCGGGAAGGTCGCGCCAAGCTCCTGACACGCCATGAAACGACGCATCGCCTTCCTCGTCGCCCTCAGCAGTTTCTTCGTCCTCAAGCCCGCCCCGAGTCTTGCAATCGACGCCGGCGTAGCGCGGGTGGACGTGACTCCTTCGGAACCCATCCGGCTCACCGGCTATGGCGGGCGCAAGACGAACAATGTCGGCGTCGAGCAGAAGCTCTGGGCCAAGGCCCTGGCCCTCGGCAGCGACCGTGAAGGGCCGGCGCTGCTTCTGACGCTGGACAATTGCGGCATCGCCGAGTCCACGTATCGCGAGTTGGTCGCAAGGCTGACGAAAAGGACCAGGCTCAAGCAAGCCGGCATCGCGATCGCCTGCTCGCACACGCACAGCGGGCCTTGCACCACCGATTGGGCGCCGAACATCTTCTCGTCGGACATTTCGCCCCCGCAACAGGCCGTCATCGACCGTTACACCTGGGAATTGATCGGCAAACTGGAAGATGTCGCGCTCGCGGCATTGAAAGATCGTCGGCAGGCCCAGCTTTCATGGTCACAAGGCCAGCTCGGCTTCGCCCGAAACCGCCGCGTGGTCGTGGGCAACACGGCGCGGTTCGGCGACAATGCCGCCGGCCCGGTCGATCAGGCGTTGCCCGTTCTAAAGATCACGGATCCCGACGGCAAGCTCCGTGCCCTCGTCGCCAACTACGCCTGCCATTGCACCACGCTGGGCGGCGAGTTCAATCAAGTCTGCGGCGATTGGGCCGGCTACGCTCAGGAGGCCATCGAGCGCGAACATCCCGGCGCCACCGCGTTCATCACCATCGGCTGCGGCGCGGACGCCAACCCCTCCCCGCGCGGCGGCCCCGACGGAGGCCTCGCTCTGGCCAAACAGCACGGCGCGGAACTCGCCGCCGAGGTCCAGCGACTGCTCGGCCTCACCTTCACGCCACTCGGCGGCAAGCTCACCACGCGGCTCAAGGAAGTTCGCCTCCCGTTTGGCCCGCACTTCACCCGCGACCAATTGCTGGCGCGGTCGACGAACTCCGGCGCCGTCGGTTACCACGCCCGCAAATGGCTCGCGCGGCTCGACCGCGGGGAAAAGATGCCGGATTCGCTCTACTACCCGATCGGCACCTGGCAGTTCGGCGACGAATTGGCGCTGGTCTTCCTGCCCGGCGAAGTCGTCGTGGATTACGCGCTGCGGCTCAAGCGGGAGTTCGATCCGCAGCGCCTGTGGGTCAGCGCCTACGCCAATTACGTGCCCTGCTACATCCCCTCGCGCCGCATTCTCGCCGAGGGCGGCTACGAAGCGGAAGACTCGCTTTGGTACTACGACCGGCCAAGCCGTATCTCGACCAACGCCGAGGAACTCATCATCAAGACCGTCCACGAATTGCTCCCAAAACAATTCCAGGCCGACCTGAAGAAGGCCGAGTTTCCCGACCCGAAAACGCCGCAACAGGCCCTCGGCACGATTCGCACGAAGGCCGGCTTCACGGTCGAACCGGTCGCCAGCGAGCCGCTCATCGAATCGCCCGTCGCCATCGACTGGGACGCGCGCGGGCGGCTGTGGGTGTGTGAGATGTATGACTATCCGACCGGAGTTCCGAATGACGAATTCCGAATGACGAATGGCAGGAAGGCGCGGAAAGCAACTGACTCAACGAACACCAATTCGTCTTTCGACATTCGTCATTCCTCATTCGGCGGCCGAATCAAGATTCTCACCGACACCGATGGCGACGGCCGTTACGACAAGGCCACGCTGTTCCTCGACAAGCTCGCCTTCCCCACCGGCGTCATGCCCTGGCGCAATGGCGCATTGATCTGCGCCGCGCCGGACATTCTCTTCGCCGAGGACACCGACGGCGACGGCCGCGCCGACGTGGTGCGCACCAACTTCACCGGCTTCGCCACGCACAACTATCAGGCGCGCGTCAACGGCTTCCGCTGGGGCCTCGACGGCTGGTTGCACGGCAGCAGCGGCCTGTTTGGCGGGAAGGTCAAGAGCCTGCTCACTGGCAAGGAAGTCGATCTCGGCGGACGCGACTTCCGCATCCGGCCCGACACGGGCGAGATCGAGCCGCTGGCCGGCGTCAGCCAGATGGGCCGCGTGCGCGACGATTTCGACAACTGGTTCGGGAACGACAACAGCACTCTCCTCTGGCACTACCCGCTGCCCGACCATTACCTGCGGCGCAACCCACACGTCACCTACCCTGACCCGCGCGTCAACGTAGCAGCCGACGTTAGGAGGCTCACTTCAACTCGGAACTCGAAACCCGGAACTCGGAACGAAGATCAGAGCCTCCTCACGTCGGCTGCTACGGACCCGAACAAGCTCTTCCCGATCAGCCGCACCCTCGAACGCTTCAACAGCCCCGAGTCCGCCAACCGCGTCACCAGCGCCTGCGGCCTCGACATCTACCGCGACAACCTCCTCGGTGCCGAATACTACGGCAACGCCTTCATCTGCGAGCCGGTCCACAATCTCGTCACCCGCCTCGTCTTGGAGCCGGACGGCGTGACCTTCGCCGGCCGGCGAGCGGACGACGAGCAGCGCGGCGAGTTTCTGGCGAGCGCCGACAACTGGTTCCGTCCCGTGCAAGTCCGCACCGGGCCCGACGGCGCGCTGTGGGTGGTGGACATGTATCGCTTCGTCATCGAACACCCGCGCTGGATCGCGCCCGAACGGCTGAAGACCCTCGACGTGCGGGCTGGAGCGGACATGGGTCGCATTTACCGGGTGTATCCGAAGGGGGCGAAGCTGCGGCCCATCGAGAACTTCAACAATCTTAGCGACGGCGCACTCGTCAGGAGCCTCGGCACGTCAAACGGGACGGCGCGTGATTTGGCTCACCAAGAACTCGTTCGTCGGTCTGAAGAGGTCACGGCCAAGGGTGACTTCGCACAATATCCGCCGAAAGAGCCGTGGCACTATTCTGTCCTTGAGGGCCTCAGCGAGATAGCCACGTCCAGCCCTTTCCCGGCGTCCAGAGTTCAAGCGTTGGCGGCAAGCGGTACCCTTGGTAGATGGGGAGCGGCCCTTTCCCGTTCCCTTCGGGTAACTGTGACGAATGCTCACCCGGGAGTGAGAAGTCGGGCCGCGCAAGTCATAGTGGGATCGGAATTGATAACGTTCCTCGAAGCTCAGCTTACCAATTTGGTCAGCGACCTCAATCCAGCGGTTAGGTTCCAATTTGCCCTTGCACTTGGTGAATGGAAGTCTCCGGAGGCAAGCGATCTGCTTGGACAACTCGCTGTGACGGAAGACCAATGGATTCGTGCGGCCGTTCTCAGTTCCGCGACCAACAACCCGGGCCACCTTTTCGAAACACTCCTCGCCCAGAATTCCTCGATGGATGGTGGATTCGCCGGTCAGTTAATGACCACTGCCGCGCTTGCCTGCTACGAGGGCCACTGGCGGATGATGCTCAATTCCATCACCCCTCCCCCTGGAATCCCAACGCAGCCTTGGCACTGGGTCGCATTGTGCCACCTGCTTGATGCGCTCGAACGAAACCACATCAGCGCAGGTTCCCTCGCAACTAACTCGGATGTTGCAAGCCAGCAAGCTGCGAGGCGGATTCAGCTGTGCATCGATACGGCACGACATCTCGCTACGGACACGAGCGCTGGCGAAGCCGTGCGAGAGTGTGCCATCCGCCTGATCAGGCATGATGAAAAGGACCGAACCGCACAACTCACCACGCTGTTGCAGCTCATCCAGCCAGGTAGTCCGCCACGGCTCCAAGCCGCCGCTGCCGATACGTTGCGCCACTTGCGTGGCGTTCAAGTGGCGCAAATGTTGTTGAAGGATTGGAATCAGAACTCCCCGGCCTTCCGCACGACGGTGATCGGACTACTCACGAGTCGCGATGTGTGGACGGAAGAATTACTCAATGCAGCCGAGCATGGAGTGGTGAATGCGAATGAGATACCGCTCGCAAATCGCCAGCGTCTGAGAGCACATGGCAACGCTGCACTGCGCGAGCGTGCGTTGAAACTCTTCGAAGTGAATCACTCGGTCAGCCGTGCCGAAGTTTTGACTGGATTCCGTGACTCCGCGTCGTTATCTGCGACCCCAGATCGTGGCGCTGTAGTATTCGATCAACACTGCGCCCAGTGCCACGCGTATCGCGGCCACGGCCATGCCGTCGGGCCGAACCTTGCCGAATTCGCGGGCAAAAGCGCGGCGGATTTCGTGCAAGCCATCCTCGATCCCAATTCGGCCATCAACCCGAATTTCCTCGCCTACAACATCGAGACGAAGGACGGCCGCAACCTGAGCGGCATCGTGCGCGGCGAGACGGCCAGCGGACTGACGCTTGTGCAAGGCGGCGGCGTGCAAGAGCAGATTCTGCGCGCGGACATCCAGGAAATTCGCGCGTCGAACCTCTCGCTGATGCCCGAGGGATTGGAGCAGGCGCTGACGCCGCAGGACGTGGCCGACCTGATCGCCTGGATCAAGCAAGCCGCGCCCGCGCCCTTCGGCCATGCCAGCGCGAATCCCGACCTGGCCGCGAAGAACCGCGCTGATTTCCTCAAGTCCGGCGCGAGCAGTGTCGCGAACGTCAGCGCCGCCTCGGAGGCGCTGCCGTATCGAAGCTGGATCGGCACGTTGCCGATGGCCTACTGCCGCCAAAGCGTGGGTGTGAACCGGCTGGCGTGGGAGTCGACACCAGCGCGCCCCCTCACCCCGCCTGCGCGGCCGAAGCCGCTTCGGCGCGGCGAAGGCCCGGCCCTCTCCCCCTCGGAGGGGGAGAGGGAGAATCGTGGGGCAGCCGGTGAGCGAACGGCCGCATTTTATTTTCCGGCCGCGATGGGATTTCTTTCGCAGCCGTCTGGCGGATTCACCCTCCGAGTCAATGGAACGGCACTGCTCGACTTCAACGTATCGCTCGCTGACGAGACATGGCAAAGCCCTGACGGCCGCGCGCGGATGAGCTACACGGTGACGGAAGCGAACACGGAGGACAGTTGCGGAGTACTCCGGATCGAGGTCGACACTGACCTCGAGAAGCCCAGCGAACCGGCGCGCTTCGAGGTCATTGGCTCCGACTCTAGAAGCCAGCGCTGGTTCGGGATCTACGAACTCAACGTCGGACGTTGAGGCGTCGGGATCGTAGCGCAGACAGCCTTGACTGCTGTTTCGCCGACTGCCAGTCGGCGGACGCGCCGCCCGTGGATCTGCGTCCCGTTTGCTCCACACGGACCGGCGGGTTGGCAACCCGCGAAACAGCAGGCTGGGCAGCCTGCGCTACAATGACTAAACTTCTGAATCATGAACGTCGAAAACAAAATCGCCCTCGTCACTGGGGGCACCAAGGGCATCGGCGCCGCCACCGCGCTCGCGCTGGCTCGTGACGGCGCCGACGTCGCCATTAGCGCGCGGCACGAAGACGCCGAGGCGCAGTCTACGCGCGACGCCGTCCGCACGCTCGGGCGCCGGTGCGAGTTCATCAACGCCGATTACGCGAAGGCTGACGATGCCGCGCGCTCCGTCGAAGAGACCGTGAAGCGCCTCGGCGGCATCGATGTGCTCGTTCATTCCGCGGGCGGGCCGGTGAACGGCGGACTGTTCGAGATTACGCCCGATAAATGGCACGCGGCGTTTGACGTGCACGTCCACGCAATCTTCCACCTCTGCCGCGCCGCGATCCCGCACCTGCGGCCGAAGCGGGAAGGGGCCATCGTGCTGGTCTCCTCGACGGCGGGCATTCGCGGCATTGTCACGAACATCGCCTATCAGGTGGCCAAGGGGGCGATTCCGCAGTTCACCCGCGCGCTGGCCCGCGAGTTCGCCAACGACAACATCCGGGTCAATTGCGTCGCCCCCGGCGTGGTGCGCACCGCGTTCCACGCGACGATGACCGAAGCGCAGCGCAAGCTGAACTTGGAGCAGCGCATCCCATTGCACCGCGAGGGAACGCCGGAGCATGTCGCAACCGTTATTGCCGAACTGGTGAAGAACGATTACGTCACCGGCGAGACGTTCACGGTGGACGGCGGGCTGACGATGCGAATTGCATAAAGCGGGTTCCGAGTTCCGGGTTCCGGGTTCCGGATTCCACGTCCTCGTCCAACTCGGAACCCGGAACTCGGAACTCGGAACAATTTCAAACGGCTTGCCGCCCCGGTGACTCTTGGCTAAAAGAAACCCTCTTTTTGAACTGACACCCGAACCTTCACCACACCATGCCTTACAAAGACGTGACTCCTCCTGCCGGCGGAACGATTTCCATCAGAAACGGCAAGCTGACCGTGCCGGACAATCCCATCCTCCCATTCATCCGCGGCGACGGCACCGGGCCGGACATTTGGGCGGCGAGCGTGCGCGTATTCGACGCCGCTGTTCAAAAGGCCTATGGAGGGAAACGGAAGATTTACTGGTTCGAGGTCTTCGCGGGCGAGGTGTCGTTCAAGAAATTCAATGACTGGTTGCCCGAGGACACCATCAAGGCGTTCCAGGAATTCCTCGTCGGCATCAAGGGCCCGCTCACGACGCCGGTCGGCGGCGGCATCCGTTCGCTCAACGTCGCGCTGCGCCAGATGCTCGACCTCTATGTTTGCTTGCGGCCGGTGCAGTGGTTCACGGGCGTGCCGTCGCCCGTCAAACATCCGGAGAAGGTGGACATGGTGATCTTCCGGGAGAACACGGAGGACATTTACGCCGGCATCGAATTCGCCGCCGGTTCGACCGAGGCGCAAAAGGTGCTCGATTTTATTGCGAAGGAATTCCCGAAGGACTTCAACAAAATCCGGTTTGGCACGCCAGCGAAGTCGGAGGAATTCTGGAAAGCCGTCGGCGCGCCCGGCATCGACTCGAGCGTGCGCGTGGGAGTGGGCATCAAACCGGTGAGTTGGTCGGGCACGACGCGTCTGGTCCACAGCGCCATCGCCTATGCGCTCAAATTCAAGCGCAAGTCGGTGACGCTCGTCCACAAGGGCAACATCATGAAGTTCACCGAGGGGGCCTTCCGCGACTGGGGCTACCAGATCGCCGGCCAGTATTTTGGCGAGAAGGTTTACACCTGGGCGCAGTGGGAGAAGACGAAGCAGGAGAAAGGCGAAGCCGCCGCCAACGACGAACAAAAAGCCGCGCTCAAGTCCGGCCGCCTGCTCGTCAAGGACGCCATTGCCGACATCACGCTTCAGCAGGTGCTGACGCGGCCGGAAGATTTTGACGTGCTCGCCACGCTGAACCTGAACGGCGATTACCTCAGCGACGCGCTCGCCGCGCAGGTCGGCGGCATCGGCATCGCGCCCGGCGGCAATATCAACTACATCACCGGCCACGCTATCTTTGAAGCAACGCATGGCACTGCCCCGAAGTACGCGAACCTGGATAAAGTCAACCCAGGGTCAGTTGTCCTCAGCGGCGAAATGATGCTGCGTTACATGGGGTGGACCGAGGCGGCGGACCTGATCCTCAAGGGCCTCAATGGCGCCATCGGCAGCAAGCGCGTGACCTACGACTTCGCGCGGCTGATGGACGGCGGCACGGAAATCAAGTGCTCCGAATTCGGCGACAACATCATTGCCCACATGTGAAGCAGAGCGTTGGCGATGAAATCCCTGCTGGCTTGGATATCTCATTCCTTGCGCGAGATGCTTGCAGCTTGTAGCCGCCGACGTGAGGAGGCGGACTTGATTCCCCGCTGCATCCGTCCGCCTATCCATGACGCCGGTAGGGCGAGGCTCCTGCCGAGCCGTGATCAAACCGGAAGTTTCGGCTCGGCAGGAGCCTCGCCCTACCGGGTCAAGGTGAAGATGCCCGGCCACAGGCCGTCGTTCCACTTCACGTCGGCGGCTACGGCGCGCCCGATCCGAAACGGGGCCCTCACCGCCGCGTGCTGGCCGCCAGCCATTCGAGGTAGCGGCCCGTTCCGCTGCTCAGCGGGAGGACGAGGAACTCCGGCGTGTCGTAGGGGTGTGCTTTCAGGATGAGACTTTCCAGCGCCGCGAGGTGAGACTTGCGGGTCTTGAGGACGAGCAGCACTTCGGCAGCGCTTTCGAGTTTCCCCTGCCACCAATAGTGCGACTCGACTCGCGGAACGAGGTTCGCGCACGCGATGAGCCGCGCGGCCAGCGCAGCGCGAGCGAGGGCGCGCGCGGTCCGCAGATCAGGCGCAGTGACCAACACGAGAGCAAACGAGGCGGCGGAGCGCATGGAGGAGAGGGGAAGGCTTTTTGACGGGGGAAGCAAGCGCAGGCGGAGACGCCAGTTGAAACGTTGAAGCGTTGAAGTGTTGAATCGTTCAAGCGTTGAATCGTTCAAGCGTTGAATCGTTGAATCGTTGAAAAGTTGAAAAGTTGAATCGTTGAAGCGTTGAAACGGGCGGGCGGAGTAACCGATTTAACGATTCAACGATTCAACGGTTTAACGATCTGAAGCGTTCTGGCCGAACATTCCAGTTGAGCCGCGCGCGGCATGGGCTACCTTCAACGCAACGCTTGCGGAACACGACGTTCAAACTTCTGCTGACCTTCGCGGTCTGCCTTCTCATTTCTCACGATGCGTTGGCCCGGCGCGGTTACGTGCGCACGCGCCAGGGGCGCATCGTGGAGGGCCACATGCG
Organism: Verrucomicrobiia bacterium; assembly: GCA_035715125.1. Lineage (GTDB taxonomy): Bacteria > Verrucomicrobiota > Verrucomicrobiia > Limisphaerales > JADJPG01 > DASTLJ01. Next base: position 10,356 of record DASTLJ010000236.1, read on the forward strand.
CTTCGAGTCCAACGCGGTGGTCGTGGTCGATGCGGCCCGGGAGTTGTGGGCGGAGGTGGCGCTGACAAACATAGCGGCGCTGGGTTTCGACTCGGCGGCAGAGGCGGTGGTCGAGGCCAAGCCGGATTCCGTCGGGTCGTTGCCCGTGCCGTGGGAGAGCGAGGACGTCGGGAGCGTGCGTGAGCCGGGCGGCTCGGAGTTCAGAGGCGGAATCTTCCGCGTGCGAGGCACGGGCACAAACGTGCTGGCGGACGGGGATTCATTTCATTTTGTTTGCAAGCGGGTGACCGGAGAGAGCGAGATCGTCGCGCGTGTGTTGCACGTCCAGAACACCGATCCCTGGGCACAAGCCGGCTTGATGTTTCGGGAGAGTCTCGCCGCGGATGCCCGGCACGTATTCCTGGCGGTGACGGCGTCGCGCGGAGGTGTGCTGGCGTCGCGCGAACGCAAAGGGGGCGACACGACCGTGCAACTCGACCAGCCGATGGTTCGGGGCTATTGGCTGAAGCTGAAGCGGGACAGCGAGAAAGTGCTGGCGCTCGCGTCGCCGGATGGCCGGCGCTGGCGGATCGTCGAGCGGCTGACGTGGCCGATGGAGGAGGAGCTTTACGCGGGCCTTGCGGTGGTGAGCGCGCGGGAAGGCGTGCGGGGCGAATCCATCTTCGATCAAGTCGAGGAAGGCGCGTCGTTGCGCAATCGGGCCTGGGTGCCTCAGGTCGAGTTGAAAAGCGGCTCGACGCAGGCCGGCTACATCGAGCGGATGGATGACACGGCGGTCTGGTTCGACGCGGCGGAACGGCGCGCGCCGGTCTCCGCGCACGGCGTGGCGCTGGTCCGTTTTCAGCCAGTGCCGCTGAGGCTGGCGACGTTCCTGGCGGCGGGGCGCAAAGGCGTGCTGCTGGGAACCGGGGAATTCATCGAGGGGGAGTGCGGGGGCATCGCCAATAATCGCGTGACGATCAGTTCGGTGCCGCTGGGGCTGAGGCGGTACGACGTGAACAACGAGGTCATCGCGCTGGTGCTGGGGAAGCGGGCGGTGCTCCCGCGGCGAAACTTCGAAGTGACGACGACGGACGGTGCGACGTGGCTGGCGTTGGACGTGGCGCTGGACCGGGAGGGACTGGTGCTGCGAGAACCGTATTTGGGGACACGGCGAATTTTCATGCACGAGATCGCCGAGGTGCGAAGGGGGTCGTGAGGCTATGCTCAAATCTCCCTCCGGGAGATGGGGGAACGAATTGCCGTCGCTGCTTGAGCAACGGAAGACAGAGAGACTGCAAATCTCCTTTGGCCGCTTCGCGGCCGGGGCAGGCGGGACGCCTGCCCTACTTTGGCTGCCGCGGGCGGACGCGGAAGACGAAGAACAGTTCGTCGAGGACTCGTTTGTAGGAGATCCGCTTCAGCTCTGCAGCGTCCGCAAGCCGCGCGACGCCGATCCCGTCCGCGATGGTCGGCGCGCGGGCGCCGCCGAATATTTTCGGACAAAGCGTGAGGTGAAGCTCATCGACCAGCCCGGCGCGGAAGAGGGCGTCGTTGAGTTCTCCGCCCCCTTCGCAGAGCAGGCGCCGGACCTTCCACTTCTGGCGTAGATGGCGCAATGCCTTGTCGAGGTCTATCTCTCGCTCGCCGCAAATGACGAGATCGTCGGCGAGGCTTTGCAGTCGGCGGAGTTTGCCGGCCGGGGCGCGTTCGGTGGTGAGAAGGATGATGGGCGAGAACCGGTGGCGAAAGATTGCAGCGCCGGGATCGATGGAAGCGGCGCCGCTGGCGATGACGCGAAGGTTGAATTCGGCGAGGCCGCGGCGGAGCCGGAGGCGCTGGTAGCGCGCCCCGCCGGGACCGAGCCTTGCCTTTGTTTCCTCGATCGTGCGGGCGCCGGCCATCACGGCGTCAGCCGTGGCGCGCAGTTCGTAGAGATGTCGCAGGTCGCGCGGGCTGCCGAAAGTGGTGACGGCCCGGTTGGCGGTAGCGATCTTGCCATCGGCGGTCATCGCCATGTTGACAAGAACGAAGGGGCGCGCGGCATTCACAGAATCAGCATCGCGTCGCCGTAGCTGAAGAAGCGGTAGTGTTGCGCGATGGCTTCCCGATAGGCGGCGAGCACAAGGTCGCGCCCGCGCGTTTCGCCCGGCGCGGCGAAGGCGCTGACGAGCATCAGCAACGTGGAGCGAGGCAGGTGGAAGTTGGTGAGCAGCCCATCGACCAGGCGGAACCGATGCGGTGGGCGAATGAAGAGGCGTGTTCGCCCCGAGCCTGCGCAGGCCCGGCCATCGTTTTCAGCCGCGACGGTTTCCAGCACTCGCGCCGAGGTCGTTCCGATGGCGATGACGCGCCGGCCTTCGGACTTCGCCGTGTTCAGCCGCGTCGCTGTTTCTTCTGAAACGATGAATCGCTCCTCGTGCATCACGTGCTCCGAGAGTTCGTCGGACTTCACCGGCGCGAACGTGCCCAGGCCAACGTGGAGCGTGACATTGCAAATCTGCACGCCCGCCCGGCGCAGCGTTCCGAGGAGAGCAGGAGTGAAGTGCAGCCCGGCCGTCGGCGCGGCGACGGAGCCGGGCTCGTGCGCGTAGATTGTCTGGTAACGATCGAAGTCGGCTTCGTCCGGTGAATCGCGTTTGATGTACGGCGGCAATGGCACGTTGCCGAGAAGCGCGAGTTCGTCGAGGATGTTCTCGCAGCCTGCGAACACGAGCCGGCGATGGCCCTCGGCATTCACATCCATCACTGTTGCGCTCACGCTGGAGGAATCTCCGGCGCGAGTCCTGAAATCGATTTGCGTTTGCGCGCGTGCCCGTTTGCCGGGGCGCAGCATCGCCCACCAATCGTTGCGCGAGTTTTCTTCGAGCAACAGCACCTCGAACTCGCCGCCGCTCCGGTGATTCCTCCCCGTCAGCCGCGCGGCGATTACTTTGCTGTCGTTCCATGTGAGCAGATCGCCCGCGCGCAGGAATTGCGGCAGATCCTTGAAACGGAGATGCGTCACCGCGCCGTCACTCCGCCGCAACACAAGCAGCCGCGAACCATCTCGGTCCGGTGCCGGTCGCTGCGCCACGAGATCCGATGGCAATGGATAATCGAAGTCGCTCGCGAGCACGGCAAAGATTTAACTTGCGGCAGTGAACAAATCACCCCAAAATCCGATGCAGTTCTTTGCAATGCAAAGAAGTTCGGGTTGTGAATATCCCGTGCAGTTCTTTGCAGGAAGCGCAAGTTCGGGTTGTGAATAAGGTGTGGATAATTCGGCCCGTTTTTTTTATTGACGGGCGGTGGGGCAAAGTGGTTTGTTAAGGGGCGTTGTGGGGAACGATGGTGCGGTGACCCAAAATGCATGCCGGACTCAGAACAGAACGGAACCTGGTTCAACTCGTACTACGAGAACATCGTGGACGAAAAAAGAAGGGTTCAAGTCCCCTCGGCCTGGAGGCGCGGTGCGACCGAGACGGAGTTCCTGGTGTTGCTCTGGCCAGTCGGCCCGCAGAAGAAGATTTGCTTGATGGTCCTGCCGCCGCCCGCCGCGCAGCGGCTTACCGAGCGCATCACGGCGATGCCCTTCGGCGACGACCGGGCCGAGTCGCTCCGGCGCTATCTGGGCCGCAATTCGCAGATGGTCACGTCCGACAAGGCCGGGCGCATCACGCTGCCCGAGCACATGGCCCGCGCGGCGGGCATCGAGAAGAAGGTTGTGCTGGTCGGGATGTTCGATCGGTTCCAGATGTGGTCGCCGGAGCGCTTCGAGCCGATTGCCGACGGCGACAGCGCGCTGGGTCCGGACGCCATGAAGCTCATTTGAGGATTATGGGCCTATCCAGGTTACTCGCAGTCGGTCGGAGCGTGCGGAGCGTCACCGGGCAGCCAGCCCGCTACAAGATGACCCAGCAGAACTTGCTGCCGACCTTTGGCGGAGCGAAGGCGACCGAAGCGCAGGTTGTGGATGAAGTTTCGCCAGCCCCGGAAGCACCGCCGAAACCGGGGACCGCCCATCCGCCGCCGACGACCGCTGCGGCCGCACCGGCCGGCGCTGGGCGAAGCGAGGCTGAGCCGGACAGGGTGGCCGCGTTTTTGGAAGCGACCAGGAAGCTTCGCCCGTTCGGCGGCGGCGCATGGTTCAAGAATCCATTCGCCCGGGCCGCTTCGCGAAAACAAGAGCACCGGCCAGTGCAGACAGAATTGTCGCTGGATTCGGTGAAACCCGTGAGAAACGACTTGAGCGATTCGGATGTTGAGTCGGGCCGGGCGCCGGGCCAGGCCAGTGGCCCTCTGGGGATTCCAATGGCGCCGAAGTCAGTTCCGGCCCCGGCCATGGCTCCGGCCGCCACCGCCGGCCTGTGGCAACGGCTCAAAGGGCGGCTGTTTGGCGCCCCCAACGCAGACTAAACGCCCATGCGCAGTGCCAGAACACTTCGAGCACAAGCCGGTAATGACAGCGGAAGTGTTGGCCGCCCTGCAGCCGCGGCCCGGCGGACGGTTCGTCGACGCCACGCTGGGTGGGGGTGGGCACGCGGTGGCGATCCTGGCAGCCAGCAGTCCGAGTGGATGGTTATTTGGCTTCGATCGCGATGGCGCGGCCGCGGAAGCAGCCACGCGGCGCCTGAATGAAGCGGGCTTCGCCGGCCGCTTTGAAATCCGGCGGGCGAATTTTTCGGAATTGGCGGAATGCATACCGCCTGACAGTTGCGACGGGATTCTTTTCGACCTTGGGGTCAGCTCGCCGCAGCTCGATCAGGCGGACCGCGGATTCAGTTTTCAGAGAGACGGTCCGCTCGACATGCGGATGGACGTGCGGCAGCCGGTGACGGCCGCCGTGGCCGTCAACGAGTGGACCGAGGCCGAGCTGGCCCGAATCTTCCGTGAGTACGGAGACGAGCCGCAGGCTCGGCGGTTGGCGCGGACCATCGTGCGGGAGCGCCTGGGGCGGCGGATCGAATCGACCGCCCAACTGGCGGCTCTTGTCGAGCGGCTCGCGCCCCGGCACGGCAGAAAAACGCATCCAGCGACGCGTGTGTTCATGGCGTTGCGCCTGGCAGTGAATGAAGAGAGCAGCTCCTTAAAAAGGGCACTGGCGGCAGCCTGCCCTGCCCTCAAACGCGGAGGCCGCCTCGCAGTCATTACCTTCCACAGCTTTGAAGATCGCCTCGTGAAGGAATTCGGCCGCCAGATGAGCCGCGACTACACGTTCGAAGGAACAACCGACGTGCCTGAACTCCGCCGCCCGTGCGCGCCCCAGATGCGCTGGGTGCAGCGCAAGGCCATTCGGCCAGGCGACGCGGAAGTCGCGGACAACCCCCGCGCCCGCAGCGCGCAACTCCGCGTGTTGGAAAAACTGTGAAGCGGAACGAAGGGGTGAAGGGGTGATGGAGTAGTGGAGTGATGGAGTAATGCCGAACGGTTCTCCCCAACACTCCAACACTCCAACGCCCCACTTCTCCCGCCTCTCCCTCATGGCCAAAAACCGTCGCAACCAATCCGGCGCCGTCCGCTTCGTCCCGGCGCTCAAGGCGGTCCTGCTCTGCTCGCTCATCGGGGGCTTTTGCGTGGGGTACGTTCTCCAGAAAAACAAAATCTATGAACTCGGCCAGCAGATTGGCCAGCGCCAGCAGAAGTTGGAGCGGCTGAAGAAAGAGAACCAACTGCTGGCCGATCGCCTCGCCGCGATGCAGCTTCCGCAGCGCCTGGCAGAGCGCGTGCGCGAACTGCGGCTGGGGCTGGTCCCACCACAGCCCAGCCAAATCATCTGGATCACCGAACCGCCCCCCACTCAGACCGCAACGAATGCGGCCGGCCTTTACTACGCACAGGGCCGGCGCGGCTCCCCTGCCAACCCATGAAAAAAAGCGGAGCCTTCTCACCGGCGCCCGTGCTGCCCTCTGATGAGGAACCGAGGGCCCGGGCGTCCGGTGAACTTATCGACTCGGTCCGCCCCGTCCATCGGCGGCGTTTGTTGACGTTCACGGCCGGGGCTGGCCTGGCTCTGGTCGCGCTGGGCGCCTGGCTCTATGGGCTTCAGGTGCTGATGCACGGCACATTCAAGGACGTGGTCGAGGGCAACACCCACCGGGTCTTCCTGAAACAACCCCGCCGGGGGGACATTCTCGACATCAATGGCCACAAACTGGCGACCAGTGAACCGGTTCGGCGCGTGCTGGCCGATCCGAGCCTCATTCACCCCTACGAGGCCGAAGTCGCCCGCGCCCTCTCGCCGTGGCTGGCGATGAGCGAGGAGCAACTCGCCCACGTCCTGCGGCCGGTGCGCACCAACGAACTGGGCGTCGCCTGCACCAACAAGTTCGCGGACTTCAAGCGCAAGGTCACGACCGAGCAATGGGCCCAAATTACCAATGCGATGGCCACCCTGGTCCGCAATCTCGACTTGCCGGGCCTCAAGCGCAGCGAGCGCAACGCCCTCCAGAACGTAGCCCGCCGCGGCGTTTACTCCGAGGACGATTACAGGCGCGTTTATCCGTGTGCCGATCTGGCCGCGCACGTCCTCGGCTACGTGCAGGAAGTCGAGCGGGTCTTCACCAACAGCACGACGCGGGTCGCCACCACCGAAATGCTCGGCATCTACGGCATCGAGCACTGGCTGGACGAGAAGCTCAAGGGCAGCCGCGGCTGGCGGGTCACCGAAACCGACCGCCGCCAGCGCGAAGTCGTCATCCGCCGCAATCAGGAAGTGGACTCCAAGCCTGGCCTCAGTGCCGTCCTGACGATCGACAGCGTCATTCAGAACATTCTCGAAACGCAGCTTGCTGAGGCCGTCAAGAAGTACGCGCCCCGGAGCGCCTGTGG
>DASTLJ010000237.1:0-9309 GCA_035715125.1 Verrucomicrobiia bacterium
GAAATGATCGGGAGGAGAAGTGGACGTGGTGCGTGATGCGTGGTGCGTCATCCATGCGCGGACGGGCGTTCCCAACTGCCTCACGCACCACGCACCACGCACCACGCCTCACGCACCTTGCATGCGGCGCTTGGAGGCGATCACCCATTCCTCCGTTGGCAAGCGCACTGGCCCCCGCTACCGTCCGCCGCGTGATTCGGAACATCATCTTCGACTGGTCGGGAACCCTCGTGGATGATCTGCCCGCGGTCTGGGAGGCGAGCAACCACGTCTTCCGGCGGGCGGGCGTTCCCGAATTGCCGCTGGAACGGTTTCGCGCCGAGTTTTGCCTGCCTTACAAAAAGTTTTACGATCGCCACATCCCGCACGTTCCCCTGGATCAACTCGAAGAGTGGTTTCACGGCCATTTCCAGCACGCGCAGGAGTCTGTCGTGGCACTACCGCACGCGCGGGAGTTCCTCTTGTTCTGCCGCGAGCGCCGGCTTCGGACGTTCTTATTGACCACCGTGCCTGAGCTATACTACGCGGTGCAGCAGGCCAGGACGGGCCTGGGGCAGTTTCTCGAACGGCCCTACCTCGGCGTGGGGGACAAGCGGAAGAGAATCCATGACATCCTCTCGGAGAACGAACTCTCTCCCGCCGAGACGATTTTCATCGGCGACATGCAGCACGACATCGAAACGGCCCGTCACGGCGGCATCGGCTCCTGCGCGGTCCTTACCGGCTACAACGGCGTCGAACAATTGCGTGCAGCCGGACCGGATTTGATCGTCGAGCATTTGGGAGAGTTGCGGCAATGGCTCGAGCGCAATGACATGAAGCTGCGCGCGGCGGGTCCCGGCGCCTCCCTGCCGGCTCGCGAGCATCCCCTCGTCACAGTGGGCGCGGCGATATTCGATGAGGCAGGCCGGGTGCTGATGATTCGCACCCCCAAATGGTCGGACCTCTGGGGAATCCCCGGCGGCAAAATCCAATTCGGCGAAACGTCCGAGGCGGCCCTGCGCCGCGAGTTGAAAGAGGAAACGGACCTCGACGTGGACGACATCCGCTTCGTGCTCGTGCAGGATTGCATTCATTCACCAGAGTTCTACCGCGACGAACATTTCGTTCTGCTCAACTACACCTGCCGCTGCGCCGGCGAGCCGCGCGTCCATTTGAACCAGGAGGCGGTCGAGTTCCGCTGGCTGACCCTGAAAGAAGCTCTCAAACTCCCCCTGAATCAGCCGACAAGATTCCTGCTGGAAGCGCTCCCCGCCGGAGCCGCCTCCGTCTCGCCACTCCGACGCATCTGACGACCTGGAAACAATGGACACCATCTGCATTTCGGACCTGGAAGTCTTCTTCCAGGTCGGCGTAACCGAGCAGGAGCGCTCCAAGCCACAGCGGTTGCTGGTCACTGTCGAGCTTCAGCACGACCTCTCGACGGCGGCCGGCCGGGACAACCTGGCCGACACCATCGACTACGCCGCCGTGGCGGATCGCATCCTGCATTTCGGAAATGGCTGCCACTGGGAATTGATCGAGACGCTTGCGGCGGAAATTGCGGCGATGATTCTCGAAGAATTCTCGCCCCGGCACGTGTCGGTTGAAGTAAAGAAGTTTGTCATTCCCCAGGCCGCGCACGTCTCAGTGCGGCTGACGCGGTCGGGGACGTGAGCGGGGCGTCACGCCTGCCTGAGTGGCGCGGACGACTTCGTCTGCGCCAGTCTCGCGGGCGACCCGCCTGCGAGACCCCCCGGGCGACGATGGCTCGACAGGCGGGTCGCCTGTCGAGACTACGGCAGGCGAGTCGCCTGCCCCGCTACGGTGGGCGTTGCGGTTGGCTTTGGCGGCTGGCGAAAAGCACGAGGCCCGCTGCCGACTCTATCCTCCAATCCTTGCCCCTCAATATCACCGTGAGGGCGCCGCGTTCGCTCGTGTAGAACACAGGCAGCCCGCGCGCCTCGAGGCGTTCGCGCGAGCGATGGCTTGCCCGCGCTGCCGCCGGATAAAGCGAATCGGCGACGAGGATCACCTGCGGCCGGAGCGCGTCGAGCAGCCCTTCGGCTAGTGGCTCGCCCTGGACGGGAATCCCGCTGACGACGATGTCCGCGCGGAGGTCCGGATAGCGCGACAGCAGCGTGCTCTGGCCTGGTTTGCCGAGGTCCGAGAGGAGCAACAGCCGCGTGCCGTCAATCTCGGCTTGGAGCACGAGCGCGCTGTCGTCCGCCTGCGGAAAGCGGTCGGTTTTCTCCGGATGAAGGACGCGCCAGGGCCCGAGCGCCGCGCCGCGCTCCAGCGCGCGGGCCGGCTGATGAGTGGATTGCAGCCGCTTCAGAAGCTCCCGGTAGTTCGCCGAGCGAAATTCGATCGGGCCCGAGATCGTTTCGCGAAACCGAAATTGATCGAGGATGAAGCCGCCCCCGCCGACGTGATTGATGTCGCCGTGAGTCAGGACAAGCCCGGCAAATCGGTTGAGTCCTTGCGAGCGCAGGAAGGGCTTCAGGACGAATTCGGCTGAGTTCCGATTCCCGCAGTCGATGAGCAAATCATCCTTCTTTCCCGGCGCATCGAAGCAGATCGCCGCCCCACCCAGAGGCAGCACGGTGAGCCGCGTGGACGGCGGCGAAGCCAGCTTTGGACCCAGCCACGCCAGGAAAAGCAATGCCAGTCCGGTGGCCGTCCAGACGCGAATTCGGGGATTCAACAGCCATCCCGCCATTACGGCAAGAAGCACCGCGTAGTAAAACGCGAAGCCCAGGATCCCCGGCGTTGCGACGTGGAAGCAGCCGCCCGGCAGTTGAGCAGCCCACTGGCTGAGGCGAATCATGAGCCACATTGCCAGCCAGGCCGTTTGGTTGAACCACTCGGCCACCGGTGGAAGCAAGCCGCCGACCGCCAGGCTCGCCACATTTGACGCCAGTGCGACGCCGCTCAACGGCACGACGAGGAGATTCGCCAACAGGCTTGCGGGTGTGAAAAGGTTGAAATAGGAGGCTATCAGCGGAATCGATCCGAGCCACGCCGCAAGCGAAGTGACCAGCCCCGCCAGCAGCCAACCCGCGCCTCGCCGCGGGAGCCGTTGCCAACGCGGGCGCAACCGCGCGGGGAGCAATGGATCTTCCGCCAGCAACCGTTGGCGGATGCGATCCAACACAGGCGTAAACAGTGCCAGGCTGAGCACGACGCAAAACGAGAGTTGGAAGCCCGCCTGAAAAAGCTGCTGTGGATCCCAAATCAGGATGAGAAACGCGGCGCTTGCCAGCGAATTCAGCAAATCACTCGGCCGTCGCAGGGCCCAGCCGGCGATGATGACACTCATCATAATCGTCGAGCGAATCGCCGAAGCCTGCCAACCCGTGACGCCCGTGTAACACCAGATCAGAGGAATGACGAGGGCGCCGCAAACACTGCTGGACACCTTGACGGCGCGCAGCACGAGCACGAAAAGCCCGGCGATGAGCGCGATGTGAAGCCCGCTGATCGCAAAGACGTGCATCGTGCCGGATCGCATGAACGGCTCGCTGACTTCGCCCGTCAGGCCGGTCTTCCACCCGAGCGTCATCGTCCAGAGCAGGCGGAGCGATTCGTCCTCAGGCAGTCCTCGGCCCAGCGTGTCCATCGCCCACCTGGAAAAGCGATCGGACAACGGAGGCCGCGCGGGCTGGGCGAATTCGCGCGCCAGCTTCCAGTCGTTCGTCGAGGTAACGCGCAGTTGAAAGTGAATATCGCGCCGTTCGAGGTAAGTGCGGTAGTCGAACTGTCCCGGGACGGTGGGCGGCTGTGGCTGGGCCAGCACCCCCTCGACCTCGACCACACAACCGCCAAAGAAATGCTCCGGCAATACGCCCGGCGTGCTGGCCACGATCCTGCCGGACGCCGGCGCCCAGTCGTCGCCGTGACGGCGCATCGAATGAACCTGGATTTCGGCGAGCGTCCTCCAGGTGATATCCGCCTCATGCTGGTAAACGCGGTGGTAGGGCGTTTCAGGCAACGTGCCGCGCAGTGAAATCAATTGCGCGTCTGCCCCGAGCAAGTGACGCAAATCGTCCGGCGCGACGACGCGAGTGCGAAGCGTCAAGTTCGCGGCCCCCGCGAGCACAAGCAGCGCGGCGAGCAGGCCGGGCCTGTATCGGCCGGCGAACAGGCTAAGCACGCCAACGGCTAAACCCGTCCCAGCCAAGAGGAACGGCGGGCAAGTCCATGGGGCGAACTCGGCGAAAAAGACGCCGGCAAGAAAGAGCAGCGCCACGATGAGCAACGGCCGCTTCATGCCGGTCTACCATTGGCCGCGCCACCGGCCGTACGCGCGCAAAGCCAGCAGGCCAAGCGCCGCGCCGAGCGAGTCGACGAGCACGTCCCCCACACGGGCCTCGCGCGAAGGCACGAACAACTGATGCAATTCGTCGCTCAACGCAAAGGCCGCAGCAAAAGCCAACGCCAGCCCGGCCTCCCGCCAGTTCCATGGGCGGCGGTCGTTTCGCGCCGGCCGGCGCCTGGCCCGCCAGATCAGCAGCGCCAGGACGGAATACTCCGCCCCATGGGCGGCCTTACGGACGCCGAATTGCACACGGCGGATGGCTTCTTCGGAGATCTCCGGGTTGAACCAGCGCAAGATGGGGCGGAGGATGCGGGACGTGCGACGCGTGGAGCCGGCTTCGGTCGAAAAGCCAAAAATGAGCGCGCACCAGAGGAGGACTGGCAACCAGTAGCGCAAGAACCCGGCGAGAGCCGAAAGCGGCAGCGGCGCAGAAACGGAGTCGGGCGGTTCGAGGGGAACGTCGGTCTTCACGGTCACCGCGCGTCAACGACGGCTTTCCCGCGCCGTCATTCCTCGTCGAACCGGCGCTTGAGCAACGCTTCGATTTCGACAACGGCGTGGGCGGCGTCCTTGCCGTCCGCGTGGATGACCAGCCTGCTGCCGGGACCGGCGGCGAGCATCATGAGCCCCATGATGCTCTTGCCGTTGACCGTTTCACCGTCCTTCTCGATGAAGATTTCGCAGTCGAAACGGTTGGCCAGCTTGACGAGCATGGCGGCGGGACGGGCGTGGATGCCTTGTTTGTTGAGGACGACAAACTCTTTGGTAATTTTCAAGTCGTCAGCTTTCCGGCCGCTCATTTTGGGTCCAGCATATCGACTCGTCCAGCGGCTGCCAAACCAATTATGGTGCTCGATTCACCGCCGGGAGCATCCGGACACTGCCCCGGACTTCACCCCGGACTTCTCCCTCTGATGTAGGAGCGGGCCGGGGATAAGTCCGAGGGCAGTGTCCGGCATGCGTTCCCAGGAACGCCTAGCAGCCCGTTCAAAAACTCCCAATGAACCTGTAGCGGCGGTCTGCGACCGCCGAACTCGGGCCAGAATGCGCGGTTTCTTCGGCGCTCATAGAGCGCCGCTACAGTTTTTGAACGGGCTGCCAGGGGAATGCCCTACTTGACATGGGCCGATCACCATATTTCAGTTGCTTAATCTCGCAGCTAAAGCGTCGCAATCTGGCGTACGGATGCGTTTCCGGTTTGCACTAACTAGAACTAACAATACGTATTATGGAAACATCACTTCTACTCTGCGCTTTTCCTGGCCGATATCGAACCGTTCCTGGATCCTTATCATCCAGCCTTTCGAGATACAGCTTGGCCAAGGATAGCGTGGGACTGGCATTGGCTGTGGTTGGCTGTCTTCTGGCTCAAGCCGGCTGGACGTCTCCGTGCAGCTACTCGCTCACTGTGCCGGTGGGCTTCTCGATGGTTGCCAATCAATGCGACAGCACCCTCCCAGGCGGCAATACGCTGGCTAACGTGTTTCAAGGTGGGCCTGTGCCCAACGGCAGCAAAATCATCAAGTGGAATAAAGTGGGGCAAGTCTTTGGTCCGGCAGCAGTGTACAACGGCGGCTGGACTCCAAACTTAACGCTGGACCCAGGCGAAGGCGCTTTTTTCTTCAATTCAGGAGGAACACCGATTACCTTCACCATTTCAGGCAACGCTCACGCGCCGGTTCTGCCATTGGCGCTACCGCCCAGCGGGTGCTGTATCGTGAGCCGGCAGGTGCCGCTCGTCGGCGGGTACATGGACATCGTGGGGCTGTCGCCACAACCTGGGGATGTGGTGTATCGTTTTGATCCAGTCACGCAAAGCTACATCGCCTATCTCTTCGACGAGTCTGGCCCCGCCTGGATCCCGATAGATCCGATGGCCAATGTGGGCGAATCCATCTGGATTTGCCGCGGAGGGGCTGCCCCGGGCCCATGCTCTACGGATTTGACTCCTCCGACCGTTCAGTGTGTGGCCTTAACGGGCCCAGGCTGCAATGACGCTTACCAATTACAGGCCAGTGATAACTGTCCGTGTACGCTGCAGATCTTCATCAAGGACTCTTGTGATGGTCCGTGCGGTGGTGCATTTGTCGCGGGTCCCTATGCACCGGGCACCAAAGTGAAGCTCAAGAAAAACCCGATGGCTTGTGTTGGCGCGCCAGCCACGGTGAATCCCGCAGGGGGCTGTGGGGTGGTGGCGCTCGTCAAGACCCGGGGAAATCCAGTGCTGGTCGTCACTGATTGTTCGGGGAACACAACCTGTCAGATTTGTCCCATTCCATAACGAAAAGACCACGTCGAGTATGCCGAAGGCCCATTTCGGCTCACGCCGGGTGCTACGAGATGAGGGTTTTTCAACGGGCTGTCAGGGCGAGACGTTCATCCGCACAGGGCGTCCAAGGGTCACGAGTTCGATTTGCTCGGAAATACGTGTGGGCTTACGCCCTCTCTGCATGGCAGAATCCAGGCCCATGAACACTCGAACTGCCTTCAAAACATTCCTCATCGCCGCGACAATGGCCGTTCCGCTGTCGATCCAAGCGGACAACAGCCGCGAGGCCGAGAACCCTTCCGCGCACCGCCAGTTGCCAAAGGCCATGCACGGAGCCATGACGGCGCAAGCGCGCGTCACCGTGGGCGTGCGCGATGCCGACATCACCGGCGCGGACAATCGGGCGCTTCAGGCCGCGGTCGATTACGTCGCGAGCCTCGGCGGCGGCACGGTCGAGATCGGCGCCGGAGAATTCCTGATGCGCGACTCACTCCACTTGCGCTCGCATGTCATGGTGCGCGGTCAAGGCGCCAAGACAGTGTTGCGCAAAGCGAAGGCCGCTTCTTCTCCGCTGGAAATCGACGGCGATTACGGCGAGGAACAAATCACGCTGAAGAATCCGGACGGCTTCGCCGTGAGCGACGGCGTGGCAGTCTGGGACAAGAATTCCGGCGGCTTTCACACCACCGTCGCCCGCCTTACGGGCCGGAACGGAAACACGTTCGCCCTGAGCCTGCCGCTCAATGCCGATTGCATGGTGGCCGACCGCGCGCAGGCCGCGACGGTCTTCCCCGTGGTCAGCGGCTCCCACGTCGAAGGCGTCCGAGTCGAGGCGCTGACCATCGACGGCAACAAGGAGGAGAACGTCCATCTCAACGGCTGCCGCGGCGCGGGGATTTTTCTCTATCGCTGCCCCGGAGCGGTCCTCACGCGCTGCACCGTGCGCCGCTACAACGGCGACGGCGTCAGCTTCCAGCAGTGCAACGACGTGCAAGTGCTCGATTGCGTCAGCGAGGAAAACGCCTCGCTCGGCCTCCATCCCGGCAGCGGTTCGCAGCGGCCGCTGGTGCGCGCCTGCACGGCCCGCGCCAATGGCGAGGACGGCCTGTTCCTCTGCTGGCGGGTCAAGAACGGCGTCTTCGAGGGCAACACGCTCCAGGCCAACGGCCGCTTCGGCATCAGCATCGGGCACAAGGACACGGACAATCTCATCCGCGGCAACAAGGTCCTTGGCAACCAGGAGGACGGCGTCTGCTTTCGCAACGAGACCGACGGCATGGCCGGCCATCGCAATCGCGTCGAGAACAACCTCATCGAAAACAATGGTTTGAAGCGGGCTGCCGCCGGCATTCGCGTGCGCGGTGAAACGCGTGACCTGGTCTTCAAAGGCAACACCATCCGCGACACCCGCACGGGCGACGACCGCAAACAACTCACCGGGATCCAGTTGGAGGAAGGCGTGGGCCAGATCCAGACCGACGACAACACCATCGACGCGCCAACGGCGATTCAGGACGGACGAAAGCAGAGGAAAGACCCGAATTGAAATCCAGGGCCGAGAAAATGATGATTGCTTTTCTGCGCGGCCTGTGTTCTCTTTTTTTTTACAGCTTCAGTTCGACGAAACCATTCACGGGCAGATTGTGCCGTTGGCGCGGCGCAAGTTGTATCGGTGAAAAGATACCTGCCGGTCGGACTGCGCTGTTAGAAAACCCGGGCAACGTCATGCAAGTTTTCGCGTCTGATACCCGTGCTTCCAGTTTCCGATCAGCATGGTCGCCACGAGTCTCCTTCAGCCGCGCGAAGGTCTCCAAGTGATTTGTTGTTGATTTTCTCCAGACATTTTGGTTTCATTTACACCGTTCCTCAAACCATGCCTGATCAACCAGGTGTCTTTTCATTGCGGTGACTTTGGTCATCGCCGGTCGGAGTTGACACCCGGTTGGCAAGCAAATCAGAAAGGCAAAGCAAGTTATGTCAAGTTTGATCCCGACGAAACGAGGTTCCCTCCTTTTCCCGGCTCTGGCCCTGTTGGCTTCCCTGGCCTCCTTCAGCGCGACGGCAGCCCAAGTCTCCTACAACTTCGATGACAACGTCGTGCCAGCCGGCACCACGGTCAATGGAGTCGCCGCCGTCTCCGGCGGCGTCTTGCATCTCACCGATGCCGGACAGGCTGGCGTCAACGGTGGATTCGCCGTCCCGGACATCACCGGCGGCAAGAGTGTGGGCAACTTGCACGTCCATTGGAAAAGTTTGATCGGCGCCGGCCAAAACGGCGGGGCCGATGGCTACAGTTTCAATTGGGGGACGGACCTGGCCGCCGCAGGCGCGGGTGAGGAAGGCACCGGAACCGGCCTGAGTGTGACAGTGGACACCTTCGACAATGGCGGAGGCGAGACCGGTATCGAGATCAAGTGGGGTGCGCCGGACCACGGCTCGGCGGTCGGCGCGTCGCGGGTCGCCTTTCTCCCGCTCCCCAAGGACGATCCGGGCAACGGCATATACCTCCGCAAGAACGCGTTCGTCGAAGCCGACCTCGTGGTGGATAACAACAGTTGCCGGGCGATCTTCACCTACGACGGCCAGACCGTCAGCGCCGACTTGCCGGGCTTCGCGGGCTTTGCCGGCGGCAACTTCTCGTTCGGCGCCCGGACGGGCGGCGCCAACGACAACCAGTGGCTCGACGACGTCAGCATCACCACCGGATTGAGGGAAATCGTCTCCCAGGATATCCTTGCCG
>DASTLJ010000238.1:0-9541 GCA_035715125.1 Verrucomicrobiia bacterium
GCAAGTATCAGAAGGCCCTCGCCGAACTTGACAATCCTTCGAAGCCCCCTGCAGGCCAAGCCTCCCCCAAGCCAGCCCCGACGACCACGGCCACGGCTCCCAAACCCTCGTCCGGTCAGGCTGTAGCCCCTCCAACCACTCCGGTCCCGCCGCCTCAACCGGCCGCCAACCAGAAACGCGTGTCGGAGGTCGAAGCCAGAATCGATGAAATGATCCGCCAGAAGGAAGCCCGCGAACGCGCCGCGAAGACCAATTCGCCTCCCGCGCCCGGCGTCAAGTTGAGCAAGCGGGAACGGCTCGACTCTCTGCTGCGCCAGGTCGTCGAGGGAAAACTGTCAGACGAGCAGTACAAAAAGGAACGCGAGAAAATCCTGGCCGAGCCGGAGTGAGGCGCCGGGCGTGCGGCGCAAGCAAGAAAGTTTTCTCCCCGGCCTCGCTTCGCCTTGCGGCGGCCGTTCACGCGACTAGACTTCGCGCGCGATGCCCGATCTCAGTGCCCTCAACCCCCAACAACGCCAGGCCGTCGAGACCCTTCACGGCCCGGTGCTCATCCTGGCCGGCGCGGGCACCGGCAAGACGCGCGTCATCACTTTTCGCATCGCTCACCTGATCGAGCGCGGGGTCGCGCCGGCGAACGTGCTGGGCGTCACGTTCACGAACAAGGCGGCCCGCGAAATGAAGGAACGGGTCGCGCAACTCGTTCCGGCACGCATTGGGCCGAGGGTTCCAGGTTCCGGGTTCCGCGTTCCGAGTTCCAACAACGCGGAACCCGGAACTCGGAACTCGGAACCGAATAGCGGGCCGACGATCTCGACGTTCCATTCGCTGTGCGCGCGCATCCTCCGCCAACATATCGAGGCGCTGGGCTACAAGCGCAATTTCGTCATCTACGACGAGTCCGAGCAACTGAGCGCCATCCGTAAAATCCTCAGCCACATTTCGGCGAAAGGGGAGAAAACCGAGCCCAAGGCGATACTCTCGCTGCTCAGCCGGTTCAAGAACGCCGGCCCGTCTGCCGCGGGCGCGTTCGCCGACCCGAGCGTGCGCGCGATGGCCGAACATGTTCGGCGCCGTTACGAGAGCGCGCTGCGCGCGTGCAACGCCATCGACTTCGACGACCTTCTGCTGCTGACCCAAAAGCTGTTCGAGGAGCACCCCGAGGTCCTCGAAGCCTGCCGCCGCAAGTATCGTTACGTGATGGTCGACGAATACCAGGACACCAACGCGGCCCAGTTCCGGCTCGTGCACCTGCTCTGCCAGGAGCATCGCAACCTCTGCGTCGTGGGCGACGACGACCAGTCGATCTACAGTTGGCGCGGCGCCGAAATCTCGAACCTCCTGGATTTTGAACAGCACTTCGGCGAAGTGAAGGTCATCAAGCTGGAACAGAATTACCGCTCGACCAACACCATCCTCACCGCCGCCAACGCCCTCATCCAACGCAACGCTCGCCGCCGCGCGAAGCGGCTTTGGTCGCAGGAAGGGGATGGCGAGAAGATCGTTCTTCACGAGTTCGAAACGGACGAGGAGGAGGCGCGCACGGTGGTCGAAGAGATTGAGTTCCGCCGGATGGCCCGGCGCGTCCCGTGGGGCGATCAGGCGATTCTGTTCCGCACCAATCAGCAGTCGCGCCCGCTGGAAATGGCGCTGCGCCAGGCCGGCGTCCGCTACCACTTGATCGGCGGTCAAAGCTACTTCGACCGCCGCGAAGTGCGCGACTTGTTGGCCTACTTCAAGGTGTTCGTGAACCCGCACGACGACGTGAGCCTGTTGCGCATCGCCAACGTGCCCGCCCGCGGCTTGAGCGACGTGACGATGGAACGGCTCCTGAGCGCGAGCCAGGAGCGGCATTGCTCGGTGTTCGCGGCGATGGGCCGCGAGGACGCGCTAGCCGCATTCGCTCCGCGGACACGCGAGAGTATCGGGGCGTTCGTGGGATTCGTCGAACAGGTCCGCGCCCAACTCCACCCCGAAGGCCTCCTTGCCCCCTCCAAGTGCGCCGATTCGGTTGTAGCTGCGACCGTGAGGTCGCAGGCCAGTCTCAGTTCGCCGGGACAGCCAAGCCCAGTGCCTATCCCCGAGGAAGAAGCCGCCCCGCGACCTCACGGTCGCAGCCACTCCGAAGGCCCCCTCTCCCCCTCCGAGGGGGAGAGGGCCGGGGTGAGGGGGCCATCCACCAACGCACCCCGCCCTAACGCAGCCAGCTATTCTCTCCAGCTTTGGGCCGATCGATTCCTCGACGAAATTGGCTACTTCCACGAACTGCGCCGCTCCGAAAAGGAGGCCGAAACCGCCGAGAGCCGGATTCGCAATCTGAAGGATCTAATGGCCGACCTCGACACCCAGCCGGCGCTGGCGCCCGTCGAGCGGCTCCAGCAATTCCTCGAAGACCTCACTCTCGACGCCGAGCGCGAGGAGGAGAAGGAGTCCGCCGGCGATGCGGTGACGCTGATCACGATGCACAGTTGCAAGGGGCTTGAATTTCCGCACGTGCACGTCGTGGGTCTGGAGGACGGCCTGCTGCCGCACTCGCGGGCGAAAGTTGAAGGAACGATGGACGAGGAACGCCGGCTCTTCTACGTAGCCATCACGCGGGCGATGCAGACTCTCTCCTTGAGCTACTGTCTGGGCCGAAAACGCTACGGCCAGATCGTCCCGTGCCATCCCTCGCCCTTCCTCAAAGAATTGCCGCCGGACCTCGTCGAGAACGCCGCCGAGCGATCGAAGGAACCGGTGAGCGTCTCCTCGGGCCGCAACCTGTTCGCCGCGATGCGCGAGACGTTGAGCTGAAGCAGGTCTGTCCTCGATTACCAGTTGTCAGCGGCTCGGGAAGCAATACGCTTCTGCCTATGAACGAGTCCCGCCGTCTTGTTGATGAATATGGTAAGCCGATAGGGGATGCTCCGGTGGAGCCACTACCTCCAGCGGTTCAAGCTCTGATCGAGACAAGGGTAAACACAGCACTCGACCAGCTTCGAATCGACAACGAGCGCGCTTTGAAAGACTTGACGAGGAAAGCATCCCTCCCGTGGAAGTGGTTCACTGCATTGGCGATAATCGCCAACATCGCCACCTTTTTTGTAGGGTACTCTGAGGTTCGAGGCTGGATCAAAGAGGAGGTCCAAAAGGGCATGACGCAGCCGGAGATTCAGAAAGCAGCCAAAGCCGCAACCGCAGCAACGATGAATGAATTCGTTGAGAACCAGCTAAAGCCTCTTCGAGAAGTGATAGCAACGACGAGTCTTACGGTGTCCAATCTTCAAGCTGACGCCGATTTTCTTGCCTTGGAAACCTCGGCACAAATGGGTAGCCACTCAGCATTCAACCATCTCGGCGTGATTGCGACAAATTCACTGCATCGTCAACAAGAGAGCGCAGCATTGGCATACGTGGCAATCGTGGAGAAGCATAATCAGGTTCAGATTTTTCCCGATTTGTACATCAGAGACGCACTTCCTGACGGTCTTGACGGTGAAAAGGCAGCGCTGAAAGAGATCGAGAGTGAATATAGGAAACAACTAGATGATACTCGCCTGATCAACATGCTGTCCTTCGTAACTCATTCGATAAAGTTTACGAAGCGCGAGCGCATGGAGTTTCTTATTCGGGTCAATGAACATGACCGAAGTCTTAGAGTTTCGGAATGGGCTGGTCGTTTTTTCAATGAACTAGCAGGAACCAACTTCAAGCCACTTGCGACGCGGTCAATTCTTGCTTGGTGGAAGGAGAATCAGAACAGAATTGTGGATTGAATCTTGCAGCGCTCGAGGCTCCTTGTCTGCGCGAATAGAGGCGGCCGGACGGCAGCGTGCGGACATGGCTGTCCGCGCTCCTGTTTCAGCCGGCACCCGTAATCGCGGCTGGTGTTGGGTGGAAATTGACTGGATCCTGCCGATAAAACTCCTTGAGTTCCTCGTACAACTCGGGATGCTTCTTCTTCATCTGCAGCGGCTTTTCGAAGAAACACTCGGTCGCGACGGCAAAGAACTCGGCGGCGTTCGTCGCGCCGTATTGGTCGAGGACGGTCTTGCGGCCTTTCTCGCGTTGTCGGCGCAACGCCTCGAACTCCGCGCCGAGCACCCGCGCCCACGTCGTGTAGCGGAAGTAGCAGGCTTTGGCGCCTTCGCACTGCAACGGCGGCAGACCGTCGGCCGCGCCGTACTCCTGATCGAGCTGATGGGCGAACTCGTGGAAGACCACGTTCATCCCGTCGTGAATGTTCGCCGCGCCGGCCACGGCGGACGACCACGCGAGCACCACCACGCCGCGGTCCCACGATTCTCCCAGTCGCGCGCGACTGCTGCGGTCGTCCTCTTCATCTCTTTCGTTCCAGCGGGTCTTGGCGACATAGGTGTCAGGGTAAACGAGGATCGTGCGCAGCTTCGGATAACAGTCGGTCTCGCGATGGAGGAGCAATAGACAGGCCTGCGCCGCGATGAGCACGCGCGCCTCGTCGGTCATCTCGAAGCCGCCGCAGCCTTCGAAGTTCTTTTCCGCGAGAAACACCTGAACGTGGCCCTCCAGCTCGCGTTGGTCTACTTCAGTGAGGCGGCTGAAAAAGGGAAACTTGCGGGCGAGTACATCGCGCCACCCGGCCGGAAACGGACGGGCGCGAATGGCCTCGCGCCGATGCTGCCTGCGCCGTTTGAAGAAGCCGAACATCAGCCTTGATGGGAGCGCGTCCGAATTGATTCCGCGAGAAGAATCGAGCGGGCGCCAGCCCGTGAGTTCCTCAGCCATTGCCATTCTTGCCTGCGTTGTATAGTTTCCGGCGCTCCGAACGATTCGGAACGATGACGATGTCCAGGAAACACGCTGACAAGAAAAGTCCGGAAACCGCGCCAGCGCCCGCCCAACCCGCGGAGGCGGGAACAAAGGCCCAGGCCGTTGCCCCTGAAAAAAGTGATGGGCCGCCCCCGGCGCCGCCCGTCGAGCCCATCGACCCGCTCAAAGCCGCAAACTCCAAAGCCGCGGAGAACTGGGACCGGTTCCTCCGCGCGACGGCGGACTTCGAGAACTACAAGAAGCGCGCCGCCCGCGAACGCCAGGAGGCCGTGGCTTACGCCAATGTTGGGCTGCTCCAGAAGCTCCTGCCCGTGCTCGACAATTTCGAGATGGCCCTGGCGGCCGCCGGGAATGCGCCCGACGCCGCCGCGCAATCGTTGCAAGCCGGCGTGGCGATGATCGCCTCGCAGCTTCGCGGCGCCCTCACCGAGGCGGGCCTCGAGGAAATTGACGCCGCCGGCAAGCCGTTCGATCCGAACTGCCACGAGGCCGTCGCCCAACAGGATTCCACGGAGACGCCCGAAGGCCACGTGCTTCAGCAATTGCGCAAGGGCTACAAGCTGCGCGACCGCCTGCTCCGCCCCGCCAGCGTGATCGTCGCCCGAAAGCCGCCGCCCGCATCCGAGCCGACCGCCACACCGTCTGGCGCGTAAATCGTAAATTCCTCCAACGTGGCCAATCGCGATTACTACGAAATCCTCGGCGTCTCCCGCAACGCGTCCGAAGAGGAGATCAAGAAGGCCTACCGCAAGCAGGCGATCAAGTTTCACCCGGACAAAAATCCCGGGGACAAGCACGCCGAGGAGAAATTCAAGGAAGTGGGCGAGGCCTACGAAGCGCTGAGCGACCCGCAACAGCGGGCGGCCTATGATCGATACGGTCACGACGCCTTCGATCCCCGCCGCCGCGCGACCGCCGGCGGGCGGGGCGGCTTCCACGATCCGTTCGATGTTTTCCGCGAAGCCTTCGGCGGCGGCACGGTCGAGGACATTTTCGAGCAATTCTTCGGCGGCGGCGGGCGGCGCGATCCGACCGGCCCGCAGCGCGGCGCGGACCTGCGCTACGATTTGCAGATTGATTTCGAGGAAGCGGCGCGCGGCTGTGAAAAGGAGATTCCGGTCCGCAAGCTCGAATTGTGCGAGCACTGTCACGGCTCCGGCGCCGAAGCCGGCGCCACCCGCAAAACCTGTTCGGCCTGCGGGGGCCGCGGCCAGGTCGTCACGGCCCGCGGCATTTTCAGCATTGCGCAGACCTGCCCCCGCTGCGAAGGCGCCGGCCGGGTGATCGACAAGCCCTGCCGCAAATGCCACGGCGGCGGACGCGCCGAAAAGTCCACGACGATCAAGCTGAGGATTCCCCCGGGCGTCGACACTGGCGCGCGCCTGCGCTCGACGGGCAACGGCGAAGCGGGCTTGCGGGGCGGTCCCGCGGGCGACCTGTTCGTCATCCTGCACGTCAAGCCTCACGAGATTTTCCATCGTGAGGGCGACGACCTGCTCTACGAGTTGCCCGTAAGCTTCGTTCAGGCGGCGCTCGGGACGGACCTCGAGGTGCCCTCGCTCGACGGGCATGTCACGTTGCGCATCCCGCCCGGCACGCAAACGGGCACGCTGTTCCGCGTGAAAGGCAAAGGGGTGAAAAACGTTCAAGGCTACGGCTGGGGCGATCTTCACGTGCGCGTGACGGTCGAGGTCCCGGCGCACTTGAACAGCGCCCAGAAGGCGAAGCTCCAGGAGTTTGCCGCACTTTGTGACGAGAAAGTGAACCCGGGAGTGAAGAGCTTTTTTGAGAAGGCGAAGGAATTCTTTAAGTGAAATGTGATGCGTGATGCGTGGTGCGTGGTACGTGGTGCGTGGTACGTGAAGAATCCTCCGACGCCCGGCCCGGACTTGACGCATCACGCACCACGCACCACGCCTTCCCCCATGCCCCGCTTCCACCTTCCCCCCGAGCAGTGCCGCGAGCCGCTCCTGACGCTCGCCGGCCGCGAAGCTCAGCACGCTCTCCGCGTCCTGCGGCTGCGGCGCGGCGACGCAGCGATCGTCCTGGACGGGGCAGGCCGTGAGTTCAGTTGCGAAGTCGCCGACACCGGACGCGACCAACTCAAACTGGCTGTGAAATCGCAACGCACCCAGCCCCGCCCGCCCTGCCAGCTCACGCTCCTGCAAGCCCTGCCCAAGGGGAAGCTCTTCAATTCCATCGTCGAAAAGGCGACCGAGTTGGGGGCCGCCCGCATCATTCCCCTTCTCACCGAGCGCGTCGTCGTTCAACTCGACGACGCGCGGGCGGAATCACGCCGTGAGCACTGGCAACAGATGGCCGTCGAGGCGATCAAGCAGTGCGGCGCCTTGTGGCTCCCGCGCGTGGAAGCGGCCGTGACGCCCGCCGGTTTTCTCTCTCGCGGTGAGAGGTTCGAAATGCCGCTCATCGCTTCGCTCCAGCCGGGCAGCCGGCACCCGCGCGAGTACTTCGACGAATTCCGCAAGCGCCACGGCCGGCAACCCGCCAGCGCCTGTGTCTGGGTCGGCCCTGAAGGCGATTTCACGCCGGAGGAAGTCCAGGCAGTCACGAAATCGGGCGCGTCGCCGATCACGCTCGGCCCGCTTGTCCTGAGGGCGGACACGGCGGCGGTCTATTGCCTCTCGGTGCTGAGCTACGAGTTGCAACAGCCTTCAGCGTGATTGCACCAGAACGCGGAAGGCGCGGCCGAGGTGCTCGGGGTGGACGAGAGTCTGAAACTGTCGGGCTTGTGCAGGTGTCCACGCTTCAGCCAGGAGGCCGCGCCCATCCCGATCGCTGGTTCGCGTCGCAATTTGTGTGAGGAACTCTGCTTGAGTGAAGAGTCCGTCCGTACGCAGGCCGGCTCGTTCGCCGACGCGTTGAAGCTGGCTGAAATTCACGTGCGCGGTGATGTCCTGCTCGCCGGGATTGTCGAGCACGTCGGCCTGGGCGCGGTGCCTCGAGTAGACGCGCAATGTGCCGCCTGCACGGCCCGGCCCGAGCCGCTCGATGGCAGTCAGCCCGTAATCGGCCGTCAGCAGCCTGCCGGCCCGCAGCGAGCGCGCGGCCGCGCTCCACCATGCTCCGGCTGCGGGCGACACTTCCAGCACGAAGCCGTCGGGCAACACCGCCAGCAATTCGAGCGGCAAGTCGAATCCCGCGTCCGCCAGGTGCGCCGTCCAATCGGCCCCCGATTCCATCGGTCGCCAGACAAACCGCCCGCCTTCGCGGCCCACGCCCCACTCAAACCAGCGTTGGCTCGCCGCGCCCCACGCGACGCGATGCACGGGGAACGCATCCATCAGTTCGTTGGAGAGAATCACGCCGCGCAGGCCGCTCGCCGGCAAGGCGTGGAACCCGGCAAACCATTCCACGCGCGGGGCAAAACTTTCCAGCTTTAGCCGTTGCCAATCCTGCCGATTGAAAGATGGCTCGATGATCCAATAGTGGATTCGAGCGAAGAGCTGCGGCCGGTGTGCGGCCAGCCAGCTCAAGATGTCATGAGCCAGTTGACCGTCATGTGCGCCGGCTTCGGCCAGTTGCAGCGGACCCGGGCTGAGTTCCTCCAGCCAGTCGGCGACCCGCCGGGCGAGCAATTCGCCGAACAGGGGCCCGACGCTGGTGCTGGTGTAGTAGTCTCCCGCGCTGCCCATCTGTCCTGTGTGTCTCTCGTAATATCCAATTCCTGGACAGTAGAGGGCGACCTCCATGAAACGGGCAAAGGAGAGGATTCCGGCCAGTTCCACTTCCTGACGCAGGATTGTCGCGACACGAGTCATTTCGTGATGTGGGCCGAACGGATCGGCAACGCTCTTGCTCACCCAGAAACCTTGTATGGCTAAAATCGACGCGTTCTTCAACCTCATGTTTGAGCAGAAGGCTTCGGACCTTCATCTGTCCACGGCCAACCCGCCGATCCTCCGCATCCACGGCGAGCTGCAGCGGGTCGATTTTCCTCCGCTGGAGAACGACGCGCTCAAGGCCATGCTTTATGAGATCGCCCCCGAGTACAAGATCAAGACATTCGAGGAAACCGGCGACGTCGATTTCGGGTATGAGATCCCCGGTGTCTCCCGCTTCCGCGCCAACTTCTTCAATCAGAAGCATGGCATCGGCGCCGTGTTCCGGCAGATTCCGAGCAAGGTCCTCTCCTTCGACGATTTTGAAAAAATGGACGCGCCCCTGCCGGCGGTGCTCAAGAAGTTTGCGATGCTCCACAAGGGCCTGGTGCTGGTGACTGGCCCGACCGGCTCCGGCAAATCGACGACGCTCGCCGCGATGGTCGACTACTGCAACAAAAACCGACGCGACCACATCATCACCGTCGAAGACCCAATCGAGTTCGTCCACGAGAGCAAGAACTGCCTGGTGAACCACCGCGAAGTGGGCGTCCATACGCAGAGTTTTTCCTCCGCGCTGCGCGGGGCGTTGCGCGAGGATCCGGACATCATCCTGGTCGGCGAAATGCGCGACCTGGAGACCATCGAGCTGGCCATCACGGCGGCCAGCACAGGCCACCTGGTGTTCGGCACGCTGCACACGCAGAGTGCGGCCAAGACCGTGGACCGCATCATCGACGTCTTCCCGAGCGAGCAGCAGAACAAGATTCGCGCGACGCTCTCGGAGGCCCTCAAGGGCGTCGTGGCGCAAAACCTCTTCCGGCGCGTCGACAAAAAGGGCCGCTGCGCCGCGCTGGAAATCCTCGTCTTTACCACCGCCATCTCCAACCTGGTCCGCGAAGGCAAAACGCACCAGA
>DASTLJ010000239.1:0-9928 GCA_035715125.1 Verrucomicrobiia bacterium
GGGCCGGGACTTTCTGAAGCTCGTCCTGGGCGCGGGCGACTGGCAGAGCGACGAGAGCTTTACCGACCCTGGGGAGGATTCGCTGTTGCACTGCATCCAATCGGACATCCTGCACTTGCGCGACCGTGGCCGCACAGCGCCCGGCGGATCGTTGGGGCGGGTCGAGTTCGGTGAGGATTCAACGCCGCGGCCCCCTCACCCCGGCCCTCTCCCCCTCGGAGGGGGGGAGGGAGAAGCGTCAGACGATTCACTCCAAATCCACTCCTGCCACAGCCCCCTGCGCGAGATGGAAGTGCTCTACGACCGGTTGCTCGACTGGTTCGACCGCGATCCGCGCCTGGCGCCGCGCGACATCGTGGTGATGATGCCCAATGTCGAAGCCTACGCCCCGTTCATCCAGGCCGTTTTCGGCTCGCCGGAGGAGGAATCCAGGCGCATTCCTTTCAACCTCGCCGACCGTGGCGCCCGACGCGAGAGCCACGTCATCGACACGTTCCTCAAACTTCTCGCGCTGCCCGACTCGCGCCTCGGCTCCGCCACCGTGCTGGCGCCGCTGGAGACACCAGCGCTGCGCGAACGCTTCGGATTGAGCGAAACCGACGTCGACACGCTCCGCGACTGGGTGCGCGATGCAAACATCCGTTGGGGCATCGACGCCTCACACCGGGAGCGGCTCGGGCTGCCCGCTTTCGCCGGGCAGACCTGGCGCGCCGGTCTCGACCGCCTGCTCCTTGGTCACGCAATGGCTGGACGCGGCCTGCGCCTCTTCGACGGCATTCTCCCGTTGGATGACATCGAGGGGGATGCCGCCGCGCTCGCCGGCCGCCTGGCCGAATACATCGAGTGTATCTTCGAACTCGTCCACGCGCTCGGCGATCGGCGCCGCCTCGACGAATGGGCCGGCCTTCTCCACGGCGCGCTCGACGGTTTCTTCGCGGTTTCCGACGACTCGGAGCGCGAGTTTCAGATCCTCCGCGGCCAACTTGAGGCCCTCCGACGCCAGCAGCAAGACGCTGGGTTCACGCGCCCCATCGGCCGGGCCGCGCTGCTCGAACGACTCGGTCCCGCGCTCGACGAAGATCTCAACCAGGCCGGATTCCTCACCGGCGGCGTCACCTTCTGCGGTTTCAAGCCGATGCGCAGCATCCCGTTCCGGATGGTTTGCCTCGTCGGGATGGACGACGGCGCCTTTCCGCGGCCGGCCCAGCAGCTCAGTTTCGACCTCATGGCGCAAGCCCCGCGGCTTGGCGACCGATCGACGCGCGAGGACGACCGCTATCTGTTTCTCGAAACGCTGCTCTCGGCCCGCGACCGCCTTTACATCAGCTACGTTGGCCAAAGCGTGAAGGACAACAGCCCGGCGCCGCCCTCCGTCCTTGTCAGCGAGCTGCTCGACTATGTGGAGCAGGGCTTCACTCTGGCTCGCGGAGCGCCGAGTTCCCGCTCGGCATGGACCGAACCGAATGCAGTAGTCCGTTCCGACGAAACCCTCAGCCCAGCCCACCCTCGCTCCGAATGGGAGAAGGCCAAACGGCCGGAGGAGAACGCCGAACAGCCGCCAGTCGTTGGAGGTCCGGATGTGGAAACCCGTCCCCAGCTTCTCCCTCTCCCCCTCCGAGGGGGAGAGGGCCGGGGTGAGGGGGCAGCCCATTTGATTGCACAGAAGCGCGCCGAGTCGCAACTCGGCGCTCCGAAACGAGCCGAGCAGGAGCCCGGCGTTCCAACGTTTCGCGAGCACCTCGTGACCCGCCACCGCCTTCAGGCATTCCACGAGGACTACTTCAACAACTCCCACCCGCAGTTTTTCAGTTACTCCGCCGACAACTGCCGCGCCTCCGTCTCCGCCCGCGACGCCCGCCGTAACGTCACGCCGTTTCTCGAGAGTCCGCTGTCCGAACCCAGCCCGGAATTCCGCCGCGTCACTCTCGAGGACATCACCCGCTTCTACTTCAACCCCGCGAAGTTCTTCCTGCGCCGCCGTCTCGGCATCGCGCTTCCCGACACGCCCGAAGAACTTGACGAGCGAGAGCCCGTGCTGCTCGATGGCCTCGGCCAATTCCGCTTGCGCGCGGACGTGCTTCAGCGCCGTCTAGCCGGCCACGGGGCCTCTGCGTCTCGATCATTCGCACGGGCTGGTGGTGAGTTGCCGCCCGGGGCCGTGGGCGACGTCGGCTACGTCCAATGTGCGTCCCGGGCCGAATCGTTCGCCGCGAGCCTGGAAAAGCTGCGCGTCGGTCCCGCGTCACCGCACGACTTCTCAGTGTCCATCGGTGAATTTCTTCTCACTGGGCGCGTCCGCGAACGCACGGCCGCCGGACCGCTGGCCTTTCGCTGCGGACGCCTTCGCGCGCGGGACATGCTGGGCGCCTGGCTTCAGCATCTCGCCGCGAATTGTGCCCAGCCGGGCCAGACGACGACGCTGCTGTGCGAGGACAGTCGCCGCGAGTTCGCTCCACCTGCCGATGCAAAAGCGATGCTCGCCGCCCTGCTCGAGCTTTACTGGCAGGGCCTTCGCGCGCCGCTGAAGTTCTTTCCCGAGTCCGCGCTCAAGTTTGCCGAGGCCGAACGCACAGCCAGGCGGGCCAATTCAGCCTCGCCGTTTGAGAAGGCCCGTGGCGAGTGGGACGGCAACGAATTCAACGACATCAAAGGGGAGCGCGAGGACGCCGCGTTCGACCTCTGTTTCCGCCACGAGGAGGCGCTCGATGAAGCGTTCGCGGCCCACGCCCGCGCCATTTTCGGCCCGGCGCTCGCGCATGAAACGCGCTCTGAGGCATGATCGCGCCGCCGTCATTCCATCTGTCGACCACGCCGCTGGCGACGGGCCTCTGCCTCGTCGAAGCCAGCGCCGGCACAGGCAAGACCTTCACCATCGCCGGACTGTTCTTGCGGCTCATATTGGAGCGCAATCTCTCCGTGCGGGAAATCCTCGTCGTGACCTTCACCGAGGCGGCCACGGAGGAATTGCGCGAGCGCATTCGGCGCACGCTGGTGGACGCGGTGCGCGTGCTGGACGAAGGCGCCGCGGAGAATCCGGCCGTGCGCGAGATCGTAGGGCAGGCGTCCCGCCTGCCCCCCGGCCATTCCGGCCGGGAGGAACGGGGGCAGGATGACAGCGATGACAGGCCGGAAGTCTATCCTGCTCCCCTCACCCCGGCCCTCTCCCCTCGTCTGACGAGGGGAGAGGGAGAAGCCGCGCGAGGAGAATTGACGCTCGGAAGCCTGACTGCTGCCGCCCGCTCCTCCCTCTCCCCCTCCGAGGGGGAGAGGGCCGGGGTGAGGGGGCAATGCAGACGGACGGCCGCGACACTGCGCTCGCGGCTGGAGCGGGCGTTGCGCGCATTCGACGAAGCGTCCATCTGCACCATCCACAGTTTCTGCCAACGCGCCTTGCGCGACCACGCCTTCGAGAGCGGCGCGCTCTTCGACACGGATCTGGCGACCGACGACTCGGACCTTCTCCAGGCCGTGGCCGACGATTACTGGCGCCGCCAATTCTACGACGCCGACCCGCTGCTGGTGAGCGCGGCGCTTCACGGGAAACTCTCGCCCGAGACGCTCGTGCCGTGGCTGCGCCTGCACAGCCGTCATCCGGCGCTCCGCGTCATTTCCGGTGTGGATGGCCGCTCGCTCGATGAACTGGCCCGGGAGCTGCAACAAGGGTTCGACGCGGCGCGCGCGCAATGGCGGGCGCATCACGACGAAATCCGGGCCTGCTTCACGCCGTCCGCGCCGTGGGCCAAGGGGGTTCACGGCAAGCCGGCCGAAGTCGCGGCGTGGCTGGACAACGTCGAGCGTTGCTTTGCGGACAGTGGCCCGACGCCCGAAGGGCTCGCGACTCTGAAACAGTTCGCCCCCGGCGTGCTCGAAGAGAATACTCGCGCGAAAAAACAGGCGCCTGGACACGAGTTCTTCAGGCGTTGCGGCGAACTGCTCGCCGCGCAAGCAAACTACCTCACCGGTCTCCGGCTTGATTTCGTGCCTGTCGCTCAAAACGCGCTACGCCGGCGCAAGCAGGAATTGAAGGTCCTGTCCTTCGACGACCTGCTTACCGGACTGCTCGGGGCGCTGCGTGGAGGCTCCGGGCCCGCGCTCATTGCCGAAGTTCGGCGAAAATTTCGGGCGGCGCTCATCGACGAGTTTCAGGACACCGATCCGGTGCAGTGGGAAGTGTTCCGCAGGCTCTTTGGACCGCCTGACGAACCGGGGGCGGGAGAGCGGGAGAATTGGAAAACGGGAAATCGGGAAAACGGGAAAACGGGAAGACGACAAGGTGAGGGAGTCGGCGATGCCGGCTCGATTTCGGATTCCCGCTTTCCCGCTTTGCCGCTTTCCCACCGGCCAGCTTCAGAAGAGCCGAAGTTCGTCCCTCAGTCCGGCGCGGGTCCATCTCTGTTCCTCATCGGCGATCCGAAGCAGGCTATCTACGGCTTCCGCGGCGCGGATATCTTCACTTACCTCGACGCGGCGCGAGGCACGCCGGACCGTTACACGCTCGACCGAAACTGGCGCTCGGAGTCTGGCCTGGTTGGCGCCGTCAACACGCTGTTTGGCGCTGCGCCGAATCCGTTCGCGTTCGATGAAATCGCCTTTCAGAAAGTCAACCCCGCGGGCAATGCCGATGAAGCACCGATTCAAGAAAAGGGCGCGCGGCTGGCGCCCTTGCGGCTGTGGCTTATGCCGCGCGAGGCGGACCAGAAAGAGATCAGCAAGGAGTTCGCGGAGGAAAAGCTGCCTGGCCTTGTTGCCGCGGAGATTGTCCGGCTCCTCAACGGCGGCACAACCCTCGGCCTGCGCCGGCTCACGCCGCGGGACATGGCCGTGCTCGTGCCGGAAAACCGCCAGGCGGCGCTGATGCAGGAGGCGCTGCGGGGCGTGGGCGTGCCGAGCGTGTTGCACACGGAGGAGAGCGTCTTCGCTTCACGCGAAGCCCGCGAATTGGAGCGCGTGCTGGCCTCACTGGCCCAACCCGGGCACGAACGGGCCCTGCGTGCGGCGTTGACGACCGATCTGATGGGCCTGAGCGGTGCGGAACTCGACGCGATGGCCGGCGATGAAGCCGCCGGGCAATCCTGGCGGGAGTTCGCGCACATGCAGCACGAGCGTTGGCTCGAATTGGGGTTCATGCCGATGTTCCGCCACTGGCTGCACGCCGGGCAAGTGCGGCGGCGCCTCCTGGCGTTCGAAGATGGGGAGCGGCGTCTGACAAACCTGTTGCACCTGGCCGAGGCGCTCCACGCGGCGGCGCAGGAACATCGTTTCGGCCCCGCCCCACTCGCCCGATGGCTGGCCGAACAGATTGGAGCGTCTGACCGCGCCACCGAGGAGCACCAGCTCAGGCTGGAACGCGACGACGAAGCGGTGCGCCTGGTGACGATCCACAAGAGCAAAGGGCTGGAATACGCGGTCGTGTTCTGCCCGTTCTCATGGAAGTCCTCCGAGCCGACGCGCCGCGGCGAGGAACAGGTGCTGTTTCACTTTACTCTTAATCTTAATCCTAATCTTAATCCTAATCTTAATCCTGGTCTCTCTATCAGCCTGGAGAGTAAGATTAAGGGTAAGATTAAGAGTAAGAGTGAGAGTAAGAGTGGGAACAGGAGTAACGACCCGTCTCGCCCGCCTAATACAACATTCGTGGAGGCTGCGGCTGGCCGATCATCGCAGTTCGTCCTTGATCTCGGTTCACCAGAGTACGATGCGCACCGCAAGATGGCCTTCCGCGAGAAGCTCTCGGAAAACCTGCGCTTGCTCTACGTCGCGCTGACGCGCGCCAGGAACCGCTGTTACTTCGTCTGGGGCGCGTTCCGCGGCGCGGGCACTTCCGCGGCAGCGTGGCTGCTGCATCGCCCGCCGGAGCTGGGCGAAGACTGGCAGGCGGCGATGACAGCGCATTTCAAGGCGTTGGATGATGAGGCGTTGCACGCGGATCTCCAGCGACTGGCGGGGGCCTCGGCGATCAACGGCGCGCCCACGATACAAGTTGAGCGGTTGCCGCAGACCACGGGTGAACGATACCGCCCTCATTTTCAAGCAAGCGTCGACCTGCGCCCTCGCCGGTTCACGGGTACCATCCCCACAAACTGGCGCATCGCGAGCTTCTCCGGGCTGGTGGCTGCCAGCGCGGACGAACTGCCGGATCACGACTCCGAAACGCGGCCGGCGACGCCCGCCCCGGCGCCGGTGGAGGCCAAGGGCATCTTCGCCTTCCCGCGCGGCACGAGGGCGGGAACGTGTTTGCACCAGGTCATGGAGGAACTGGATTTCACGCAGGCGGATGATGCCGAACTGCGGCGGATCGTGGAATCGAAGTTGGCCCTGCACGGCATCCCTGGCGATGAGTTTGCGCCTGCGGTCTGCGACGCGGTGCGGCGCGCGATGGCGACGCCGCTCGACGCGACGCGGCAGGACTTCACGCTGTCGCGGGTGACGAGAAGCGAGCGATTGAACGAGCTGGAGTTCTTTCTCGCGGTGCGCGAGCTGACACCGGCGCTGCTGCGTCACGGACTGGCCGCGGCGGGAGAGGACGTGGTGGCCCGGCTCGGCGCGCTCGGTTTCAAGCCGTCGGGCGGATTCCTCAAGGGCTTCATTGACCTCGTATTCCGCTTCGAGGGCCGGTTTTACATCGTGGATTGGAAATCGAACTGGTTGGGAGCCCGCGTCGAGGACTACAGCCCCGTCGCGATGCGCGCAGAGATGGCGCGGAAGTTCTATTCACTGCAAGCGCACCTGTATGTCGTGGCCCTTCACGAATACTTGCGGCTGCGCCTGCCTGGCTACCGTTACAACGAGCACATCGGCGGCGTGCGCTACATCTTCCTGCGCGGCCTGGATCCGGCACGGCCGGAGTTGGGTGTGTACCGCGACCGGCCGGAGGGGAGCACGATTGAAGCGCTGGCGGAATCGTTGCGCAATGGCGAGCGCGCCGCCGCGACGGCCCATGCGATGGAGCGAGCGAAATGAACGGCAGCGAGCCAATATCCCTCTTGAATGCGCCAGAATTCACCGACCTCGACCGTCACTTCGCGCGGCTGGTCGAGCGGCTGGCGGGCGGAGCGCAGCCGGAAGTGGCGCTGGCCGCGGCGTTGGTGAGCCGAAGTTGCGGCGAAGGAAACTCGTGTCTCGATTTGCGTGACCGCGCGGGAATCGTCCAACTGCTCAACGGTGAAGGAGGGCGAATTGCGGAGATTCCTCCCAGCGAAACCTGGCTGGAGAAGTTGCGCGCCAGTTCCGTCGTCGGCACGCCGGGCGAATTCAAGCCGCTGGTGCTCGACGGGAAAGGGCGGCTTTACCTGCACCGTTATTGGGAATACGAGTCGGGGCTGGCAGCGGCGATTCGGCGGAGGGCCGGGAGGATGGCCGGCGGCGGGCAGACTTCCAACCGTCAACTCGCGTCCGAAACAACTTCCCTCTCCTCTCATCGGACGAAGGAAGAGGACCGTGACGAGGGGAGTCCACCTGTGCAGCCCCCTCACCCCAGCCCTCTCCCCCTCGGAGGGCGAGAGGGAGGAGCGGCCGGCGGCATCGACGAGGCGCGCCTGGCCGACGGGTTGAAGCGGCTCTTCCCGGCGATGGACGAGAACGAAGTGGATATGCAGAAGGTGGCGGCGCTCGTGGCGTTGCGTCGCAACTTGTGCGTCATCTCCGGCGGACCGGGCACGGGCAAAACGCGGACGGTGGCGCTGGCGCTGGCGTTGTTGCTGGAGCAGGCGGGCGAGACGCCGCTGCGCATCGTGCTGGCCGCGCCGACGGGCAAGGCGGCAGCGCGATTGCAGGAGTCCGTTCGCCAATGGCGCGACAAGCTCGAGTGCGACGCGCGGGTGCGGGAGCGTTTTCCGGCAGAGGCCTCCACTGTGCACCGGTTGCTTGGCGGCGCGCCGGGCACGGCGGCGGTCCGTTTCGACGCGGACAATCCGCTGCCGGTGGACGTGCTCTTGCTTGACGAGGCGAGCATGGTGGACCTGGCGATGATGGCAAAGTTGTTCGCGGCGCTGCCGGAACAGGCGCGGATTATTTTGATCGGCGACCGGGATCAGCTTGCGTCGGTCGAGTCAGGCGCGGTGTTGGGAGACATTTGCGGACCAAGAGCGGCAGGAGTAGCTGCGACCGTGAGGTCGCAGGCTGAACACTCAGGCGGGAAGGAACACGGTGCCGCTGTCCAACCTCCCGCGCCGGCGTCCCGCGACCTCACGGTCACAGCTACGACAATCAAGAACGGGGGTCTGGCCGATTGCATCGTGCAGTTGGATAGGAATTATCGCTTTGCTCCAGGCAGCGGGATTCTCGAACTCAGTCGCGCCGTGAACCGGGGCGACGCGGAGGGCGCGCTAAGAGTGTTGAACAGCGCGCCAGGGGTGAGCGCGGCAACACTGCCGGCGGCCTCGGTGTTGAAAGCGACGCTGCGAACCGCGGTGACAGAGCATTTCGCGGCAACTGTGTCCGCGCGCGACCCAAGGACAGCATTGGCGACATTGAACCGGTTCCGCATCCTGACGGCGTTGCGCAAGGGTCCTTTCGGCGCCGAGAACCTGAACCGGCTTGTCGAGGAAATCCTGGGCGAGGCAGGGCTGATCTCAACGGCCGGGCCGTGGTATTTTGGGCGGCCCGTGCTGGTGACGGAGAACGATTACTCGTTGCGGCTCTTCAATGGCGACGTCGGGATCATCCTTCCGGAGGCGACAACCGGGCGGCCGATGGCGTTCTTCGGGGGCGCGGACGGCCAAGGCCGGGGCGTGTCGCCGGCCCGATTGCCGCGGCACGAGACGGTCTTCGCGATGACAGTCCACAAAAGCCAGGGCAGCGAGTTCGAGCGCGTGCTGCTCGTGCTGCCGGACCGCGAAAGCCCGGTGCTGACGCGCGAGCTGGTTTACACCGGAATCACGCGCGCCAGCGAAAGCGTCGAGGTGTGGATGAGCGAAGCGGTGTTCCGCGCGGCCGTGGCGCGCCGTCTGGAGCGAGCGTCGGGCCTGCGGGAGGCGCTGTGGCCGCGATGATCGAGCGCCCCTGCCCGGTCTGCGACGGGCGGGAGACGCGCCCGCACTGGCGCAAAGGGGACGTGACTCTCGTGCAATGCCGGGCGTGCGGGATGGTGTTTGCGAACCCCGTGCCAGCGGCATTGGCATCGGGCGAACACTACGAAGGACTTGCGGCCGGGCTGTATCTGACGGCAGACAAGCTGGCGGCGGATTACGCGCCGGTCCGGTTCGAGCGGGAGCTGAAGTTGTTCCGCCAGTTCTGCCCGCAAGGCAAGGTGCTGGACGTGGGATGCTCGACCGGCGGTTTTTTGTTTCAACTCGAAGCGCGCTGGCCGGGCGATTACGAGCGGCTTGGGACCGACGTGGTCGGTCCGGCACTTGATTACGCAACGAGCCGGGGCGTCACGGTGCTGCATGAAGGTTTTCTCGAACACGACTTTGGCGGCGGGCAATTCGACGCCCTGACGATGTGGGCGGTGGCCGAGCATCTGATCGATCCGTCAAAGTTTCTTGCAAAGGCCGCGGTGATGCTCCGGCCGGGCGGGCACTGCTTCGTCCTCGTGCCCAACCTGAAGTCGCTGGCCATGCGGCTGCTCGGTTCGCGCTACCGCTACGTGATGGTGGAACACGTAAACTACTTCTCGGCGGCGACGCTGCGCCGGCTGGTCGCCCGAGTGCCGGACCTGGAAATCGTTGCGCTGCGCTCGACGCACTTCAATCCAGTCGTCCTCTGGCAGGACTGGCGGGGGCAGGGACGGCGAGTGAGCGATGCCGAACGAGTCGCATTGTTGAAGCGCACAACTTCTTGGAAGCAACGGGGCGGGCCGCTGCGCTGGGGTTATCGGGCGGTAGAAACGGCGCTTGGGGCGGTGGGGCTGGCGGACAATCTCGTGGCGGTGATGGAGAAGAAGTAAAACGTGACACGTGAAACGTGATGCGTGATGCGTGGTGCGTGA
>DASTLJ010000240.1:0-1879 GCA_035715125.1 Verrucomicrobiia bacterium
CGGCAAGGAGGAAGTCATCGCGGACAGCGCGTGGTTGAAGAAGGCCCAGGAGTTGCCCGTTTTGCGGTTCCTTTTTCGAGGCAGCGACGAACTCGGAGCCGTCAACCTTATCAAGCGCGTTTGGCACAAGGCATATTTGGACCAACGGCTTTCGCACTACCACCCTGGTGTCCAGAACTTGCGTCGTGTCTGTGAGAGTTTTGATTCCGTGCCGGCAGTTGCAGCGGCACCCTACGCGGAGTGCGTGCGGAAGCTGACCGCGACATCCGGCCCGCTGCGCGAATGGTTTGTATCAACAGACGGATTTCCAATTCTGGCCAGCGCCGCCCGCGGTTGGTTCATTGGCGGCACGATCGCTGAGTGGGACAGCAAAACGGAAAGCGATTGGTTCCGCCTGACTGACGCCTCCGCATTCTACTCGGAAGAGTGGGACTCGGCCATCGCTGCTTGCCAGAGCGAACAAGGCAAACTGGCTCTTGGTAACGCCCGCGCGGCACTCGCCGCCCTGCAGACGCAAGTGGGATCGAAACCAGCGAGATACTACGCCGTCCTCGCCCTGGACGGCGACGAGATGGGCAAGTGGATTGCCGGCGAGAAGTCACCCGCCATCAATAACGTCATGGCTCCTGAAGCCGCCAAATATTTTCGAGAGCACGTCAAAACGGTGAACGTCGAAGCGTGGCTTGACTCGCCGCGTCCCGTCTCGCCGAGTTTCCACCTGCAATTCAGCGAGGCACTGGCGAACTTCGCTCTCTATGCCGCCCGCCGCATTGTTGAGCATCACCACGGACAACTCATCTACGCGGGCGGCGACGACGTGCTGGCCATGCTGCCCGCCGATGAAGCCTTCGCCTGTGCGCAAGGCTTGCGCCTCGCGTTCCAAGGCCACAGCCGACGTAGGGCAGGCGTACCGCCTGCCAGTTCCGAGGCGTCCTCGCCTCAGACGCTGCCGGAGTTGTATCCCGCCCTCTTCGCCGATTGTCCCGACGGTTTCGTCAAGCTGGCCGACAAAAATAAGCACAACAACGGTAACTGGGACCAAGGCGCTCGCCGTCCCGTGGAACCATCCTGGCCTTTGCTCGTGCCCGGCTCCAGGGCCACCGTCTCCGTCGGACTCGCCATCGGCCATATCCGCGAGCCATTGCAGGACATGGTCCAGGAAGCCCAAGCTGCGGAGAAACGGGCGAAGGCCAAACCCGCCACGAAAGTATTCGACCGGGAGAAGAACCAGGAAGCAGAGAAGCTGAACGAAGGCTGGGGCCGCGATGCTCTTGCCGTCACCCTCTTCAAGCGCAGCGGGGAAACCCTCCGCTGGGGCGCGAGATTTGATTCGCCTGCCTTCGATCTGTTGGCTTACTTCCAGCCGCGTTACCGCTCCCGCCTGGACGATCCGAAATTCGTGCCGCCGATCAGCGGCAAGTTCCCTTATCGGCTGGCCGAACTGTTGGGCCACTACGAGGCGCGCAAGGAACTGACGCCAGAACTCAAAGATATCACCGCACGGGAATTCGCCCATGTCGTCAAACAGCAGGCGGACGCGTTGCCGGACGGCGACAAGCCGGTGTTCCAGACCCTTGCCGAAACTTACCTGCAACACATCCTGGGATTTCAGTGGAAAGACGACGGCGGCCAGACCCGGTGTCACGCCCGTCCTCTCGCCGAGTTCTATCACCTGTTCGCCGTTGAAGCTTTCATCGCCCGACGAGGAGAATAGCCCATGCCCATCTACCAAATCTCTCCGCAAGACGTGCTCTTCTTCTGCGACGCCCGCCCCATGACCGCCGACGCTGGCTCAGGCGGCCACGGCGCGCACTGGCCTGCCCCTTCGGTGTTTTTCGAAGCCATCCACGCCGCGCTGTATCGCGCCTTTCCCGAAATC
>DASTLJ010000241.1:0-9737 GCA_035715125.1 Verrucomicrobiia bacterium
CAATCAGGGCGCTGCCGGGGTAACCAGCCGATAGCCGCGCATCGGCTGGGTCGCAGGCTGAGGATCGAAGATCACTACGGGCCGATTGCTGATCGTGGCCAAAACGTCGACGAAACGGGTCCACGGGCCGGTCGCTGGCGAAGGACTGAATTGCACACTGTAGGTGCGATTGGACACGGCGTTGAATTCGATCCGCGCCAGCACACTGGAACCGGGCACGGTCTCCAACTGCTCGACCTTCAGGTAGCTCAAGCTGTTGGTCGGATCGGTCCCGGCGATGTATTCCGCCCCATTGCTCATCCCGTCGCCGTCCGCGTCGAGCGACGCATCTGCCGCGTTGGTGGGACTGAATCCGAAGCTCGATTCCCAAATGTCCGGTATCCCGTCGCCGTCGCTGTCGGCCAGCACGGTCAAGCCGAACTGGCTGGAGGCAACGCCTGACGGGAGGGCCTGGTTCTTCACGACGATGCGGTAGTTCCGCGCCTCGTTAGTGGTCAGATTGTTCAGGCGGAAGAAGACGGCGCCTTCGTTCTCCACCTTGACCTGGAGGTTGGTGCTCGGATTCCGCAACTCGAACGTGAACGGTGGCGGGAAGCTGGTCACCGACCCGCTGAAGGTGACGCTGCCGCCGGCCACCGCGCTTTGGCTGCCCGATTGGGTGAGGAAGCGGGGCACTACCAGCACCGTAAGTGTGGCATTGGAACTGACCGCCTGGCCAATGCTGTCGGTGACGACCACCCTGTATTGGCCCGCGTCGGAGGTTTTGACACTGGTGAGGGTAAGGTTCGACTCAGTACCCCACGGGATGTTCGCGTCGTTGAATTTCCATTGGTAGAGCAGCGTGCCCGTGCCCGTGGCGACAACGGTGAAGGAGACGTTGGTCATGTTGGTCGTGAGCGTGACGCTGCGATTGGTCGGCTGCTGCACGATGGTCGCGGGGATGAGCACGGTGAGCGCCGCGCTGGCGCTGAGGGCGGATCCGGCTGTGTTGTTCACCCGAACGCTGTAGAGGCCGGCGTCGTTCGTGCGGACCGGAGCGATGAGCAAGGAACTGTTCGTTGCGCCGGGAATGCCCGCGCCGTTGAAGCGCCAGTCGTAATTGAACGGCGCCGTGCCGCCTGCCGTTACGCTGAACATGGCGGAAAGATCCCGCACCGCCGTCACGGGCTGTGGATCGGTGACAATGACCGGCGGGTATTGCACGATGAGCATGGCCGCCGGGCTGGTGATGGAGCCGGCTTGGTTCAAGACCACCACGTCGTAAGCGCCCGATTGCGCGGGCAACACGTTGGGCAGCGTCAGCGTGGCGTTGGTGGCGTCGGCGATGTTCATTCCCTCCCGGCGCCATTGGTAGGCGAACGGGGGCGTGCCGC
Organism: Verrucomicrobiia bacterium; assembly: GCA_035715125.1. Lineage (GTDB taxonomy): Bacteria > Verrucomicrobiota > Verrucomicrobiia > Limisphaerales > JADJPG01 > DASTLJ01. Next base: position 1,374 of record DASTLJ010000241.1, read on the forward strand.
ACACGCTCACGTTGAACGTCGCTGTGCCGTTCGTGGCCACGATCTGGTCGCGCGGAGGCTCGGTGATGGAGGGCAGGCCGGGGGGCAGGTTGGCGCGCGGCCGGCCGGCCGTGGGCGGCTCGCCCGACCAATTAGCCGGGTTGCAGCCATGTTGGAGAGCGCTGAGCCGCTGGAGCGAGTTTCCAGTGCCGTCGCTACCGCAGGGGAAGGGCGACTGGTCCGCGTAAATCACTTCATCGACGACGACCCAGTTCAGCGGATCGTTCGTGCCGTCGCCGTGCTGCGGGCGCTCGATGGCGACGCGGTCGCTGTTATTGGCCAGCTTGCCGCCATACGGACCCAGGATGACCAGCAGCGGGTCGGTGATACCGTAAAGGCTCTTGAAGGCGGTGAGTTGCGCCGCGTTGGTCGCCGGATCGAAGTTTACCACAAGCAAGTACTCGCCCGGATTGAGCGTGAGGTTGGTCGGGAAGTCGAACTCGACACCGCCATTGAGCCGCCAGGTGCCGTTGGTGTTCTGCAACGTGAGCGGATTCGGCGTGGCGTTGCAAAGCTCGATGAATTCATCGAGCGCATTGTCGGTGGCATTGGTGCCCACGAACGTGTCGGGCGGATGATAGAGCACTTCGCTAACCACAAGGCGCGCGGGCGGCGGCGCGTTGGTCGTGCCACGCGTGCGCGGCTCCAGCGCGTACCAGAACGGGCCGCCGTCCGGGTAACGGCCGAGCGACCAGTCGTTCTCCTGTCCTTTGAAGCTCACCGCGTCCGCGATGCGGTCCAGCGCCGTGCCCGGCAGGTAAGACAGGAAGACTTGCTCGCCCGCCTTGCTGATGCCGAAGCCGGTGTTGGTGGGGTAGTGGAAGCCGGTGGCTTCATCGAAGGTCACATAGCCGTGCGCGGGCACGACGGTCGCCGCGGGAATCGCCCACTTCTTCAAATTGTCGTAAGTCGAGCCTTCATCGCTCAGATACCAGCCGGGGCCGAGGGTGATGTTCGACGCGGTAGGATTGTAAAGTTCGATCCAGTCGTTGGAGGCGAGGCCGTTCGTGTCGTCGGTATGCGCGACAATTTCGTTGAGCAGGACGGACGGCGGCGGGGCAGTATCGGCGCGACCGGCGGAACCGCGCAGCCAGGTGCTCGCCCGCCAGTTGCCGCTATATTCGCCCGCGCCGGCGCCTTCCGCGCCGAGAGCCGAGTCGAGCAAGACGAGCGAATGACCCGCGCCGTCGGCCTGCGGGGGCCAACCGCGACCGTCGCCGAAATTAAACTCCACGATGTCCGAGCCGCCGGCCGCGGTGCGCAGGGTAAGCTGCTCCCCGCTGTTTGCCAGCCCCCCATTGAACGGACCGACAATCGGCACGCTTTCGTCCAGCCCGTAGAAGGCGCGGAACGCCGCGAAGTCCGGCGTGCCGACGACCACCAGGTAACCCAGCGGCGGGAGGGTTGTGCCTTGCAGACAGATGAAGTCGATGCCCTGGGTGAACTTCACGCCCGACAAATCGAGTGTGACCGTTGGGCTGCTATTGTACAGTTCGACGAACTCGAAGCCGCCCGGCGGCGGGTGGAACATGACTTCAGTGACGCGGAGGTAAGCCAGCAGGTTGTCGATGTCCCCCGGCTCGCCGCAGGTAAACTCATGCGGCGCCGACCAATTACTGGTGCGGCCGGTCGAGTCCGCAAACTGCACGCGCGCCCGGTAGCGGCTGCCCACGCGCAGAAAATTCGCCGGGACGGTGACGTCTGCGTTGAAGTTTGAGAGCGCGCCACTGTCCCAAACGGTTTCGATCTCGTACTTGAGCGGCTGCTCTGGATCATACGTCGCCGGGTTGAAGTAACTGATCTCGCCCACGCGCCACCGCACGGAACCGTACGGATTTGCCCCGCTGTACGCCGACGCATGAAAGCTCAAGCGGTTGATCGGATAGTTGGTCGGCCCGGTGTAAGTGAGGGTCGGGCGGGCGGGCCTGGCGGCATCGGCCGCGACACCATCCAGGCCGGTGCTCGTGCCATTCAGGCTGGCGCTGGTGCTTCGGTAGTTGACGTAATTTTTCATCAACTGGACGCAGCCGTCGAAGCTTTTGCTCACTGTCGGCTCGTTGGGCCATTGGTAGAAGCGGCCCTGGCCGGCCTTGCTCGAATTGATGATCGCGGTATTGATCATCACCGGGTTGTAGTCCCACATGGCCCGATCCGCGTCGATGATGGACGGGCGGTTGCTCCCGCGCGTGATCCAGGCGTATTCGTCGATGAGCTTGAAGCCCTCCTCGTTGTTGAACAGCAGGTCGCGAATCTCGCGCACGCGGTTGCGAAACTCGGTGCTCAGGGCGGGGAACGTGCCGGGCGAGGCGAAGTTGCTGATCACCCGGCTGCGGAACGGCTCGTCGCCGCGCGTGCTGTCGGAACGGTACATGTTGTCCGCCCATGTCAGGTCGAGGTCCCACGGCAGCGCCGTCCAGAGCCGATTCACGGGGTTCTTGTAGTAGAAGTAGTTCTTGCCGTCCGCGATGTCGTAATGGTGGATGCCCTGGACGATGGTCTGATAGGAGTAATACGCCGGGAGATTCAGGTTGGTGCGCCACCAGGCTTCGGTGGGCGTGGGAGCACCGTAGGTCAGCAGGTAGTTCAGGTCGGATTTGTCGAGAGGCCCAGAGGGGCCGATGTTGTTCAGCGTGCCGGTGCCGCCTTCCATGTCATACATGTTGCCGTCCGGCCATCCCCGCTCATCCAGGAAACGTCCGTCGTCCTCCTCGACCGCCAGCCAGACGCCGTAGAAGTCGCTCTCGAATTGATTGCCCGGCACCGCCTCGCGGCCGTCGTCAATCACGCGGAACTGAATTTGAACCGTGTTGAGCCCAGGCGCGCCCGTCAGTTCGAACAGCCGGTATCCGACCGACTCGAACATCCCCTGCTCCCCGCGATGGTTGAAGTCGCCCTGCTGGATGTTGGGACGAAAGCTCAGTCGGCGCCACGTGGCCTTGAGTTTCCGCCCCCAGTTGTCTTTCACTTCGAGATCGTGTCCGCGATTGAGGCGGAACTTCATCGCGTTCTTGCCCATCGAATAACGCCACACGCCGCCGCGGCACCGAAACCCGATGTGGTCATACACTTTGCCGTCCACGATGAGGGCGCCCGTCCAGAGGTAATTGTCGCCGCCATACTGATTGTTCACCGTGCCCGGCGCCCAGCCAATCGAGGTCGCAAAGGAGTTACTCTGAACCAGAAGATGGTAAACCGGGAGGCGGTTCATCTCGTTCGAGCTGACAGTGAACACCACTCCGTTGGAACCTGCTCCGCCCGGCTGCACCGCGCCGGTCCACGTGGGCACGCCGTTGTACACGAAGTAAGCGAAGTTTGGCTGCGGATCGTCCGCGTACGGCACGCGCACCGAACGGCCGCCCGTGTCCGCCACCGTGATGCGATAGCGGATGAGCCGGCGATGCACCTGGACGGACGCCGGAATTTGCGCGCTGAACACGTCGTCTCCTGCCACTGCGTCCCCCGCCGTGCCGGCGTCGTTCATCGGCAGGGAAACCCAGTTGGCGAGATTGGTGTAGGCGGCGCTGGTCAACTCGATGTAGTTGCCGGGCGCGACAATCTGATATTCCAACAGCACCGAACCGACGCCATCGGGGTCCGTCACCTTCGCGGTGATGAGCACCGGCTGGCCGCCGCGCGGTTGTTCCGGCGTGTGTTCCACCTGGCGAATCTGCGGCGGGGCGTTCGTGGCGAAGACCGTGTTCACGCGTCCTGGCGAAGGGCCGACGCCACTGGACCCGCCGGTCTGACCAAACACCCGCGCGTCGAAGAAGAAGTCACTGCTGGCGGCGAGTGACGAATTGTGCGCCTGCACGGCGATGGTGTTGTTGCCGTTGACCAGCAGGCTGGCCGGGCTGCCGCTGAGGTTGAACGTGACGAAGTTCGTGTTCTCAATCGCCACAATGGCGGTGTTGGTGTAGCTCACTTCGCCCGGCGGCATGTTGGCGTTGCCGTCCACCACGAGCACGCCGTTGATCCAGCACTTGAACCCGTCGTCATACTGCGCCTCCAGCACCAGCCGCGTGAACTGCGCCGGGTCTGTGACCGTGAACTGCTTGCGCAGGAAAACCGAAGTGTAAAGCCCATTCATGTCGGCCAGCGGAGTGTTGGTGAACGTCTCGCCATAACCGATGGGCAACAGGCCGGTGGACCACGCCGCGTCGTCGAAGACCGGCTGACGCCACGCGGTGACCGGCGAGGAGGGGACATTCGTTCCCTTGAGGTATTTCCAGACGGATTGGGCCGCCAGCAGCGTCGCGTTTTGCACCGGCGTGCCCGCGCCGCCGCCCGACGCGCGCCAACTGCCGCCGAGGTCGTTGTCGAGCGAAGGGTTAATCAGTTCGATGGAATTGCCTTGTCCCGGCACGTTCGCGTCACCCACCGTAGGCCACGGGAAACCGAGCTTGAACTCGACGACATCTTCGATCTGGCCTGCGGGCGTGCGCAGGGTGAGCTTCTCGCCGAATTTCGAGAGCGAAGTGGCGCCATCGGCGCGCAGTGGACCGATGGCGCCGGCAACGCTGTATTTGGTTTGAAGAAAGGCCGGGTTTTGCGCGACCACGACGAAGCCGCCGGGGGCCACGTTCGTCGCCGGGAAAACGAAATTCAGATTGCCGCCGTCCGAGAGCGTCCAGCCCGCCAGGTTCACCGGGTTGGTGCCGGCGTTGTGGAGTTCGATGAACTCCGCCGGCTCGGTCTTCACGTCCGGGTCGTAATGGATCTCGTTGATGACGATCGCGGCGGACAACTCACAAAGGCTGAAAGCCACGCCGCAAAAAGTCACAAAAAGGCCGCGCAATTGTTTCATAGAGGCAATTGAATCGAAGCAGCATACACGTCTGCCGCCGTTGAGCAAGAGTTGAGCACGAGTCCGTGGTGCGTGGTGCGTGGTGCGTCAAGTATTGGTCGGGAGCGCATTCCCTGATGCTTGACGCACCACGCATCACGCATCACGCATCACGCGCCACCCCGCTACAGCCTCAAAAAAATCTTCCTCCGATGCAGCCACCACACCAGGCACAGCCCCACCCCCACCTCACCCAACGCCAACAGTAAGTCGCCACAGCCCGCGGTGATGTGGCCGTTCAGCCATGCTTGCACGTCACCGCCGAGAAACCGCGAGGCGACTTTGCGAAACCCGATGATGTTGTCCGCCAGGTAGACCGTGATCGGATTCATCCCGTACCAAACAAAGGGCTGGCACCAACGCCGCCACTGGCGGACCTCGACGACCCAATAGAACAACCCCAGCAACATCGCGCTGAATCCACCCGCGACCAGCACAAACGACGACGTCCAGATTTTCTTCACGACCGGGAACTGGATTCCCCACGCAAAACCCGCGACCACCGCGAGCGCGCCGGCCGCTAGAAGCCACCCCACTTTGCGCTTATCGCCCGCCGACTGGCTTTGCAGCCACAACCCCGCGAACACCCCGAGCAGGCACGTCCCAATCGCCGGCAGCGTGCTGAGCAAGCCCTCCGGGTCCCATGTCTTGTCCCACTTTTTGCCAGGCAGCAAGCGCTGGTCCACGTAATTCGCCAGGTTGAGGCCGGGTTCGAAGACGCCGCGCACCCGGTTGGTCGTCGCCCAATTCAGTTCCGCGGGGCTCACGGCGTTGGTGATATTCAGGGCGGGACTCAGCAGTTCGCCCGCGGCGTTCACCCGGCGCAAGTCGGAGAACGACACGAATGTCATCAGCGCCCAGTAACCTGCCAGCAGTTCGACGCAGATGACGGCCATACCGCGCCAGCCAACGAAGCAGAACAGCAGCCCTGTGAGCCCGTAGCAGAGCGCGATGCGGTTCAGCACGCCGAGCAGCCGAATGTCCGGCCACCGGCTGCTGAAGCCGCCGGAGTAGAAAAGCGCGACGACAAACATCAGGAGCGTCCTCCACAGTACCCGCTTGAGCGCGGCGGCACGGCCTTCCCGTTCGATCGTCCGCCCGAGCGAGAAAACCAGCGACACGCCGACGATGAACACGAACAAGGGGAAAATCAGATCGTAGAAATGAAACCCCGCCCACTCGACGTGCTCAAGTTGTGTGGCGAGCCCTTCGGTGACGCGATCCTTACCGACCTTGTGCAGTGCCGCGGCCAGCGCATCGCCGCCCATGATCCAGAACATATCGAACCCGCGCAACGCATCGAGCGACATGAGGCGGGGCGAAGGGACGGGGGCGGCGGACGAGGGTGAATCGATGAGGGATGGCATGTGGCTTTTGGCGTTAGCTCGTGTTGCGTGATGCGTGATGCGTGATGCGTGACACGTGGTGCCTCAAGCATCGGCAAATGGTGTCGTGAATACTTGACGCACCACGCAACACGCATCACGGCTCGCGCCTCAAATCGACGCACACCAGCTTCTCCTTGCTGCGCGCATAAAACATCTCGTCGGCCAGGGCCGGGTGCGCCCGCACTTCCAGGCCGAGAATCTGCGCGCGCGCCGAGGGCTTGAAACCGTGCGGCGTCGCGGGCGCCCGCAGCAGTTCGCCTTTGCCCGTCAGCACGAGCAATGCGTCTCCCGCCAGCGTGACGGTGCCGGGCTGGAGGCCCGATTGGCTCCAGCGCACCTTGCCCGTCGCCAACTCGACGCAGCGCAAGCTGGGCCCCGGCTCGAATCCGGGGTCCGCGCGCCCGTCGAAGCCATAGAGAAAACCGTCGCGATGGACTGCTGTCGCGTAATGGCTCGAGAGCGCCTCCGCGCTGCTCCATATCTCTTGAGGACTGGCCTCCTTGAACCGCAGCAGCGTCGCGCCCTTGTCATAACACGCGGAGATGAAGAGCTGGTCCCCAACGACCAATGGCGTCGCCCCGCTGACGGATGCGTGCATCGCTGGCCGCCAAGGATACCGGAAGATGGATTTGCCATCGACCGGGCTGAGACATTCCAACGCCTCGCGGGTCAGGACGAACATCACGCGCCTGCCTCCAATCGTCGCCGCGACAGGTGAAGCGTAGCTCGCCTCGTCGTCGGACGTTTTCCAAAGCACTTTCCCGTTCCCCTTGTCGAAAGCGACAATGCCAGCGCCGTTGCGTCCGCCGACGTTGACGATCACAGCATCTCCCTCGACGAGCGGCGAACAAGCCAGGCCGAAGAAGCCCAGGCGCGCACCGAATTCACTTTTCGTGACGATGCTCCAGAGTTTCTTCCCGTCCGCGAGCGACCAGCAGCTCATCACGCCCTCGGCTCCAAATGTGTACACGCGACCCTCTGCGATGGCCGGTGTCGCGCGTGGTCCGGGATCGTGTCCCATCTGGTCCACGTAACTCGTCGAATAATCCGCCTTCCAATGCTCGTTCCCTGAGTTTGCATCGAGGCATTCCACGACCTCCTTGCTCTCGATTCGGTGAAAGAGGATGAGTTTGCCGCCGCTCACGACCGGCCCGGCGAAGCCCTGCCCGGCCTTGCGCTGCCACACCACGGGCGGCCCCTCCCTGGGCCACTGCGCCGCGAGGTTGGTGACGCTCGTCGAGCCGTTGCGGTTCGGTCCAAGAAACTGCGGCCAATCCTGCGCCTCCAGCCGCAATGCCGCGACCGCGAGCGCAATCAGCAGGGGGAGCTTCATGCGGCGATGGAACGGTGGTGCCGTAAATCAGTAATCAGTAATCAGTAATCAGTATCCAGACCAGCCGCGCGCCAGGCGCCGTTCTCGGTGAACACTGATTACTGAATGCTGATTACTTCTTCACGGGCGGCGGCGGCGGCGGCGGCGGCTTGTTCGTCGCCTGCTTGCCGCCTTCGACCTCTTTCTTGAGGTCCTTGGCTTTCTGTTTGATTTTCTCGGACTGGCCGAGAGCGGGCGCGACGAACGACGCCGCGAGGATGGCGGCGAATGCAGCGACCAGCGATCGAGTGAAGAGCTTTTTCATAGTCTGGCGAGTTGGTGGGCGATGAAGGATTCGAACCTCCGACCTACTCCGTGTAAAGGAGCTGCGCTACCACTGCGCTAATCGCCCGGTCTGCCCGGCATACTAGCGCAAGCTGCGCCCCGTTGGCAACGCGGAAGGTGGAGGGACGCACCCGGGCAGTGTCATGCCGGACCGTGGACGGGAGGGCGTCCGCGGCGGGTTCCCACGCCGCCGCCCATCGGATAATCGGGCGCAACTTCGCACTCCCACCATGATCGGAGCGCGGCGTTCACGCCGCTTCACCGTTGCATTTCGACCGGCGTCGGAAAAGCCCATTGCCAACGGATTCATTTGAGATGAAGCGGCGTAAACGCCGCGCTCCGATGAACTTCCGTCCCGCAGTGCCTTGGTGGTAGTGTCAAGTTGCGCCCGTTTCAACGCCGGGGGTGAATCGGCCGTTGCATAAGTCCCGAAGGGA
>DASTLJ010000242.1:0-13041 GCA_035715125.1 Verrucomicrobiia bacterium
CGCCGGTCATTGTGCGAGGGTTGGCGTTAGTGACGACGTGTCCCGTGAAAGATTTCCACACCATCCTCGGCGAGCACCAAAATATGCTCGTGAAGCGCTCGGGCTTCACTGGAAAGGATCCGCGCTACATCCCGGGCACGGCCGACGACGTGCGCGCCGAGCAGGACTTCATCGTGGACTTTCTCAAGCGGCACCCGGAGGAGCAGAGTTTTTACGCGTTTCGGCTGGAGGACGGCTCGGAGCCCTGGATTGCGCCAATTCTGTACACCGGCGGCCTGCACAATCCGCTCACCCCGCCTTGTTTCAACCGGGAGACGGGAGAGGTCTTCACGCAAGTGCGCTCGGCCTACGGGACCTGGGACGGCGGCGGCGAAGTGAGGCCCTTCACCGGCTTCGGCAAGCTCGACCTGGCGACCGGGCGCGTCGAACTGCTCGGCCACGGCTACCCGTCGAAGGAGCCCGGCCGGCCGCCCGGCGCCAAAGACATGCCATGGATGACCTTCAACTACATCGGCGACGAGACTCAAACGCTCTCGTGCGCGCCCGGGCTGCTGCTCTGCACCCATCAAGGCTACATCGGATCACTTGATCTGAAGACTGGCAAGACCGCCAACCTCTACGGAAAACGGGACACCTATGGAGGTTTTTTCGGCGCAGGCACCTTCGGCTGGGAAGATAGAGGTGGCCCCGAGAAAGCCCGCGCCGCTGGGCAGCCGTATGGATTGGTCAACGAATGGCACGGACCAGCCCGGGCGGTTGTGTCCGTCGCGGGGAACCGGGTCTACTTCCCGGTAGGTTCGCAGGTGCTTTGCCTGGAGGGCCAGCCGTGAGGCGCGGCGTCCCAGGACCCGATTCGCCGCCGTTGTGCATTTTACAACCCTCGGCTACTCAAAGAGGAATGGCTATCCATCCGCCGTCTCCCGAAGGGAGATTTGAGAATAGCCCACCCTTTCAAGGGTGGGACAGTGGAATAGGGGCATCGAGTCCCGAAGGGACGGCCGAAAGGCTGCCACAAGAACTGGAGTATAAACCGAGGCAAGACATTCGCTGCCTTCAGCCGTCCCTTCGGGACGTGTGCGATAGGGAATCTGAACCCGGCAGTGAACTGCCGGGCTACTCTCAGTTCTCCCTCCGGGAGAGGGGAAACGCCGACCAGAATTGGTCAAACTCCAGCGACCGTCTGGAAGCACGCACTTCCGCCGCGTTCAATCTTTTTTTCCTCTTTTTGACTGTTTTTAGCTTTGACTCTGCCAGCGGCCAAAATATCGTCGGACCGAACTCCACTTCAACATTCACTGCCAACCCAGTAATGCTCACTGACACGGATGTCAGTGAGTCTTTTTTCTGGCGCTCGCCGGACTTCAGGAAACTTCCCAGCTCGCCGGAGGCCGGCCGAATCGCCGCCAAACTCGACGCGCACGTCGCCGAATTCCTCGCGGGCGCGCCGTGGATGCCGTTCCATCACACGCTCGGCATCAGCGGCTACGAGGCGAACTTCGCGCATCCCGACGAGATGTTTCTGACGCTGGCATTCGCCACGCCGTGCGTGAAGACGGGGACGGCTGCAAAGATTCGCGAGTTCCTGGCCGCCCAGCTCCGGTCCGGCCCGCTGCCGTACGACGAATCCGGCTTCGAGCTTCGCACCGGCCGCACCCGTGAATCCTACGATGTGCCGGAGAACCTTCGCCGCTCCGGCCGCGCCAGGGCCGCGCACGCACTCGGCGTTTACGCGTTCTGGGCTTACTGCCACTTTTGCGCGGACGCCGCCGCCGCTCGCGAGCATTGGCCCCGCGTGAAGCTCCGTGCGAAGCCGCTGCTTGATGCGGATTACGCCTTCGACCCGCGCCGCACGAACTACGCGAAGTCCGAATCCGAAAAGCTCAATGGAGATCTCGCCGGACTGCTCGGCCTTGGAAGACTGGCGCGTATCGTGAAGGACGCCGATGCGGAGCGGCAAGCCGTCGCCCGCGCCCGCCAGCTTCTCGAATTGCGCGTCAACCTTGACCGGGTGAATCCGTGCATCGTCGAAAAATCCGACGACGCCACCAAGGACCTGCACAATTTCAAGCTGGCCCGCTACTGCGCGCTGGCGCCGGAAGTCGCCGAGGCGCTGCGTCGCCACACCGAAGGCTGCGCCAGCGCGCATCTCAAGGCGTTCCGCCAGGAACGCAACGGTTGGCACATGGCGTTCGGCGACCGCTTCATCGGCGGTGAGAACTACACCAACCCGCTCCACCTGCCGCGCTCTTTGTTCGCAGGGGCCACATTTGTCGAGGAATTGCCCGCCGATCAACTCGCCGGTTTTGTCGATGTGCCGTGGTGCCGGGGCGATTTCTATTTCATCGAGAAATGCGTGTTCGCTCTCTGGGCCGACGCGGGCCGGCCGTGGAGCAAGCTGTGAATCCCCGGACGGAAAGCACGGTGCTGGCGGAGCCGCTCCAGCAGGTGGATCGCACGTTCGTCCTGTGCCGCCGCCGCAAGCTTTCCTACTTCGGCGGCTGCGACTATTTTCGGCTGTCGTCGCATCCGGCCGTGCTCAAGGCAATGCGCGAGGGACTTGATCAATTCGGACTGAACGTCGCCGCGTCGCGCAAGACGACGGGCAACCACCCACTCTATGAGAAGCTCGAAGCCACACTGGCCGCCTACTTCGGCGTGGAGGCTGCCGTGCTTGTCTCGAACGGCTACCTGGCCAACCTGGTCGTCGCGCAGGCGCTGGCGGGCGAGTTCACGCACGCGCTCATCGACGAACGCGCCCACGGCTCGCTCTTCGACGCGGCGGAGTTGACGGGCTGTCGGTTGCTGCCGTTCAAGCACCGCGACGCGGCCGACGCCCGCCGCGCCGTCCGAGCCGCCGGCCGCCGGGCGAAGCTGCTGTTGCTGACGGACGGCCTCTTTTCCCACAGCGGCCAGGTCGCGCCGCTGGGTGATTATTTGCGCCTTCTGCCGAAGCATGCTGTGCTGCTCCTGGACGACGCTCACGGGGCAGGCACCCTCGGCCGCAACGGTTGTGGAACGTTGGAATTCCTCGGTGAGTCGGATGAGCGGATAATCCAGACCGTGACTTTAAGCAAGGCGTTCGGTGTTTACGGCGGGGCCGTGCTCGGTTCGCGGCGGCTGCGGGACCGAATTTTCTCCCGCAGCCGGCTGTTTATCGGCAACACACCGTTGCCGCTCCCGCTGGCCAACGCTGCGCGGACCGCGCTCCAAGTTGTCCGCGCCGACGCCCGAATGCGCCGCCGGCTGCTGTTGAACACGCGATTCGTCAAGGCCGCACTCCGCAGCGCCGGTTTCCCTCTCCCCGAAGGCCCGGGACCGATCGCGCCCATCGAGCCGCGCGACGCCCGACACGCCGAATCACTCCGGCGGCGTATACTGGCGCACGGGATTCATCCGCCCTTCATCCGCTATCCTGGCGGCCCTGTTTCGGGCTATTTCCGCTTTGCAATCTCAAGCGAGCACAACGCCAAGCAACTCGACGTGCTGGCGAAGTGCATTGCGACGTTGGGGCGTTGAAGCGTTGAAACGTTGAAACGTTAAATCGTTGAAACGTTGCAGATCGAAGGGCTGAAAGCCCGCGATGTGATAGCCTGGGGTGGAGCGCGCAGCGCGTAGCCCCAGGTATTCGTGCCATCAAATCTCTCCGCCCTGTAGGGGCGGGACATGAATGGATGCAAATTTGTGCCGGCCTTTCAGGCCTCCGGGGATTTTCCGGGCACGTCACCTGGGCCTGCGCTCGTCGGACTCGCTTCAGCCCAGGCTGTCACATTGCGGGCCTGCGGCCCTAAGAACACGGCATGACGGTGTGCCGGTGATGACGTCATTCAACGGCTGAGCCTACAATTCGACCCAGGAGACGATAACGAACTTGGCCGGCGGGCCGAAGGAACTGAGCGCTTCGTCGTAGTGGAAAAGGTAGTGGCCGTTGACCTTGATCGCGCGCGCCACGCAAGCCCCGCAGAAGTTCACGTCGGAGGTGCCGCCGCCGGAGAGCTGGAAGTCGGTGCTGGGCGCGTAGATGGCGCCGCAGAACTCGCCGTTGCTGGGCAGGGTGAGGTTCTTCAGGGTCGGCAGCCCGTAGAACATGAAGTTCGTCGTGCTGCCCGTGTTGTTGACGCCTGCGCCCCCGATGTCCGCACCCGGGCCGGCGACGTACATCGCGAGGGTGCCGCCCGGCAGAATGTCGATGCCGCCGCTGACCGTCACGCTGCCATCCACGATGAGGGTGGCCTTGCCCACTACGCCGAGCTTCTCGTTGTTGCCCAGGGTCAGACTGGACATGACGTAAGTGCCGGAAGCCAGGAGGTAGCGGTAGGTGTTCGTTCCGACAACGCCGACAACGGGAATGCCAAGACTGCCAGAGTCGGAGGGCCGATCCACGTCGGGCAGGCTGATGTTCAAGTCGTCGCTGAACCAGCCGGGTTGTATGCCCAGCCTGCCGCCGTCGACCCAGGGTTTGCTGCCCACCGTGCCATTGGCGCCGACGTTGGCGCTGCCGCCCGGGCCCGTGCGCAAGCGGCCCTTGATGTTCGCGTTGCCGGTGCTGAGGGCGTTGTCCAGGCCGGAAATGGTGGAGACGTCCCCGTTGTCTTTGTTCTTGGCTGGATCGTATGTCCCGGCCGCAGTGCAGTAGTTGGTATCGCTGCTGTCGTAGCTGTCGGTGGCGATGGTATTGCCGTTCATCGTGATCCGCTCTCTGGCGACCATGCCTTTGACGAACAGAAACGTCCGCTTCACGGTGACCGCCACGGCGCGGGCGACATATTGGTCTCCGCCGACACTAACGTTGGCCGCGGCCAGCAGCGAAGGGTTTGCCTGGGCCACCAGCGCGGCCAAGCGCACGTATCCGGTGGAGACGATGACGGGCTGCGACGGGTTGGTGTTGATGATAGAGACGACGAAAAAGCTGTCGCCGCCAGTATTTCGGGGGGGAATCGAGTAGACGTTGCCATTCTGCGTCCAGCCATTGACCGCCAGACTGGTCTCACGGGGGTTGTTTAAATGCGCAAGGGCTTCCTCGATCCCGGCCTCAATCACCGGAATGCATTGGTTCCAGGCCTGGGAGCGGGCGACCGCCTGGTTCTGGCTCTTGATGAGCGTGAGGGCCGAGACCAGCACGATGCCGATGACCCCGGCCACGCACAAGGTGACGACGAGGATGTTCCCGCAGCGGGGGTTTTGGGTGAGGCGAAGCGTTTTCATTCTTCCTTCTTGTTGCGGATGACGATCCGGGCGGCCTGGGCTTGCTCGGAATTGGCCCTGATCCCCAGGATCTTGCGCGAACAGCCCCAGGTGACGCTCACGACCTTGCAGTTGGTCAGGTCGCTGATGGGGTAGAGATTGTAGCTGTTGGATTGTGGCGTGCGCTGGTAGAGAGCGAACCGAAGAAAATCGCAGTCATCCAGCAACGTATTGGTCTGCCCACCCTTGACGCGCGTGAGCAGGCGGGTGGCCGGGGAATAGACATAGCTAAGCGTCGTCAGGTCCTTATCGACGAACGACAGGGCGTTGGTGTCGTAAGTGGAGAGATAGCGCACCTGGCGGAGGTCGCGTGACATGACGTCGATGGCGATACGGTTGGAATGGTCGAGGTCTATGTAGTTGAACATCTCCGCCAGGCTGCGTCCTGTCGAGACGGAGAGGGCCACGAGGACCGCCAACACCAGGCCCGAGAGGCCCAGCGCAATGATGAATTCAAACAGGGAGAGCCCCGCACGGGAGGCCCGAGGACCCCCGCTAGTAGAGATAGTTTTGAATCCCGGACTTGCTAACATAAGTGAGGATTTCGCGCGTGCGCGGCAGGTTGCCCGTTTTCCAGTTCAGCTCCACCCTGACCCGCCGCAGGTCGTCTGCATACGAAGCGAGGCCGGGGGGAAACTTCTGGATCGTAATAGTGCCGTAGTAGAATATGCCGGCGCCGTTGGTGTTGGTGAGGGTCGCATCGTAAGGCACAATAAAATTCTTCGGCAAGAAGCCCGGGGCGTTGATCTGGTCCCAGGTGTAGAGGCGGAGGCTCTCGGTTTTCTCCAGGAGGATTTGAGTCGCGCGCAGGTTCTCCCGCGCCATGCGGATGCTGGTGATGCCGGCGGACATGCCGCCGTAAATCGCCAGCACGACAATACCCACGATGGCCACGCTCACGATTACCTCGACGAGGGTGAATGCCCCGCCCCGCCGCGGCCGGTTCGGTCGATTGCCTGATTCAGTCTTCATCTCGTGAACAGATCGGTTCTGTCCACGTTGGCTATCGACAGGATTGCTTCGGAGTTTAGCCTGGTCTTACAATCGCCTCGCCAGTTCTGCCTGGCTGGAGGCGAAGACCTCGCGGTGCAGCGAATTGCCGTGGGCGTCCATCGTCACGACCGCCGGGAACCGCTCGACCTCCAGCTCCCAGATCGCTTCCGGCGCTCCAAATTGCTCCATCATATAAACGCCGCGGACCGATTTGATGCACTCGGCCAACACCTGCGCCGCGCCGCCCACTGCGTGCAGGTAAACACACCCCGCCTCCTGGCACGCCGCGAGGGTTCGATCACCCATGCCCCCTTTGCCGATGACGCCGCGAATGCCAAACTTGCGGATGATGTCCCCCTGGTAAGGCTCCTCGCGGATCGAAGTCGTCGGTCCCGCCGCGGTGACCTTCCATTGGCCTTGCTCATCTTTCAGGACGACCGGACCGCAGTGATACAGGATGCCATCGCGCAATTTGACCTGCGGAGGCAGCGCGCCGCCGTCGTGCAGGTATTTGTGCACCGCGTCGCGGCCGGTAAAGATTACTCCGGTGAGCTCGACGGGATCACCGACATTGAGCGAAAGGATCTTCTCTTTGGAGCACGGGACGTTGAGTTGGATCATGCGCGAAGGGTATCGAGCCGGCTCGCGCAGCGTCAAGCGGCGGCGTGCCTCGCTGACTTGAGTAACTCTTTTCAACCACGAATGGACACGAATATACACTAATCGCTACTTTCCAATGCAGAACTGGCTGAAGATTGAATCGAGCAAGTCTTCCGTCGTGGTCTTGCCGACGACCTCTCCGACGGCGTTCACGGCAATTCGCAAGTCCAGCGCCGCCAAATCGAGTGTCGCGTCCGTCCGCAGCGCATCGGCCGTCCGGCGCGTGGCCTCGCAGGCGCGGCGCAAGGCATCCTGGTGACGCGCATTGATCATCGCTTCCAACATCTCCGATTTGATGTCGCCGGACCAGATAGCGGACTTGATGGCGTCCTTGAGCGGCTCCAGGCCAGCGCCGGTCAGGCAACTTACGCTCACGATGGATTCGTTCATCGCGCTGGGCAACTCCAGCCGTCGCGGCAGGTCGGACTTGTTGCAAACCAGAACCCGCTTCTTGCCGGCGAACTCCGCCAGGTGGGCCCGTTCCGAATCCGTGAGCGCCTCGGACGCATCCAGCACGTGCAGGATCAACTCCGCTTGCGCGTACGAGGCCAAGCTGCGCCGCACGCCCTCGGCCTCGAGTGCATCATGCGACTCGCGAAGTCCCGCAGTGTCGATGAGCACGACCGGCAGCCCACGGACGTTGGCCGTCTCCTCGATGGTGTCGCGTGTGGTGCCCGCGACGGACGATACGATGGCGCGATCGCGTCCGAGAAGCTGGTTGAGGAGGCTGGATTTGCCCGCGTTCGGCGCCCCGACGATCGCGGCGCGCACGCCACGCCGCAGGACCTGTCCCTCGTTGGCCGTCCGCAGCAGTTCGCCGATGAACGCTTCCGCCCGGTCCAGCCGACTCAGCAATTGCGCCCGGGTATCGGGCGCGATGTCTTCGTCCGGAAAATCGATGTGCGCCTCGACGTGGGCGAGGGTCTTCACCAAATCGTCGCGAAGCTGGTTGATGCGTCGGGAGAGTTTGCCCGCGAGTTGTTCGTTCGCCGCCGCCAGCGCCAATTCGGTGCGCGAGTGAATCAAGTCCGCCACCGCCTCCGCTTGCGCCAGATCGATGCGGCCGTTCAGGAAGGCGCGCCGTGTGAACTCGCCCGGCTCGGCCAGCCGCGCGCCGCACTCCAGCAGTGCGTCCAGCACCAGCCGGGCCGGCAACAGCCCGCCGTGGCAGGTAATCTCGACGGTGTCCTCGGCGGTGAACGTCCGGGGCGCCCGCATGACCGCCGCGAGCACTTCGTCCACGGGCTTGCCTTGTCGTTGGACGTGACCGTAGTGGATCGTGTGCGTGGGCGCGGCGCCCGGCTTGAGGGAATGCTTGCCGCGAGGCACGAAGCAGGAGTCCGCCACCGCCAGGGCTCGCGGTCCCGACACGCGGATCACCGTCAGCCCGCCCTCCCCGAGCGGCGTGGCGATGGCGGCGATGGTGTCGGAAGGGCACATGGGAGGGAGTAAAACGTAAAACGTGAAACGTAAAGGCGGCGCTCGCTCTTCGGTATTCTGCCCGGTATTTACGTTTTACGTTTCACGTTTTACGCTCTCTTTACGTTTCACGTTTCACGCTCTCAACGGTGTCCGCAATTGCCGGCCTGATTTCCCTCCTCCCGTCCCTCGAGGAAGAGCCGCGCCTTCTGGTAGCTCTTCTTGTGCAAGTAGTGCAGCAGCGTCGGATCGGCGTCGCGTGGCAAGGCCCGCGTCAGTTCGTCGATGCGAGCAAACAGCGGCATCAGGTTCGGCTTGGGGTTGGTCGTCGGCATCGATTGCACGGCGCTTTCCAAATCGACCAGCGACTTGAGGATGGCCCGTTCGGTTTCGGTCATATCGTAATTCTAACCGAACGAAGGGCGCCGACCAACTCGATTCGCAGCGGGGCTCGGCCGCGCCGCACGGGGTCCCGGCTTTAGCCGGCAAGACACACCCCAGCCGAAAGTGTTTGGAACTCTCCATCCCGCGTCACTTCCGAACGCCCAGCCGGCTGAAGCCGGGACTCCATACGTTGCGCGCACGCGTTGGACGGAACTCAGTTCTGCAAGACAGGCACGGGTTCGCGACTTGCGACCGCAATTGATTTGCAAAAGCGGACTTTCACAAAATGATGGGCGCCGTGACGACGAGTCCATCCACCAATCCGGTCCTCCTGGGCATCGAAGCCGGCGGAACACGCACCGTCGCTCTGGCAGCCGGCCCTCGAACGGTGCGGCGCGAGTTCGGCCCTGCCAATCTCCGCCTGCTCAGTGACGCCCAGCTCGTCCGGCAATTTCGCGCGGTCGCGAAGGATATGCCCCGGCCAGCCGGGATCGCCATCGGCATGGCCGGCGCCCGCACCAAGGCCGACCGTGAACGAATCCGCCGCGCGGCGGCGAAAGCCTGGCCCCGCGTCCCCTGTTATGCCACGAGCGATCTGGAGACCGCGCTCGCCGCCGCCGCGAACCACGGCCGACCGAAACCGGCCGCCACGGTGCTCGTGCTCAGCGGCACGGGCTCGTGTTGTTTCGGTCTTACGGCGGACGGACGCAAGAGCGCCAAGGTCGGCGGGTGGGGCCATATCCTCGGCGACAAAGGGAGCGGCTTTGAGATTGGCCTGCGCGCGCTCAAAGCGGTGGTCTATTACCTCGATTGCGAGGGCCGCTGGTCAACGCTGGGCCAGCGGTTGTTGCGCGCGCTTCAATTGAATGAGCCGGAGGACTTGATTGGCTGGGTGCAGTCCGCCCGCAAGGACGAAATCGCTGCATTGGCCGCCGAGGTTTTTCGCGCCGCCGCCGCGAGGGATCGGATTGCGTCGGATATTCTCATCGGCGCCGCGAGTGGGCTGGCGAAGGACGCCGTTGCCTGCGCCGCGCGACTCGCTGGCAATGGATCACGAGCACATTTTGTACTTGCTGGAGGCGTGCTGGTGCGGCAGCCGCGGTTTGCCGCCAGGGTCGGGCGCCAAATCCAGACGCTGTGGCCCGGCGCCAGCGTTTCCGTGCTGCGGCGCGAGGGTGTCTGGGGCGCGGTGGAACTGGCGAGGCGAGCCAGTCATCAGTATTCAGTAATCAGTGTCCAGTCGGCTGCGGTAAGGTCGCCTGGAGAGGTCGACGCGATCCCATCGCTCCCGCTTTCGCCCACGGAACAGCGGAACCCGGCTTCGATGAACCTCGACAGGTTGTCCGTCCGGGACGCCATCGCGCTGATGCTGCGGGAGGACGCGAAAATCCCGCGGGCGCTCCGGGCCGAACGCGGGCTGATTGAGCGCGGCGTGAATCTGGTGACGCGTTCGCTGCGGTGCGGTGGCCGCTTGTTTTACATCGGCGCGGGCACGAGCGGGCGGCTCGGCGTGCTCGACGCCAGCGAGTGTCCGCCGACGTTCCGCACAGACCCGGAGATGGTGCAGGGCATCATCGCCGGCGGGCAGGCGGCGCTGTCGTCTGCCGTCGAAGGCGCGGAGGATGATCCGGCGGCGGGCGCTCGAGCGGTGCAGTTCCGCGGAGTGAGAAGGCGCGACACGGTCGTAGGCATCGCGGCGAGCGGCCGGACACCCTTCGTCTGGGGCGCGCTGCGCGAAGCCAGGCGCCGCGGTGCCGCGACGATTCTGCTCTGTTTCAATCCGCATTTGCGCATTGCGCGCGCGGATCGGCCCACGCTCGTGATCGCGCCGCGAATCGGACCCGAAGTGTTGACGGGATCGACCCGCCTCAAATCCGGCACGGCCACGAAGCTCATCCTGAACATCCTCACCACGCTCTCGATGGTGCGCCTCGGAAAAGTGCTCGGAAACCTGATGATCGACGTGAAGGCCTCGAACAACAAGCTGCGGGATCGCGCAGTGCGCATCGTGCGCGAGCTGACCGGCGCGGACTACGAGACAGCGCAGGCAGCCCTTCTGAAAACGAGTTGGAAGATCAAGCCGGCATGCCGGCGTTTGGTGAGGCGCTTGAAGCGTTAGAAGTGACGCGGGATGCTTGGGCGCAAGGTTTCGGATTGCATTTTCGATTGAGCTTGCTACAAACCGGCCACCGACGCGATGGAACAGGGATGGTGGCATCGTGCCGGCCAGGATTCCCGGGATCATGAAGAGAGTCATCTCGCGATTGCTGTGCCTCGGCACAGCGCTGTTTATCGCCCTCGCGGTCGGACAGGTCAGCGCCGCGGTACCGACTATTACGACCCAGCCGGTCGGAGGTGCGGTCCCCTGCGGGAGTAATTTTACCTTGAGCGTTACTGCCGCCAGCCTCCCGCCACTGGCTTACCAATGGTGGCAGAACCTCGCGCCATTGGCTGATGCCACCAATGCGAGCTTTAGCCTGATTGCATCGGCCGCCACGGCGGGCGATTACACCGTCGTTGTTTCCAATACCGACGGCTCCGTCACCAGTGTGGTCGCCACGGTGACCATCGTGGACACGAATCCGCCGCAGATCACGTGCCCGGCAGACATCATCGCCGCCGAATTCCCACACGATGGCGGCAGTGCGGTTGTGACGTTTGCCGCCCCGGTCACCAGCGACATTTGCGACAGTTCCCTGGCCGTGGCTTGCGTTCCACCCTCCGGAACGGCTTTTGCGGTCGGCTACACGAGCGTCACCTGCGACGCGCGCGACGATTCAGGGAATTCCAATCAATGCGCGTTCGTCATCCGCGTCATCCCGTATCGCTTGCCGGTCACCACGACGGCAGATGGAGGTCCTGGCTCGCTGCGACAGGCGCTGTTGGACGCCAACGATGCGCCCGGCGAAAACCTCATTGAGTTCCAACTGCCCGGCGCCGGACCGTTCGTCATCAGCCCCGCTTCGCCGCTCCCGGTCGTCACAAGTCCAGTGATACTCGACGGCTGGTCGCAGGCCGGCTTCAGCGGCACGCCGGCGATCGAACTCAACGGAGCGGGGGCGCCCGGCGCGGATGGCCTGGTCATTCACTCGGCCAGCAATGTGGTGCGGGGATTGGCGATGCACGGCTTCGCCACGGCCATCCGGCTGGAGAGCGGTGCCAGCAGCGTCATCCAGAGCAACTACCTGGGCACGGATGCCACCGGCACCAACGCGCCGGGAAACGTGGTGGATGGGCTGTTCATCGGCTCGCCCGCCAACGTCGTGCAGGGCAACCTCATTTCCGGCAACGGCAACGCCGGCTTGCAGATCGCGGGCGGTGGCGCAATCAGCAACATCATTCAAGGCAACTTGATCGGCGTTGCGGCCGACGGCCTCCTTCCGCTCGGCAACGTGCTGGACGGAGTCCTGATTGGCTCGAATGCGGCCCGCAACCTCATCGGTGGCACGTCCGGCGCCGCGGCCAACGTCATCGCGTTCAACCGCCGCAACGGCATCGGGCTCAACTCCGATGCAGGCGCGGGGAACACTCTGCAAGGGAACTCCATTCTCTCCAATGAACTGCTGGGCATCGACCTCGCTCTCGACGGTCCGACGTCGAACGACGCGACCGACGCCGACACGGGCCCAAATGGCTTGCAGAATTTTCCCATCCTCGCCGACGCCCGTTCCATTGACGGTGTCACCACCATCGACGGCTCGCTGGATTCAGTGAGCGATGCGGAATATCGGCTCGACTTCTACCTCAACGACGCGGCCGACCCGTCGGGCTTTGGCGAAGGGGCGGTCCATATCGGTTCGACGACCGTGATCCTCCGCAACGGGGGAAGCCAGGACTTCTCCGTGTCGTTGCCGGTCACCGCCACGTTCGTGCAATTCGTCACGGCCACGGCGACCGATCCCGCGGGCAGCACGTCGGAGTTCTCCCCGCCGGTGCAGGTCCGCACGCCGCCGGTCCTCGAGACGCAACCCGCCGGGACGAACGCTCAACTCGGCCAGCCCGTGACGCTCTGCGTGACGGCCTCTGGAACGCCGCCGCTTGCCTACCAATGGCGCTTGAACGGCCAGAATATCCCAGGGGCGACCGATCGTTGCTTTACCATCCCATCCACGGAGTCGACCAATGGCGGCGCTTATAGTGTCGTGGTCGTAAACGTGCTCGGCGCCAGGCAGACCATTCAGGCGCCCCTCACGGTGCCGCTCACCAATCTGGCCGCGGGGGACAATTTCGCGGACCGCGTGCTCATCGAGGGCACGAACGGCCTGATCGTCTGGAGGAACCGGTTCGCCTCGCGCGAGCCCGATGAGCCGAACCACGCCGGCAAGCCGGGCGGGAAATCGGTCT
>DASTLJ010000243.1:0-4402 GCA_035715125.1 Verrucomicrobiia bacterium
CTCCGGCGGCGAATTTCACAGTGACAATCCACTCACTGTTGTCGAGACCCCCGAGGGGGACATCGACGTGGTCGACACCCCAGGGCTGCCGGGCGTGGTCGCGTTCGCGGCGGGCGAAGTCGTCTTCGACACGCTCAATCCGAAGATGGATAATCAGCTCCTCTTCACGCGCTACACGGCGCGGCTCATGCAAGGCCTTGAGCAACGCACGGTGGACTTTCCGCTCGCCACGCTGCCTGCAATTCTCCAGCCGGCCAACGGCCGGACCCGTGTCCGGAACGGCAAGTACTTCTTCGTCGAATTGCCGTCCTCATTGCAGAAGCGCGTGTTCTACGATCCGATTCTCGGCAAGCTCGGCATCCAGGGTCTTCTCAACGACAAGTCCATCGGCGAGCCGACGCTGACGGCGGCGCCGGGCGCGGTCTATGTGCTGGAGCCGAACATCATGACCCCGCGCGAGGGGCAGTTGCTCGATGGCTCGACGTCGGACAGCCCGCTCAAAGATTTGGCCGGCACGACCTTCGCCACGAAGGCCCGGGAGCTTTTCAATCTGGCCCGCAATCCGAACGGACTAGATCAAGGCAACAACGGTGTGGATACGGCGTATCGCGTCGGCCTGGAACAGGAGATCATCCGCAACGCCAACGGCACGGCGCTCTTGCAGACCAATACGACGGGCATCGTCAGCGTTCGGCGCGACAAGACGAAAGCCGCGTCGCTCCAGGCGCTCGGGCCGGGCCTGGCGCTGGTGACGAATCCCAACTTCCTCGACCCCAATGACCCGACCCCCGACATCAGCTACGTCACCATCGCGGAGAACAATCATCCGAGTCTGGGCGGGGCGCCGGTCACGTTGTTCGTCATCAAAGTGGACAAGCGCCAACGCTATCGCGGCGCGATCAAGACCATCCTTTCGGACAATGTGTTCGACGAGAACATCGTCCTGCGGCACACCGGCGATTTCGGGGCCAACGCGGACGACCTCGTGTTCGAGTGGTGGTACCGGCCCGAGGACGGCACGTCCGCGCTGACGCCCGATCTCCAGCCCGCACCCAATCCATGGAAACTTTTCGGCGATCCGTCCGGCAATCAGGGCGTGGGTTTCTATCAGCTCACGTTGAAGGGCAATCCCAGCGCGCCGGAAGCCCTGCTGGCCGATTCGCTTTTCTTCCTGCGCTACCGTCACAAGAACGACGCGCATGACGGCGTGAACTGGGCCGTGCCCCAGGCCAATGGCGCCTCCAGCATCCCGTTCCAATGGGCTGGCGCCGGCAACTCGACCCCGAATGACGTGGATGGCGATGGCTTCCCCGACTATCAGCCGCAACTGGCCGAGGGCTGGGTCAAGCGTGTGCTCCGAGCGGTGAATCCCTACGAGGCGCGCATCCGCGACTTCACCGGCGACAATCCGGCCACCTACTCCAGCATCCTGCGCCAGTTGGGCCAACGTTTCGAGGGACCGGTCGCCTTGAACCCGGCTCAAAACGTCATTGAGAACGTCGGGTTGATTGAGCTCTACGAAACGATTTTCCAGCGGGCGAAGAACCTGAGCATCGATCTCTCGACGCCGATTTCCACGCCCGGCATCGCCAACGCGCTCCAACTGGCTTCCACGCGGCTGGGTGACTTCTACCAACTGCTGGGCAACGAAGCCTATGCGGACGCGGAGAATCCGACCATCGCCTTCGACAGCAGCAATGCCGAGCTCTACGGCTACCTGGAGCCCGCGGTGTTCGCGTTCCAGAACCAGGTGTCCTCACTGCTCGAAGAGGAACTGGCGCTGCTGCGCGGGCTGGATGCGTTCTACGCGCGGCCGGTCTATAACCGGCTGTTCTGGAATTTCACCTCGGGCGAAGGCGAGGCAGCCTACGCGCACAACTACAACGTCACGGACGTCACTCTCGACGGCTTCATCGACGAACGGGACGCGCAGATCTTCTATCCGCAGGGCCATGGCGACGCGTGGGGCCATTACCTGACAGCACTGCGTTACCAATACGAGCTGCTCACCCATCCTTACTTCAATTGGGTTTCGCGCTCCGAGTACGTGAACATTCAGGACATCGTCGTGGCGGTGGATTACCTCGACGAGCGGAAGTTTGCCCAAATCGCGGCCGCCAAGGCGAAGGCCGGCGCGGAGATCGTGAACATGACCTACCGGGAGAAGTACGTGGCCAACCCCGATGGGCAGTGGCAGGGCTATCTCGATACGGACAAGAACCGCGCGTGGGGCTTTGAGGAATGGGCGCGCCGGGCCGGCCAGGGGGCGTTTTTCGACTGGGTGACCGCCAACGCGCTGCTGCCCGCCACGCATCCGAACACCAACCTCACGGGCATCGCCAAGGTGGACCGCACCACGGTGAACGACATCGCGTTGATCTCCGCGAACCTCGCCATGGTTCAATCGAAAGTCGAGGAGGCCAGCAGCGGCAACAACCCCATCGGCGTGGCCAACGGGGCGATCACCTTTGACATCGATCCGACCTTCCTCGAGGTCGGTTCCACCGCGCAGATTGGCACCCGCGCGGTGCAGGGGCTGTTCCACTTCGACCAGATTTTCGAGCGCGCGTTGCAGGCACTCAAGAACGCGACGGCCATCTTCAAGAACGCCTCGGACATCAACAACAGCATCCGCGAGGTCGCCAACAGCGAGGAGGCGTTCCGCATCGATGTGTTCCAGGAGGACCTGGCGTACCGCAACCAGCTCATCGAAATCTTCGGTTCCCCCTACGAGGGCACCATCGGCTCGGGCCGGGCATATCCGGCCGGGTATCAGGGTCCGGATACGATGCTGTTCGCTTACGTGGATGTGCGACAGATCAATGATTCCACGGTGCCGCGGCAGACGGCGGTTTACTCGAGCAACTACCTCCAGACGCTCACCTCGTCCGGATTGCTGCGTATCGACAATCCG
Source organism: Verrucomicrobiia bacterium (assembly GCA_035715125.1). Classification (GTDB taxonomy): domain Bacteria; phylum Verrucomicrobiota; class Verrucomicrobiia; order Limisphaerales; family JADJPG01; genus DASTLJ01. The sequence goes on from DASTLJ010000243.1 coordinate 2,915, forward strand.
CTGCGGCAGAGCTACGCCGAGAGCTTCCAGGGAAGCACGCCGACGAACTATCAGATCGTCAACTACACCGATTACTCGAACGCCTCGGGCAACCCGCCGCGCCTGGCGGACAGTGCCTTCGCCGCGTCGTTGCACCTGCCGCTCAGCACGGCGGGTTACACCTTCCAGGCGCCGTCGGAGTGGGGCCGGCGCGCGTCGCCGGGTGAGTTGCAAGCCCTCCTTTCGCAGTTGCTGCAGGCAGAGGGGGATGTGGCCTCAGCCATGGCGGAGTGGGATGCCCTCACCACCGGCATCATTCGCCAACTGCGTCTGCTCAATGCCCAGTATGACCTGAACGCTGACGTGCGCGCCCGCCTGCAAAGCCATCTGGACACGGCCACCGGCCTCGCCAGCCGGCAAATCGGCTTCCAGGCGGGTGCCGCCATCGCCGAATTGATCGCGAACACGATCTCGGATGTAGGTCACGACCTGGCCGATGGGTCGGACATCAACCTGCCGATCTTTGGGTTGGCCGTGTCACCTGGGAACGGCCCGAGCAAAGCCATCAAAATCCCGATCAACCTCGCGGCCGACCTGCTGAGCTTGATCCCGCGCATCTTGCAGCTCACGTTCACACAGCTGGCCACCCGGGCGGAGTTGGACCGGGAGCTGGAGGCGATCATCAAGGATCTCGACGTGGACGCGCTGGATCGCAATTTCGCGCTCAAGCAATCCCTGGTCGAACTGGAGAACCTCGTGGGCGACGAGGGGATCAAGCGCGTCGAGATCTTCAAGGCCATCGAGCATATGCGCGAGATGTCGGACCAGTATCGGGCCAAGCTCGCCGAGGGTTTCCGGCTGATGCAGGAGCGCGAATACTTCAACAAGCGCACCGCCGCCATGACGCAAGCCAACCGGTATCAGGACGTGAGTTTCCGCATCGCCCGCAACGCGGCTCTCGAAAAGTACCGCTCCGCCTTCGACCTGGCCGCCCGCTACACCTACATCGCGGCCGCCACTTACGACTACGAGACCAACCTCCGTCCGGATGACCCGGGCGCGCCGGGCAACATCTTTCAAGACATCATCAAGGCGCGCACTCTCGGCATCTCCAACGAAGACGGCCAGCCCGCCATAGGTGGCGGTGGCCTCTCGGAGAGCCTGGCGATACTCAAGGCCAACTATGATCTGCTCAAGACCCGCATGGGCTTCAACCAGCCGCAGATCGAGTTCGCCACCTTTTCGATGCGTTACGAACTCTTCCGCATTCCGCTGGAGGAGGACGACACCAATGGCACACCCAACGCCCTGCAATGGCGGACGGAACTGTCCAAGCCCGAGCACTACAAGGACGACCTGTGGCAAGTGCCGGAATTCCGCCAGTACTGCAGGCCCTTCGCTGCGGCGACCAATGGGCCTCAACCCGGGCTGGTGATTCCCTTCAGCAGCTACGTCATTTCCGGATCGAATTTCTTCGGCTGGCCGCTCGGCGGCGGCGACAACGCCTAC
>DASTLJ010000244.1:0-6094 GCA_035715125.1 Verrucomicrobiia bacterium
AACGCCGATTCAATCTGCCACGCCAGGAACTCACACTTGTGCGCTTCGCCCTCGCGAATCGAGTCCATGCCAAATTCGCCGAGCACGAGGGGCCGGGCGTCGGCCAGGGTTTGCAGCCGGGCCAGGTAGCCTTCGAATGAGGGGCGTTGGTGCAGATAAACGTTGAAGCAGACGAAATCGATGCTCCGGGGCTGGAGATACTCCGTCGGGGGATACGAGGTGAACGTGCAGAGGCAGTCGGGGTCGATGGCCTTGGCCTCCGCCACGAGCGAATCGATAAACCGCTCGATCCGCCTCACGCCGCTCCAGCGGACGACCTCGGCGGCGATCTCGTTGACCACGCTCCAGGCAAAGACGGCGGGATGGCCTTTGGCGGACTGCACCGCGTCGCGCACGGTGTGGCGGGCGTCCGCCTGCGCTTCCTTCGAGTCGAGAAAGCAGAGGTGCTTCGCCCAGGGGATGTCGATCAGGACCTTCAATCCGTGCTCGGCCGCCAGGTCGAGAAACCACAGCGGCGGCACATAGTAGACGCGAAGCACATTTGCCCCGAGTTCGAGCGCCAGCTTGAAATCGGCCGCGGTCCGATTGGCTGAGGGGAACGTCCCGGTGTAAGAGTCGGGCGCAAACGGCCCGTAGGTGACCCCCTTGACGAAAAACTTCCTGCCCTCGCAGCGAAAGAATTTCCCATCGACGGTCACGCGGTGGGAGGTCAGGGGCGGCGGCATAAGGGAAAGGGGACCGCAGTGGTTTGAGCGCAAGGCCTTTTAGCCTGGATAGCGCTTGCGTTGTGTAGCCGCCGACGTGAGGAGGCGGATGGGCCGGGCCAGGCGACGAATCCGCCTCCTCACGTCGGCGGCTACGGGCTGTGGGCGTTTCATGCTCGGTAGGCGGAATCAGAGCTAATTCTGCGACGCCCGTTTCAGCGCGTGGGCGGCGCGGGTTTCGGAGCGTCGGAACATTTCGTTCTTCACGCACTGGTGGTATTTCCAGACAAAATTTTCCGGCTGCAATTTGGCGGGATTGATGAGCATCGCAGTACGCTGGAGGTCTTCGACCAGGCAGCGTGTATTCAGTGAAGGCAGATCCTGGACGAGCAGTTGATACAGACGCTCGGTTTCCCTGGCGTTGCCGCGCTCGTGAAGCAGGAGAAAATCTTCCCGCAGTTCGACATGGGCTGCCTGATTGAGCAGGAATTGCCGCACCACCATGATCGAGCAGCACAACAGGACGGCGACCGCGAGGATCAGGCTTTGATAGCGCCGAAGGAATCGCATGGCGTTTCCTTTACGACAAAGTTCCCGGCCTCGCAATACGATTACTCCATCAAGGAAAACCCTAAGTCACTCTCCGTATTCTACGCGGCCAGCAAGCACAACTTTTCGCGTGCAAAACCCGTTTTCTTTGCTACGGTTGCTGCCGAATTTCCGATTGATTGGCCGACGCAGCCGACGCGGTTCCGGCGGGTCGGAATTTTACTGCCGCCAGTCGCCAATCAGGCTGACGGCTGAATCAGGAGTTCACGGTATGAATGGTTCCTCTCCGCAGGGGACCCTGTTGTTCGCAAGGAGGCGGCACGGGTTCACTTTGTTAGAATTGCTGGTGGTGGTGGCCATTATCAGCATTTTGGCGGGCTTGATCCTGCCGGCCGTGGCCAAAGCCAAGGGCAAGGCGCGCCAGGTCCACTGTCTCTCCAACCTCAAGCAAGTCGGCATCGCCATCCACATGTATGCCGATGACAACGAGGACTTCCTGCCCGGCCCGCTGCTTTCCGGCGTGCGTGTGGACTACGACAACACTGTCGGGAGCAAAAAGCACCTTTCCTATCACATTGCGCCCTACGTCGGCCTGCCCCTGCCCTCCTCCAAACCGGTCGTGGTCCAAGTATTGATTTGTCCTTCCTTCCAGAAAGAGGTGCCGGACTTTGGCGAAGGGTACGGGCAGAAGGTGTACTTGCTCAACGACGACATCGATCCGAATCCGGTCAGCCGCGTTTTTCCCTTCGGCTATCCCGAGGCGCCGTACACCACCAACTCACTCAAAATCACTTCCTTCGACGACCATCTGCCGCCCTCGAGCACCTTTGCCATCACGGACATGGACCAGAGCCATCCGCGCGTGGCCTTCGTCAGACCAGACTGGTGGAGTGCGTTGCCCAACAGCCCGGTGCACGGCGCGGTGCGCAATCAACTGTTCTTCGACTGGCACGTCGAGGCCGTCCGCTGGTGACTCTTCCCTTTTGGGGTTTACCACATGTCCCGTCGATTTGTTCTTCTCACGCTGGCCATTGCGGCCGGGGTTCTCATCGTCGCGCCCGCCCGCGGAGCGATGCTCTCCGGCTCCTTTTCCAGTCTCGCTGCGAATTCGGTCGTCAATCTGACCACCAACGGCCCGCTGGACTGGATTCATTGGGGCCTCTACACCGCAACCAGCCTTAACCGCAAGGCCGGCGTGTTGCCCAGGATCAGCGACTTCACGGAACTCGCAGCGGCGGGTACGAACGCGTTTCTATTCGTTTTCCAGGTCACCGACCTAGCCCATGGCTACAGTTGGAGCGACGGCACACCCGAGCCGGTCGTCAACGATACGCACACCGGCGTGTGGGCGTACGGCATTCCCTCCATCGGCACTGGATTCGAGTTTACTGTCCCCGCCGATACGACGATGCGGACGCTGAAGGTTTACGTCGGCCTCTTTGACGCGCGGGGCGAGATGACGGCCACGCTCAGCGATGGCAGCGCCACGGCCTACCAGAACAATACTCTGTCGAGCATGATGGGCAGCGTGAACCGGGAGTACACGTTCAACTATGCCGCGGCCTCCGCCGGCCAAACGCTGCGGATTCGCTGGACGCTGGTTATGGGGTTTCGGCCCGACGCCAACGTCACCCTCCACGCCGCCGCCCTTTCGATCCCCGGCGGCAACAATCCGCCCAGCGTCCTGCTCACCAACCCGGCCAACAATGCGAACTTCCCGGTCGGCACACACATCACGCTCAGCGCTACCGCGTCCGATTTCGACGGCACCGTGAACAAGGTCGAGTTCTTCGCCGACGGCGACAGGATTGGCCAGGACACCACCAGCCCCTACAGCGCCTCATGGACCCCATCCATGCCCGGTCGCTACAGCCTGACGGCGGAGGCTACGGACAACGATGCGGCTACGGGGTCCACGCTGCCCGTGGAGGTTTTCGTTTATGCTACAGGCGGCGCGCTCGCGGGCACTGTGGCGAATCCTCCCGCTCAGGTGAACCTGACGACCGAAGGCACCGCGGACTGGGCGCACTGGGGTCTGTCGGCTCCGACCAGCTTCGATCACAAATCCGGTGTCGGCCAGAGCATCAGCGATTTCACCGTGCTCGGCTCCCACCCCGTCATGCAGTACTCGAACAACTACACGCGGTACTCCTGGTCGGATGGCACCCCCGTGCTGGAGGCCAGCGCCACGCCCACGGGCGTGTTCATCATTGGACAAGACTCCGGCTTCCACTTGACGGTCCCGGCCGACACCACGCCGCGCCGGCTCAAGCTCTACGTCGGCGGCTACGGCATGCAGGCCAATTTTCAGGCCTGGCTCAGTGATTTCAGTGCCGCCGCCTACACAGACACCTCCGTGAGCAATGTCTTCGACGACGCCTACGCCGTGTATACACTCGATTACGCCGCGGCCTCCGCTGGCGAATCGCTCATCGTCCAATATCGCGCCGACACGCTGTTCGACGGCGATTTCGGCAACGTGACGCTTCAGGCCGCCACGCTCACCGGGCCTCCCGCGGCGCTGCCGGTGACGATTGTGAATCCAACCTGGGCCGGCGGCAGCTTTACATTTTCGTTCCCCACCGAAGCCGGCAAGAGCTACTACGCCTTGCGCGCAACGTCGTTGGTTTCGCTAATCGATTGGCAACCATTCACGAACGTGGCGGGGAATGGTTCGATGGCCACAGTCACGGACGCCAACCTCTCCGCCACGCGGCGTTTTTACCGTGTCCACCAGCCCTAGCCCGCGCTACGCTTTGCCTCACGGTACCGGCGCCCCTGCTCCGCCTTCCGCCCAGCGGCCTGCATTCCGGCGTAGCTGCGACCGTGAGGTCGCGGGCGGGGATGCCGGACGATGTGCGTCGGGATCGACTCCGTTGCTGTTTGAAAATGCAGCCCGCGACCTGACGGTCGCAGCTACGATAAACGGCGACTCCAACCAGCACATGCGCAAGTTTCGACGCCTTTTGGCCTACGCCGCGCCTCATCGGCAGGCGTTTGGCGTCATCGGGCTCCTGACCTTCCTGGCCTCCGTGCTGGCAGCCCTCCAGCCGTGGCCGCTGAAGCTGCTCGTCGACCACGTGCTGCGCTCGAAGCCGGTGCCGGCGGTGTTTCAAACCGTCTTCCGCGCTTTTCATTTGAGTCCGACTCCTTCGGCGCTTCTCATCGTCATCGTTCTCGCCGGGCTGGTGTTGTTCGCGCTGAACAGTGTGGTTGAACTCGTGGTCACACGCGGCTGGACCGCCCGGGGCCGCCGCATGGTGTTCGACGTGGCCGAAGATCTCTTCGCGCGGCTCCAGCGCCGGTCTCTGCTGTTCCACGCGCGCACGCCCGTCGGCGACACGATGGGCCGCATCAACACCGACAGTTGGTGCGTGTACCAGGTGCTCGACACGCTCGTCTTCGCCCCGGGCCACGCGCTGCTCACGATTGGCTTAATGGTGTTTCTGATGCTGCAGCTCGACGTGACGCTCACGCTCATCGCGCTGGCCATCGCGCCGTTCATGGTGGTCGCGTCGTTTCTCCTCGGCAAACCGCTCCGCGCGGCCGCCCGGCTCAAGCGCGAGATCGAAAGCCGGCTCCAGGCGCACATACATCAAACCTTGACGGGCATTCCCGTGGTGCAGGCCTTCGCCCAGGAGCAACGCGAACAGGAGCGGTTCCGACAGCACGCCGACAGCGCCATCGCGGCACAACAGCGCGCCACCTTCCTGGGGAGCATCAACAGCCTCAGTACCGGACTGGTGACCACGCTCGGTACCGGCGTCATCCTGGCCGTTGGCGCGCGCCATGTTCTCGACAAGCAACTCGACGGCGTCGGGAGCCTGCTGGTTTTCGTGGCCTATCTGGCCGCGCTGCAAACACAGATGAAGACCTTTGCCGGCGTATTTGCCGCCTTGCAAGGCCAGAGCGCGAGCATCGACCGGGTACTCGAAGTGCTGGACGCGCCGCCGGAAGTCGCCGACAAGCCCGGGATCGTCCCGCCCGAAGCGGTGCACGGCCACGTTCAATTCGACCACGTCGCCTTTGGCTACGAGCCGGGCCGTCCCGTGCTCCTCGACGTTTCCTTCCAGGTGCGCCCCGGTCAGGCCGTCGCCATCGTCGGTCCGACCGGCGCAGGCAAAAGCACGCTGGTAAATCTCCTTCCCCGGTTCTTCGACCCGACCGAGGGCCGGGTGCTGCTGAACGGCCGCGATCTGCGCGACCTGCCACTTCACCATTTGCGAGCGCACGTCGCGCTCGTCATGCAGGAGCCGTTCCTGTTCCCTTTCACGGTCGCCGAGAATATCGCCTTCGGCCGACCCGATGCCCCGCGCGCGGAAATCGAGGCCGCCGCGCGCGCCGCCAACGCCCATGACTTCATCGAGAAGCTGCCGAAAGGCTACGACACACCCCTCGGGCAGCGCGGCGCTACGCTCTCCGGAGGCGAACGCCAGCGCCTCTCCATCGCCCGGGCGCTGTTGAAAAACGCGCCCATTCTCATTCTCGACGAACCGACCAGCGCGCTCGACGCCGAGACCGAGCAGTCGGTCATGCAAGCCATCGAACGCCTCATGCGCGGCCGCACGACGTTCATCATCGCCCATCGCCTCTCCACCGTGCGTCGCGCGGATGTTATCCTGGTCTTGAAAGACGGACAGATTGCCGAAAGCGGCACGCACGACGAGCTTCTCGCCCGCGGGCAGACTTACGCCCGGCTGCACCACACTCAGTTCCGGTCGAGAGATCCGGAACCTTCGATGGCTCGCAAATGACGAGAGGCACAATAGAAATGGAAATCTCGCGAACTGGCTCACCCTTCCCCGTGGAGTGCCAACGTAGGGCCGGCGTCTCGCCTGCCC